>JAADBR010000009.1 GCA_009995705.1 Microcystis aeruginosa W13-11
CGAGGGGTTAAAGGGAGAGTTAAAAGGAGATATTAAGGTATTAGACGAGAAAATCGAGGGGTTAACGGTACGGGTTGGTTATCAGGAGTTCACCAACCGGGGGATTCTCATCGCGTTGGTGGTGGCCGTCCTGGGAGGTGCTGCTAAACTTTTTGGTTTTTTCCCCAATCCCTAGAACTGGCTCCTAGGCAAGGCTAGAGGCCTTATGATCATAATAAATGGCCGCTCAAAAAACCCGAAAACCCCATGGGAGTATAGCAAAATGTCTAACGAAACTGTAACTTATTCCCTGGAAGCTGTCCTGACAAGGATTGAGAGTAAAATCGACTCCCTGGAAAAACGGATGGATGGGAGATTTGACAAAGTAGATGAAAGATTTGACAAAGTAGATGAAAGATTTGACAAGGTAGAGGACCGGCTAACCAAAGTAGAAATCGGACAGGCCGAACTCAAAGGCGAGTTAAAAGGAGATATTAAGGTATTAGACGAGAAAATCGAGGGGTTAAAGGGAGAGTTAAAAGGGGATATTAAAGCCCTAGATGAGCGACTAACCGCAGAAATCAAGGGGTTAACGGCACGGGTTGGTTATCAGGAATTTACCAACTGGGGGATTCTGATAGCTTTGGTGGTGGCCGTCCTGGGAGGTGCTGCTAAACTTTTTGGTTTTTTCCCCAATCCCTAGAACTGGCTCCCAGAAAAGACACCAACCCACTTCCCCAAATTCCCAAAAAAATTTTTTCCGAAAGTGATAGGTTTTCTCAAACAAGTGGGTAGGCTATTTATAGAGAATAAAAAACACCCACTCAAGGAGATATCCATGAACTCTACCTTCAAATTCAAACTCATCCAGGCCCTCAACAAAAAAAACGGTAACAAAGGTTTCACCCTCATCGAACTCCTAGTTGTCGTTATCATGATCGGTGTACTCGCCGCCATCGCTTTCCCCAACCTTCTCCGTCAGGTAGGCAGAGCCAGACAAGCTGAAGCTCGCGTCAATCTCGGTATCGTTAACCGCGCTCAACAGACTTTCCGCCTGCAATACAACACCTTTGGCACTGTAGCTGACTTGCCCGTTGATTTTATCACCTCCTACTATACAGCGCCCAGCACTATCGGTACTCCCGATGCTAACGGTGCCGAGGCACATATGGCCCCTGGGTCAAGCTATGGGAACGATATTCTCGAATACGGAGCTGCCGTCGGTCAAACCACCGCTGGCGTTTTTTCTGCTGTTATCTGTGAACAGGCCACTAACCCCACTGTTTCCGTAACTGCAGGTGCTTTAGCTACCGCGGATACGGCGACCGCAACTTGTGCTGCTGCTTCTGTTGCTCGTCCCATCAACTAATCCTAGTCCAGAAAAGTATGGGGGTTGGCCTTACATACTTCTCTGACAATGGCAATTTCACAACTCAGCTTTAATCATAATCCAGCGGAAGGTGGCAGGGAAGTGTTTTCTCGGAAACCTTGCGCTTTTGATTATTTTGGGGAAGTGGGGATTTTTCAGTGAACAGTGAACAGTAATCAGTGAAAAGACCTGTTGCATAATAGAGATATGAATGGAGGAAATCAAAATGCAATGCCTTCAGCAACTCCTGAAAAGAAAGTTCCGAAGTTTTCACCTAACACTGTCTACTTAAAACTGCAATCTGATAACTGATAACTGAAATCCCCCAACACCCAAAATATAGTCAACATTGCCAGCATCTAACCATGAAATACCTTCTTTTTTTAGCAATCAAATCACAGGCAAAAAAAGCGAGGGGTTTTACTCTAATAGAATTGTTGATAGTGGTGATTTTATTGGGGGTTCTCGCTGCCATCAGTTTACCCACTCTCTTGGGACAAATCCCTAAAGGTAGGCAAGCAGAAGCGCGCGCAGCCCTGGGATTAATCAATCGCGCCCAACAGGGTTATCATTATGAAAAAGGGACTTTTGCTACTTTATCTTAAATGTCGGGTGAAGACCCTCGGTTTTACGGAAGGGCAGTAATTCCGCTGGCGTTCTTAGCTGTGTTAATGGCATTAGAATTAATTAAAATAAAACCCAAAAATCTTTTATTTTTGTTGATAAGTAAATGGTTATAATTATGAAGGTCGTGATTTGTAGGTTGATTCATCGTACTATTGACTTTTATTTAAAGCTATGCTAGGCGCAAAAACATCTCTCAATCTCTCCTTACTTAAAACTCTTGGTTTAGTCGCCGTCATCGGTGGACTAATGGTGGCTATGGTGGAAATGCAACAGGAAAAGGTGAAAACTTTAACCAAAGAAAAGCTATTAGAAAGAAATTATAGTCAAGAATCTCGCCTAGAAAATGCTCAGGTTGAGTTATTGAAAAATATGCCAGCTTTTGGCTTTAATAATATGTTGGCTAATTGGGCAATGTTGCAGTTTATTCAATATTATGGCGATGGGGATACTCGCAAGGAAACTGGCTACGGTTTAAGTCCCGATTTTATGGAGATTGTCACCAAAAATGACCCCAAATTTGTCCGCGCTTATTTGATGATGTCTGTCGCTTCTTCTGTCAATGCCGGCAAACCGGAAAGAACAATTGAGATTATGAATAAGGGTTTATCAAAACTCACTCCTGATGTCACCGATGCCTATTTTGTTTGGTTATATAAAGGAGTGGATGAACTATTATTTTTAGGTGATATTACTGCGGCAAAAAAATCCTATCAAATGGCCGCCGATTGGGCGAAAATTGCTGGTAATGAATTTATCGAAAAATCCGCTAGGCGGACAGTAAAATTTTTAGAAACTAATCCCGATAGTCGCGCCCCTAGAGTCGGCGCTTGGATGTTAGTCTGGATAAATAGCCAAGACGAAGAAACCCGCAAGTTAGCCAAGGAAAATATCGAAAAATTGGGCGGTAAATTGGTTGTGGTTAATAATAATCAAGTGATAGCAATTCCCCCCAAGGATTAGGAACTGGCCTATTTTTTATCCTCCCAAAACCTATGATTTAATAAGCCATCAATATCCTTAGAAAAAGGACAAACATCGGGAAAATTAGAGTCTGGATAATCCTCTTTCAGCGCTTCTAAAGCTTCTCGATAACATTCTTCTAAAATCTCGATCATAAACCTTTGCAAACTAGGAGAATACTTAAATTCCTTCTTCAACTCCTTGCGAAAATTTCTAATTTCAATTTCCCACCCTCGATAACAATCGGGAATAACCACATAACAACGTTTTAATAAATGTTCTAATAAACCAGTTAAAAAATTATCGACCGCTTTGCGTTGACTTTTCTCCAAAGATTCCACCTCCTCGATCAAATTCTCTAAATCAACCTGAGATAAATCCCCCGATTTTAATTGCTTAACCGTTTTCTCTATCCACAAAGCAAAATCTTGATCATAAAGATTTTTTACCTTTGCTAAAGTCATAATTTTGACCTCCTCTGTTGACTAATTACCCTCATTTTATCTAAACCTCGCCAATTCAGCCGGATTTCTTGTCCTTCGTGTGATAAGTTTGATTAATCGATCGCTAGTTACTCTCTGTGTCCTTTGTGCCTTTGTGGTTCATCCCTCTCTTCACAACTAACAAGCCACAAACTGCACCGATCGAGGGATAATATAACCTTGATATCTATGCCATCATCTTATGAAAATTTTAATTATGGGGGGAACCCGATTTATCGGCGTTTCCCTGACTAAAGTGTTAGTAGAACAGGGTCATGAAGTAGTATTATTTAATCGTGGCAATAAACCCGCTCCGGTTGCCGGAGTACGACAGATTCATGGCGATCGCACCGACCCAGCGCAACTGAAAGAAAAGCTTAAAAATGAGAGTTTTGAGGCAATTTTCGATAATAATGGCAGAGAATTAAGTGATACTCAGCCCCTCGTCGAGATATTTAGAGACAGAATCGGGCATTTTGTCTATGTTAGCTCGGCGGGGGTTTATCTAAAATCTGACCAAATGCCCCACAAAGAAGGAGATAAACTAGATCCCAAAAGTCGCCACAAGGGAAAATACGAGACAGAAAACTATTTAAACGAGATGGGTTTACCCTGGACTGCCATCCGTCCAGTCTATATCTACGGACCGCGCAACTATAATGACCTAGAAGCTTGGTTTTTTGACCGTTTGGTTCGTAATCGTCCTATTCCTATACCCGGTCATGGGGAACATTTTACCCAATTTGGTCACGTTGCCGATCTAGCTAAGGTCATGGCCGCAGTATTGGGTAATTCTCAGGCTATCGGTCAAGTGTATAATATTTCAGGCGATCGCTATGTAACTTTTAACGGTTTAGCAAAAGCTTGCGCGGCAGCCATGGGGAAAAATGCCGAGGAAATCGAGATTATTAACTATAACCCCAAAAAATTTGACTTCGGCAAAAAGAAACCTTTCCCCCTGCGGGTTCAACATTTCTACGCTGATATTAATAAGGCCACCCAGGAGTTAAACTGGCAGCCGGAATATGATCTCGTCAGTGGTTTAACAGACTCCTTCCAGAATGATTATCTCCCTTCCGGTCGCGATCGGCAAGAAATAGACTGGGCGATCGATGACCAGATCTTGACAAATCAGTGAGAATCTGGGAATAGGGAACAGTTAATCGCTCCCTATTCCCCATTGACAGCTTACTGCACATTCCACCAACCGAAGGCCGGCCCGACAAAACGAATAACCACCCAAACCCCGGCTAAAACTCCTATACCAATCCAGGCACCCCTAGTGGTTAACTTGTAAGCTTGGGATGCTTGACTTTTGGTAATCGGTAGCCAAGGCAGGATATTTTCTTCCTGTCCATACTTATCACCCAGGGCCGATTGACGACGTTTTGATTCACCCATACTAATGTCAGTTATTAAGAGGTTTTTATCTGATTGTATATCGAAAGACAACAGGCCACACCCAGTCCTAGTCCCTGAAACTGTTATAAGATTAAAGGTTGCGACTGAAACGAGAAGAATTATGGCAACCATTAACAGTAATTACTTAAAACTAAAAGCGGGTTATCTTTTCCCGGAAATTGCCCGACGAGTCCAAGCTTTTGCAGCAGCCCATCCCGATGCTAATATTATCCGTCTGGGGATTGGGGATGTCACCGAACCTTTGCCCCAAGCTTGTCGCGAGGCCATGATTAAAGCGGTGGAGGAAATGGGCGATCGCTCTAGCTTTAAGGGTTACGGGCCCGAACAGGGTTATGCTTGGTTAAGGGAAAAAATCGCCCTCCATGATTTTCAGGCTCGCGGTTGTGAGATAAGTGCCGATGAAATCTTTATTTCCGACGGTTCTAAGTGCGATACGGGCAATATTCTCGATATTTTTGGGGATAATAACTCGATCGCTGTTACTGACCCAGTATATCCCGTTTACGTCGATACTAACGTTATGGCCGGACACACGGGAGAGGTCAACAAACGCGGCGAATACGAGGGCTTGATTTATCTGCCAATTACCGCCGAAAATAACTTTACTGCCCAGATTCCGACGGAAAAAGTCGATTTAATCTATCTCTGTTTTCCCAACAATCCCACCGGGGCCACAGCTACCAAAGAACACTTGACAGCTTGGGTTAATTATGCTAGGGCAAATGGATCGATTATCTTTTTTGATGCAGCCTACGAGGCCTTTATCACCGATGCTAGTTTACCCCATTCCATCTACGAAATCGAGGGGGCGCGGCAATGTGCGATCGAATTTCGCTCTTTTTCTAAAAATGCCGGTTTTACCGGGACCCGTTGCGCTGTAACCGTGGTTCCCCAAAGTCTGATGGCCAAGGCAGCCGACGGCACTGATGTGCAACTCTGGAAATTGTGGAATCGTCGGCAATCGACCAAATTTAACGGCGTTTCCTACATTGTCCAACGGGGGGCCGAGGCGGTTTATTCCCCGGAAGGACAGGCACAAGTACAAGAACTTGTCAAGTTTTATTTACAAAATGCAACAATTATCCGAGAAAAATTAACTGCCGCCGGTTTAGAAGTCCATGGTGGCGTAAATGCGCCCTACGTTTGGGTAAAAACGCCCCAGGGTCTATCGAGTTGGGATTTCTTCG
Organism: Microcystis aeruginosa W13-11; assembly: GCA_009995705.1. Classification (GTDB taxonomy): domain Bacteria; phylum Cyanobacteriota; class Cyanobacteriia; order Cyanobacteriales; family Microcystaceae; genus Microcystis; species Microcystis aeruginosa_F. The sequence goes on from JAADBR010000009.1 coordinate 6,027, forward strand.
ATAAACTGCTACATACCTGTAATGTGGTGGGAACTCCTGGATCTGGCTTTGGGGCTGCCGGAGAGGGTTATTTCCGGCTATCGGCTTTTAATAGTCGTGCCAACGTCGAGGCCGCCATGGAGAGAATTATCGATAAATTCCAAGGCTAATGGCCAAGAGGGGGATGTTTGCAGAAGCATCCCCCTCGGGAAATAATTGATAAACTGGTAACTACTCACCGACCATGGCTCACCGATGCGACCCTTTTGGTTAGAATCCTTACAGGTAGAAAGATTAACGATCTCAATTGCTGGCCTACCAGCACATCTGCAAGGGATCAAGTTGGTGCAGTGGTCAGATCTCCACTGTGAGGCACAGCATTTGCCTGTAGCTGTCCTGCAAGAAGCGATCACCATTACTAATCAGGAAAAACCCGATCTCATCTTCCTGACGGGGGACTTTATTACCGATAGTCCCCAGCCAATTTTTGCCCTAGTCCATAGCATAAAAGCTCTCAAAAGTCAAGGGGGTATTTATGCTTGTTTAGGAAATCATGACAGTTATCTTCCCAATGTCAGGGAAACGGTCAGATCGGCCCTAACTAGCGTGGGAATTCGGGTACTCTGGAATGAAATCGTCACACCCTACGGCGAAAATTTTCCCATCGTCGGATTGGCCGATTATTGGTCCGGGGAATTTTTACCGCAAATCCTCGAGCAAATTCCCCCCGATATACCCAGACTCGTCCTTTCCCACAATCCCGATACAGCCATGGTTTTAAAGGATTGGCGCGTGGATTTGCAGTTATCCGGTCATACCCACGGAGGTCAAGTGAGTATCCCCGGTATGGGTTCCCTACCGATAGTTTTAGAAGAACTTAGGCGATCGCTACCTGAACCCTATCGTCGCTGGGTTCCCCTTCACCGGCAGTTTAGCAAAGTAGTCCGATACTGGCAATGGTCCCAGGGATTTCATCGGGTCGGAGAAAATCAATTATATGTGAATCGAGGCTTAGGAACCTATTTCCCCGGTCGTCTTTTTTGTCCCCCCGAAGTGACGGTAATTACTTTGATCAACAGGAGTCAGTCTTGAATCAGTTATCAGTTATCAGTGATCAGTTATCAGATTTAAGTTTTAAGTGTGCAGCATTAAATCAGCTGTTGACTATCTAAATTACTCCTTAAGACTGCACCGAAGTTGGGAGCAGGGAGGGCCAGTTTGAGCATTTGTACTAAAATTTCCAATATACAGTTTAAATTCAGTACAGCTTAGAAGTTTACTACTGTCTTTTCACTGATTACTGTTTACTGATAACTGAAAAAACCACTTATGACAGAAAATAGAGATAACTTCAACGAAACTTACAATGCACTAATTGAGCGCATTGTCAATCTAACTTTAGAAGGAAAAATTAGAGCTAAATCACAGGTTTATAACCTTTTAGCGGAGGGGTTAAAAAATGGCACAGGAGAAATTTTTGAGCGTTGTTTAACTGAAAAAATCATCATTACTCGCTCACAGTTAGAAACAAAAATTAAAGCGACTAGGGTTTTGCGGGCCCTGGAAACGATCGAAGGTGAATGGGAAAAATATCAAAAAACCAATCAGCAAAATTCTCTCACTGCAGCGACGATCGATAATCTGGTGAAAATCGATCGAGAGGATCGTTTACTGACGTTAGTGAATTTAATCGATCCCAATCAAAATAATGCTTTAACCCTAGAACAATTACAACAGTTAGCCAAGAATTTACAGACAGTTTCTCACCAGCGAGGAGAAGCGGATTTATGGCAAATTGCCACGGGGATTAATCTGGGGTTAAATACTTGGTCAAATTTATCGAATGATCTCACCAGTTGGCTCTACAAACAAAATCGCCATCTTGGTTTTACTAATGATAATGAGCGAGGGACACCCTGGCAAATTTGGGCAAGTAAAGTTAATCCCTCTTGGTTAAAACGAGTCTTAGAAAGTTTAGCTAATCAACAAGCTTTTGATTCTCTTACTCAGGATTTAACTTTAACCGATTGGGTAGAAACTGCTATTGTTTTTCAATATATCCAAAGGGGACTAATTAACTTTTTTGATCAGCGTATCTATAGCGAAAAACTGGGAGCCAAATTATCCATTTCTACCTTTCTCACCTTTGCTTTAATTTGGTCGCTGTTAACCAATAGTTTCGAGCAAGTTAGTAAAAATTCCCTCTATAGTCGCGGCTGTTTTCAGATGGCTTTACAAATTCTGAGAACCTTTGCTCAACGGGACTATTTTCCTTTATATGGAGGAATTTTCGCCTCCTTTTCTGGCAGCTATCTCAAGGAGGCCTTAGATTATTTATCAATTCCTCTGCGTTATGTGGAAGGCACGGGAGAAAAGGCGAGAATTTTAACTTTAATTGCCTATTCTAATCGCATTCGCGGCCAATATCCACAGGCCAGAGAATGTCATCAACAAGCTTTAGAAATTGCTCGTCAACAACAGGACTCTGCTTGTGAAATAGCTAATTTAAACCATTTATCCCGTCTCAATGCTATCCAGAAAAACTATGCAGAAGCGATTAATTTAAGTCAGAGAGCTTTAATTTTAAGTCGTCAACAGGGTAATAGTTTAGGACAGGCTAACGCTTTGGCTAATTTGGGTTATAGTCAGGTACAGGAAGCGCAACAGTTAGAGAGATATGATCCCGAAATTTATCAAAGTTCGATCGAGTATTTACAGCAGGGATTAAAGTTAGCGGAAAGTCTCCAAGATTGGCAGAGTAAATCCCTTTGTTGTAGCAGTTTAGGTTTAGCCTATCTTGTCCTCGAAAGAACCCAAGATGCGATTAATATTCTCCTGCAAGGATTAGAATCGGCCAAATACTACGGAGATGTATATCTGCAAGGTTTATTACTAACTTATTTAGGGGAAGCTTACTATCAAGACAAGAATTTTGAACAGGCAATTTATATGGGTTCTCTAGGAATGTATTGGCTACACGAAATCGGTGCAGTGGAATGGCGACAAGCTGCTAGTTTATTAATGGTTATTCGCGGCAAAAATATCGCAGCTTTTGAGCAGAATTTCAGTCAGGAACGTTCCTCCCTGATTAAATCTATTGGACTGGAAGGCTACCAATATATCTCAGAAATTCTCAGCAAATATCAACAGGGTAATTAGTGAATACAAAGCATAACCTATTAATTAATCTCTCGGTACTTTTTCCCCAACCCACAGGAATCAGTACCTACATTCTTAACCTCTTACCTTACCTAAAAAATTTAGAACCCACCCTACTAACAGCTAATAGTTATCCCGACTTTAACTGTTATTCTATCCCCAAGGGTCTCGGTCCCGATCGAGGAGCGAAAGGTCATTTAAAACGCTTACTCTGGACTCAGTGGCAATTACCGTCAATTTACCGACAATTAAACGCCAATTTACTCTTTTCTCCCCTCCCGGAAGCGCCGATAAATTCCCCCGGTCGCTTTGTCGTCATGGTTCACGATTTAATTCCCCTGCGGTTTCCCAGTTTTACTTCCCCCTTAACCCACTATTTCCGTTATTATGTGCCGCAGGTATTACAACAGGCAAAACATATCATCTGTAACTCTCAGGCAACGGCCAAAGATATCACTGAATATTATCAAATTCCCGCCGATAAAATTACTTCTATTCCCCTAGCCTATGATCATCATCACTTTCGCCCTATGGAAGATAATAAGCCAGAGCATCCCTATTTTCTCTATCTCGGTCGTCCCAATCCCTATAAAAATTTACCGCGTTTAATCGCCGCTTTTGCCCAACTGCCCCCAAATTTAAGCGATTATCATCTTTGGATTGCCGGCAGCTTTGATCGCCGTTATACCCCCAATTTACAACAACAAGCGCGAGAATTGGCAGTTAGCGATCGCATTAAATTTCTCGATTATATACCCTACGATGAGCTGCCCAAAGTAATCAGTCAAGCCACTGCTTTAGTCTTCCCCAGTCTCTGGGAAGGCTTCGGATTGCCCGTTTTAGAGGCTATGGCCTGCGGTACACCCGTCATCACCTCAAATTTGTCATCTTTGCCCGAAGTCACGGCAACAGCGGCAATTTTAATCGATCCCTATCAAGTTGAGTCCATAGCTGATGCCCTGAAAATTATTGCTCAAGATCGACAATTACAGTCAAAATTAAGTTATCTAGGCAAAAAACGAGCTAATGAGTTTAGTTGGCAAAAAACCGGTCTAGCTACAGCCGCAATCTTAAATCAATATCTAGAGTATGCTTAACTGACAGGGTTTCCCGGCCAGATGAAGTGTAACCTGATCGGTCATCGTCGGAAAAAGAAAAATAATTTGACAGATCGGCAGCATTTGCTGTAGGATGGATGATCGTGACCTAAATTGGAGAGATGGCCGAGCGGTTGAAGGCGCAGCACTGGAAATGCTGTTTAGGGGTAACTTTAACGAGGGTTCGAATCCCTCTCTCTCCGTCCCCAAAGCACCTCATGAGTAGGTAGGCGTTAAAAATTATCAGATATCCCCGTTATCAAGGGGGGATCGAATCCAAAATCCATTTTTAATTTAATTATAACCCCGGTTGAGACAGGAGATTACTTTTAGTGATTATCTGCTCTCCACTTCATAATTGATAATTCCCAGTCTCCTATACTTTTTAAACAGGATTTAGCCTAATTCCTCCTCGGTAAACCATCTTTACACTTAGCTAACCACTCCAATAAACTATCTAACTGCTGTTGCGGTTTTACCACTCCTAAACCCCTAACTGTCACCTGTTTGGGACTATAAACAAAGCGTGATTGTATATGTTGGGGTAGGTGTTCTTGTAATAATTTCCATGCTGGTTCTTCCATGGGAGTTTCTAGGATAATATGCTGTTTTCCATCGGGTTTAATGCGGGAAAAACCGAGGGATTTAGCCAGATGTTTTAACTCGATTACCTTAAATAATTGTGCCACTGGGGAAGGAATTGCCCCGTATCTATCCACTAAATCCGCAGCAATTTCTCCTAAAGCTTTCTGAGAATTGGCAGTAGCGATCGCCCGATAGACATCCATTTTCTGTTCTGGATCGGATATATAATCATTAGGAATAAATGCCGTCAATTTCAGATCGATTTGGGTGTCCTCCACTTGCGGGATTTCTTGACCTTGAATTTCCCGCAAAGCTTCCTGTAACATTTCCATATATAGATCAAAACCGATCGCTTCCATTTGTCCCGATTGTTCCGCACCCAATAAGTTACCAGCGCCGCGAATTTCCAGATCCCTAGTCGCTAATTGATACCCCGATCCTAACTGGGTAAATTCTTGAATTGCCCTTAATCTTTCCCGAGCGGTTTCTGTTAGTTCTCCCTTAGCTGGATAAAGTAACCAAGCGTGCGCTTGTACTCCCGATCGCCCCACCCGTCCTCGCAGTTGATAGAGTTGCGCTAACCCGAATTTTTGGGCATCTTCAATGATAATCGTGTTAACTCTGGGAATATCTAACCCGGACTCCACAATAGTCGTACAAACTAAGATATCCGCTTCCCCATTATTAAATGCTAACATGGTGGTCTCTAATTCAGACTCATCCATACGACCGTGACCAATGGAAATTCTAGCACCCGGAATCATCCCTTGAATGGCTGCCGCTTTTTCTTCAATTCCCTCGATTCTGGGTACTACATAAAAAATCTGTCCCCCCCGATCCAATTCATTGCGAATTGCCGTTCTAATCACATCAGAATTATAACTAGAAAGGTGGGTTTGGATGGGACGACGAGAGGGGGGAGGTGTGGTAATTAAACTCATTTCTCGCACCCCAGAAAGGGACATATAAAGAGTCCGGGGAATCGGTGTCGCACTCAAAGTTAATACATCAATATTACTTTTAAAAGCCTTAATTTTTTCCTTTTGATTGACCCCAAAACGCTGTTCTTCATCAATTACCAATAACCCTAAATCTTTAAACTCCACCGCTTTACTCAATAACAACTGCGTCCCCACCACTATATCCAATTCCCCCGTTTTCAAGCGCTGGACGATATCTTTTTTCTCGGAATTGGTGCGAAAACGATTTAATAAACCCACATTAATGGGATAGGGAGCAAAACGCTCCTTTAGGGTGTGATAATGTTGTTGGGTTAAAATCGTTGTTGGTGCTAATAAAGCCACCTGTTTATGACCCGTGGTGACAGCTTTAAAAATAGCACGAATGGCCACTTCTGTCTTACCAAAACCCACATCCCCACAGACTAAGCGATCCATCGGGCGATCGCTTTCTAAATCCCGTTTCACATCCTGTATCGCTTTCAGTTGATCCGCAGTGGGTTGGTAGGGAAAAGAATCCTCTAACTCCCGCTGCCAGGGATTATCCATAGGATAGGCAAAACCCGATTTTTGGGCGCGTTGGGCGTAAATATTGATTAAATCAACCGCTAACTTCTTAACCGACTTCCTAACGCGAGCTTTCGTCGCTTCCCACGCTTTGCCCGAGATGTTATGTAATTCGGGTGCTTGACTACCTGTATGACGATAACGGGAGAGATTATCAAGAGAATCGGCAGGAACCCGCAATAATCCATCGGCATACTTAATAACTAGATAATCTCGACCTTGCACTACTCCGCTAATTGTGCTTTCCTGCTTTTCTAGTTTGATAAACTGTCCGATGCCATGGTGTTTATGTACTACAAAATCGAGGGGACGGAGTTTATTCACATCCACCTGTACCGAGGCCGCTTGCCGACGTTTGCGGACGTAACCAGCAGTATTGAAAAGATGTTGTCCGAAGAACTCTCGATCGCTAACGACGACTATGCGATAGGTGGGGAGGATAAAACCTTCTAATTCAGCTAATCCTGAGTATTTTAGGGCTGTAGCGGTGTTTTGAATGATTAAGCGCTCGATCGCCCCAAAATCGAGGGGATTGGGGATAAATTGGGCCGGACAGTCGTGTTCCTGTAATAACGCGACTGTGCGGGAGGGTTGGGCCGATATTAACCATGTGGCGTACTTATTTAGTTTAATACCGCTATAAATCTCTCTTTTTCCCCGTAAAATTTCCGCTAGTTTGGCGAATTGCCCCGGATTGGTGGGAATTGGACGACTGGAGAGATTAAGGCGATTTTCGGAGAGGTGATCGTCTATTTCCGAGAGGTAGAGATGGGGAAACTTGACCGATATTTGCAAAGATTCGCCAAAAGAACGGTGAATTTGCGGTAAAGCTGGTTCTATCTCTTGCCAGCGTTCTCCAATATATTCTATCCAGCGATCGCTTCTAGCTTGACAGCTTTCCAATTCATCAAAGGCAATCAGAGTATTTTCAGGGAGATAATCCAATAAAGAGGCAGGTTGAGGGAAGGCCAAGCCTAAAAATCGCTCAATTCCCTCTGGATAAATACCATTAGCTAATTTTTCTCGATCTTCGGCCCCCAGATAATCGGCCACTGTGGGGGGAAGAGAAGGGGCAATGATCTCCGCAAAGCTAGTGGGAGTAAGAAGCAGATTGGGGATAGAATCGAGGGATCTTTGGGTGGCAGGGTCAAATTCTCGCAATTTTTCCAATTCATCGCCGAAAAATTCTAACCTGACCGGTAATTCGGCCGAAACTGGGAAAATATCAACGATATCGCCGCGACGACTCCATTGCCCTTCGGTTTCTACCAGTGAAACCCGTTCATATCCTAATCTAGCTAGGGTTAGATCGAGGTTTTTGGCTTCTATAACCCTTCCTACTGCAAAATTATCGCTATATTGCTCGAAAACCTCCCTAGGGGGTAAATGGGGCTGCAGGGCCTTTTCGGTGGTAACGATCGCAATTCCGGCATCTTGATGACTGATTGCCGATAATACCTGCATCTGTCCCCAAATCATCTCGGATTCCCGATTAAATGTCTCGTAGGGGCAAGCTTCCGAGGTGGGATAAAAGAAAACACCTTTCCACGTCATCGCTTCTAATTGTGTTGCCCAACGTGCCGCTTCTTCTAGATTGGCACAGATAATTACCAGATTTTTCCCTTGACAACGGGCGAAAGCTGTGCTTATTAATCCTTTCGGTAATCGGGCAAGGCCAGTTAGGGTTAAATTGCCGTTTTTCTCCAGTTTTTGGATAAGTTCGGCAGTTAGGGGCGATTTTTCAATGTTGCGAATAACGGAGGCAAAAGTCATTTTTTAGTTAAGCTCTCCTGAATTTAAACTGTCTCTTGGGAGTTTTAGTACAAATGCTCAGGTTTCCTCTCCCTGCTCCCAACTCCAGTGCAGTCTTAACGAGTATCAGTTATCAGATGTGAGTTTTCAGTTCACCCACTACTTTTTGGGGTTAATTTTTTTGGGCTTTATTTAACTTCACCCGAAGGGGGTCGCAGGCGCACAGATTTTCCATCATCTATATAATATCATGTCAAGCGTTGGTTGGCAAGAGAAAAAATTGGCTTTCTTTTTCTTTCTTTGTGTCTTTGTGGTTCTTCCCACTCCCTTGCCAGCAGCACTGTATCTTAGAATACATTTTATCCAGCAAATCCAAGAGAGCCAAAAATTGATCAGGTGATACCTTAGTCACGATCGCTCCAGAATAATCAGTACATCTATACCGAGATATTTTCAGAATGATAACGATTCTCATCGACTGTGATAAGATGAGAATCATAATCAGATGAACCAAAACCCGAACAATTAAAAACCACAGCCCGATCGCAAGCCTACTTTAAAATCGGTGTATCCTTAGAAGATGCTTGGAAAGATCGCTTAAATATTGTTAACCAACAGATGTTAATCGTCGATACCAGTCAAGGAGTAGATAAAATCCCTTTGACAGCAGAACATAATCACAGCAAGGAAGAAAAACATCAAGCCAGAAAAAACACCCTAGATCCCCATATTTGGTTATCCCCAAAACGAGTCAAAGCACAAGCAGAGACTATTTATCAAACCCTAGCACAACTCGATCCGGGTCAGGAAGCTATCTATCGGGCTAACTTGGAAAAATTCCGTCAGGAGTTAGACGCATTAGATCAAGAAATTTGGCAAAACTTGGCAGGGGTTAAAAACAAAAAATTTCTGGTATTTCATCCCGAATGGGGCTATTTTGCTCAAGATTACGGTTTAGAGATGATTGCGATCAAAATCGACGGCAATGAACCCAGTGCTGCCCAGTTAAGTCAACTAATCCAACAGGCAAAAAAAGAGAATATAAAAGTTATTTTTACTCAACCAGAATTTAGCCAAAAAAGTGTCGAAACTATTGCGAGGGAAATTGGGGGACAGGTAATCCCTATTAGTGCCTTTGCTGAAAATTGGAGTGAAAACCTGCGACAAGTTTCCCAAAAAATGGCCACAGTTTTAAATCAGTAATTGTTTGTATATGTCAACGATCATTACCATTAATAATCTCTGGGCCGGCTACGAACAGGAACCCATCCTCGAAGATATTAATTTAACCATTCAAGAATTGGATTTTCTGGGAATTATCGGGCCGAATGGAGGGGGAAAAACTACCCTGCTTAAGGTTTTACTAGGATTAATGAAACCTTGGCGGGGAGAAGTCAGTATTTTGGGGCAAAGTGTCGAAAAAGGTCGGGAATTAGTCGGTTATGTGCCGCAGTTTGTTGAATGCGATCGCTCATTTCCCATTACTGTGGGTGAGGTGGTAAAAATGGGGAGATTGAGCAGCAAAAAACTCTGGCAAGGCTATAGCAAAAAAGATGAGGTAAGGGTAGATAAAGCTTTAGATAGTGTGGGAATGTTAGCGTTGAAAAAAAGGTCGATTACTGAACTTTCGGGAGGACAGCGCCAACGGGTTTATATCGCTCGCGCTTTAGCAGTAGAACCCCGTCTCTTGATTTTAGATGAACCCACTGCCAGTGTCGATCCCCAAATGCGTGCTAGTATTTTTTCCCTGTTGCAAGAATTGAATGAGTGGATGACTATTTTAATTATTTCCCATGATCTGGGAACCCTATCTACCTATGTTAAATCGATCGGTTGTCTCAATCGTCGTCTCTATTATCACGGCCAAAAATCTCTCACTGCTGCTATGCTAGAACAAGTGTATTGTTAAAAGTTTTCTCCTTTCAAGAATAGTCCTAATAACGCAAGATTCAACGATATTTGTAAACTGCTAGAATTAGAAGGGTTTTTCCTTGATCGAATTACAGGTAGCCATCACATTTTTAAAAGAAATGATATTATTTTGGTCATACCTGTTCATAATAAAAAAGTAAAATCTGTTTATATTCGTCGAGTCCTTGAAATTATCGGAGACAACTAAAGATGAATTATCCAATTATTATTTATCCCTGTGAAGAAGGCGGTTTTGTTGCTGAAATTCCAGCACTATCCGGCTGTTTGGCTCAGGGTGAAACCTTAGAAGAAACCCTACAAGAATTACTGATGATAAAAGATTTATGGTTAGAAACAGCCCAAAAATATAATCAAAAACTTCCCAACTTAGAAACAGAGATAGCGAAAATCAAAGCATTAAGCACTGTATAGAGCAATTTTTGGGGGAATTGCGATCGCTAATTGCCGTCTTGACTTAAAAAATAGCCAACTGCACGCTGAAGCTGTTCCATCCCTTTTTGCAGTTGGTCAATACGGGCCTTAGAGTCTTCCATTTGTTGAGCAGTAGCCTCCACAAACCGATCAATACGCCGATTTGTTGCTTCACTGATTTCCGCCAGACGTTCTATTCTTCCATCAATACGCTCCATATTGGCTTCAATACGGTCTAATCGAGAACTTTGCCACCACATTTACTTACCACCTTTAAAATAAGCCGTTATTGCCGCTAGTCTAGCAAATTTTTAGACAAATTAATCTCTTTTCATCGTGTGATCGCTTTTTGGGGATGGGAAGAGGCGATCGTTTTTTGAGAAGGAGGGGCGATCGCTTACAATAGGGGGCAAACTTTTAGAAAGCAACCTTGATTACTATTCTTACTCATGCCCACTCTATCAAGCTTCTATGGAATAAAAATCACCATGAACTATAACGATCACAATCCGCCTCATATCCATGCCGAGTATCAAGATTATGAAGCGGTTATAATGATTCACACAGGTGAAGTTTGTGGTCAAATGCCCAAAAGAGGACTAAATCTAATATGGGAGTGGCTTGATCTACACCAATCTGAACTATTGGAGAACTGGGAAAATGCGCGTCAAAGAAAACCTCTTAACAGAATCGATCCCCTTCCCTAAAAAGGAGCTATTTCTTCATGTTATCTGTGTGGAATATCTGGATAAGTATCAATTAAAGCTAACCTTTAATAATGGAATAGAAGGGATTGTAGATTTAGAACAAGAATTGTATGGAGAAATCTTTGAACCCTTAAAAGATCAAAGTTTATTTCAAAAAGTATATGTCAATAGTCGGACAATAGAATGGCCAAACGGAGCAGACTTTGCCCCTGAATTTTTATTTGAAATTGCTCTCGACAAGCAACCGGTTAGTATAGTCGGTGATCCTGTAGGGTACGCTAATGAAATGTAACGTACCAAATTGTTTTCTTAACAATAATTATCTGATTTGCGATTATTTTGGACTTTAGTGCGATCAGGTTTTCTTCTCATGGTGTGATCGCTTTTTGATCAGGAGGTGCGATCGCTAATTGCCGTCTTGACTTAAAAAATAGTTACTTAACGCGCTTTTTTGCTTTTAATCATAAGGAGAATAATTGGGTGCAGACAAATCCGGACACGGGTTGGAATACGATTCTTCGGCTCTATGGCCCGCTTGAGCCTTGGTTTGATAAGACTTGGCGACCAGGGGAAATTGAGTTGTTGAAATAGCCCTATACCGAATATTTCTTGATCGCCGATTTGTAGTACTACTAAGATCAGCGACTACACTCTCAGCCTGGACAAAAGAGGGCTTACGCAGACGCGCTATATCTAGTGCTTTATCGTAAGTCCTGTCTCAATACCATAAAGTGCGATCACTAACTAATCATTTAGTGCGATCGCTGATCTTGTAGGGTGCGTTAATGAAATGTAACGCGCCAAATTGATTGTTATTCAGCGTAATTATCTGATTTTTGGGATGTTTATTAATGCGATCGCCGCTTCGTAGGTTTATTGAGTTATAATTTTTGTTAGAATAAGGAGTCTGATAAATTGCCAACCTCAGCACAATCTATTCAAGCCGTTATTCTTTGTCAGTGCGATCGCTGATCTTGTAGGGTGCGTTAATGAAATGTAACGCGCCAAATTGATTGTTATTCAGCGTAATTATCTGATTTTTTGGATTTTTATTAATGCGATCGCCGAGCTAGTAGCTGATCTTGTAGTGCGATCATTTTTTGATGATGGGGAGGGGCGATGGTTTTTGGGAGGAGCAATTTTTGGGGAATGGCGATCGCTTTTTGACAATGAGTAGGGGCGATCATTTTTTGATGATGGGGAGGGGCGATCGTTTTTGGAGAGTCAATTTTTGGGGAATGGCGATTTGGATGAGGAGAGGCGATCATTTTTGGGTGATGTGGGAATGACGATCACATATCGTATTTTTCTATTATCATAGTAAAACTAGGCAAATATTTTGAAAGTAACATGAAAATTAAAGCTCTAATCTGGCAAGAAGATGGTATTTGGTGCGGTTCCGTACCGGCATTGCCAGGCTGTCATACCTGGGGAGAAAGCTACGAACAATTATTAGAAATGTTGCAAGATGCAGTTCAAGGATGGCTTGAAGTTGCAAGTCAAGAAACAGAAATTGAAGCAGAAAAAGAGCTAGTCGAATTATCATTATGAAATCTGTTTCTGGCAAAGCCCTTTGTAAAATTATTGAACGTTATGGTTGGCAGTTAAAACGCATTAGTAGTAGTCATCATATTTATACAAAACAGGGAATGAAAGTTATTTTATCCGTTCCTGTTCATGGCAATAAAGATTTACCAATTGGTACTCTTAAGAGTATTTTGAAAGATGCTGATCTGACCGAAGATGACTTGAGATAAAGGTGATCGCTGTTTTCTTGTTGATTAAATCTTAAAAACGCGATCAGGTTTTCTTTTGAAATCTAGGGTAAAGCTGTTAAAACAAAACGGATAGACGTTGCCACTACCGCCGTAAACAAAACCCCAATCAAAGCCCAAACCTGCTTGCCCTGATTGCTGTCTACCTTTTCTATCTGTAATTCCATTTTATCGAATCGCTTATCCATTGAATCCAATCGTTTCTCTACATTATCAACTTTGGTTTCTACAGTAGCCAATCGAATCTGTACTTGATTCACATCTTTAGAAATTGTATCTAGCTTCTGATTCATTTCTGCTATAACTTCGCGCAAACCCGTTTCGATGATAGTCGGTGTTGGCATAACTCATTTTGTTAATCAGGCTGACACACTCATTTTAATCTATTTTTTTGCTGAGAGAACGGCCTCTTCTCAAAATATCTAAAAAAATAATGCGATCGCCGTCATCTTGTTGATTAAACTTGAAAACCGCGATCATTTTAGCTTGAAAGTGCGATCTGCTTCGCAGTGCCTTCGGCAACGCTGATCTTGTAGGTTGGGTTGAGGTAAGGAAACCCAACATTGCTTTTATTTCTTACCTTAATTTTTGGGGTTTCACTTCTACATTTTATTCCATAACAATATAGCGGTGAAAACTGGAATATTGCCAATCTTTCGGAGCGTTTACTAATCCATGATGCACAGTATTCGAGATGATTAACAAAATCTCGACCATCTCGAACTTGATGCTCCCAAAAGCGACGTTGCCAAATAGCCTTTTTTCCTTTATGTTGTCGAGATGTTGAAATTTTACCCTGATATTGAGAATGACATTGACGGCTAAAATAACTTTTAATTAATCGCCAACCAGTTGAAAAATCTGCATCCGTTTCAGACCATGTCCAAAGAGCATGAATGGGTTCTGGTAAAATGACAATAGCATCAATCTTAAAATGATGTTGTCCCATAACATATTTAAAAGTATTTCGTAGTAAATCCACATTTTCAGGTTCACACAAAATTCTGTGACGATTGTATGTCACAACTGTAAAAAATAAGTGGCTCTAGGTGTTTTTGCTCTACGGTATTGCATCAAGTTAGGATAACATTTATTGGATTGGTGTTTATGCAACTGGCGTTGGGTTGAGGCACGAAACCCAACCTACCAAACTACCGATAGGGAATATCTGAGGAAAAAAGTCTTTCTCGAAACTAATATCAATATTCTTTAACACTCGAAAATCAGGAATCTGAACCCGTAGTAACCCCATTGTCAAAACTCCTGTAATCCTGTCCTCTTGCTCATCTGCTTATTGTAGCTCACAGGCAAAAGTGAAACAATCTCTTATCCTACCGGCCAAATTCCGACAGATTTTTCCCCAAAAAACCCTTGACAAATCCCGAAACTTGACATATACTTATATGTACAATGGGAATCCGTGCCTGCCTACAGACCCCCTTTTTTCAGGTCAAATAAGCGCAAGGAATAAAGAAGACAGGGGATGACAACTAAAGACTTATACGAACAAGACTATCTTGCTTGGTTAGAAGAAACGGCCAAACAACTGCGACAAAGACAGACAGATTTATTAGATTGGGAACATCTCAGGGAAGAAATCGAAGCTTTGGGGAATGAACAGAGACATAAAGTAGATAGTTATCTCCTACAATTACTCATTCATCTGCTTCTCTACCAATACTGGCCGGAGGAACGAGAAAGATGTGCGAGGGGATGGCAGGACGAAATCGGTAACTTTCGGGTGGAATTAGAACTTTTATTGGAGTCAAAAACCCTTTATAACTATTTTTTAACCAGAATCGCCGTTATTTACCCCAAAGCAGTGAAGCGAGTCCGACAAAAAAGCCAATTACCGGCCGCTATCTTTGCCGAAAGCTGCCCCTATAGTCCCGAACAAATTCTCGATTCCGATTTTCTCCCCTGAAATTCCAGCAGATTTCCTCAAAAAAACCTTGACAAATCCCGGCACTCGACAGATAATTATATATAGAATGGAAATCTGTGCCTGCCTGCGACCCCTCTTTTTTCAGGTTAAATAATGCGATTAGATTTATTCCTGCTCCCTGGGGTTTAATTCTAGCTTCAGCAGTTTTAGGAGATGGGAAATATGGCAGCTGGGATTATCGCTATTGTCGGAATAGAATCTTCCTATTTGTAATGCCAGTTGTTCTCTATATCTTTCTGGGGGTGATGTACAGTCCTCTGGAGGTTCAACTTGTAACCAATATTGCTTCGCTTTTTTGATAGTCAACAGAGCCAGCACTAATTCCGACTGGCTATTGTCGTGGCTAACTTGATATTGTTTTTGCCAAGATAGCTGTAATTTCTCCACTTCCGATAGCTCTAGGTTTTGACAATGAGAGATTCTCCCTTTAACTCTGGAAAAATTATTTTTTAAATCGGCATCATCCTTAATTTTATCTGCCATATCAAGATAAATCTTTTCTAGTCTAGCAGCGGAATCTCGATAAACAGCCGAATGTTCGCTAAGAATTGATTGAATATCAGGAAAAATAAAATAGGACTCTTTATGAATCAATCCCGTTACCCAGATTCTATGCTGTCCAACCTGATTGACTTTAATCAGTGATTTTTCATATAAGTCCTCAAAAATTTCCTCTAAATCCTTAAATGGGTAGGAATCATCTAAACTTTTATTTTGTAAGTCCAAATCGACGATAGCGAACAGTTGCTGGGGATTTAAATAAGAAGCTTCTAGGTTCTGTTCATGCAAACGCAAAAGATGAAAGTAAGTATTTAAAACATCATTTCTATCACCACAGTTAAAAAAAGTCGGTATCTTTTGTCTCCAATCCCTAGGAACACAAGCTTTATAAAAATTAGCATCGGGAAAATCTTCCATAGCTCGATAGGATTGGGGAGATAACCTGCTGGCAGTTTTTTTGATTTCCCCTTCACAGAGGATGACAAATTTATTACGAATTTGACGGTTTGCCAGAATAAATTGACAATGTTCTAAAAGTTCTGTTTCTCTAAGACTCATGGGTTAGTTTCTCAATCTTTATTTAAATAGTTTCGGTTCTATCTCTTTAACATGAGCGGGAGTTAAAGCTTGACAGAGTTCATAGGAATGAGTGGCTAAGATATATTGATTGCTAGGTTCCCATTCCTGCAAGTCCTCAATAATTTTATATTGCCAGTCGGGATGGAGAGCAATCTCAATTTCATCCATCAATACAATCGCATCTTTTATCCTACGATACTTTAGCCACAGATAGATACTTAATCGCTTCAGTTCCCCATGACTCAAATCCTCTGGATATAATTCTTCTCCGTTTGTGTCTCCTTTGAATTTAAAGGTAATCCCCGATATATCTTTATCTAAATTAATTTCTTTATCCGATAAAATTGAATTTAAGTTTTGCCGTTTTAGTTGATAGTTATTTCCATATTCACCCGTTTCTATAGCTTGAGCAAAATCTTGATCACGAGCCATGATAAAGTAATTAATTAATAGCTCAACTGGCAGAAAATCGTAGGTAAATAAGTTGCTAAGTTTCTTTTTAATATCTGCCATGGCTAAATAATAGTTACTAGAGTCTGGATTCCCTTGATTTATCTGAAAAAGACTCTTGTTAGTAGCTTTGGGTAAAAAGATAAAAACTTGCGTTGAAGGTGCAGCTAAAAATATTTTTGAGGATAATTCTTTCATGAATAATTGACATTCTTCTTGGGGTGCTTGGCTAAATTTACACAACAAAAATATCTCTTGATTCTTCTGGTTATTGGCTCGACAAAGATATATTAATTGACCATCAAGATCAGATACACAGCCTTTTATATAAACATCCCCAAAATGATATACTAATTGACCGTCAAGATTAGATACCAAGTCTTTTATATAAGCATCTCTGCAAATAAAAAAATCTAGTTTCACTTCTTCCCGATTGTCGGTTAGAATTTCAAACATAGCTAGGGTTTTCTGGTCTAACTCATCTTCTAGTTGACATCGATGGAGTACATTTACCACATATTCTATCTTTTGTGGATCACCAGAACAATGAAGCAGGATAAAAATTAATTGTAGAAGGGTACTTTTGCCACCGCCATTTTGACTACCGATAGGGAATATCTGAGGAAAAAAGTCTTTCTCGAAACTAATATCAATATTCTTTAACACTCGAAAGTCAGGAACCTGAACCCGTAGTAACCGCATTGTTAAAACTCCTGTAATCCTATCCTCTTGCTCATCTGCTTATTGTAGCTCACAGGCAAAGGTGAAACAATCTCTTATCCTACCGGCCAAATTCCGGCAGATTTCCTCAAAAAAACCCTTGACAAATCCCCGCCCTTGACAGATACTTAATATATAGAATGGGAATCCGTGCCTGCCTACAAACCCTCTTTTTTTAGGTCAAATAATGCGATTAAATTTATTCCTGCTCCCTGGGGTTGAACTCTAGCTTCAGTAGTTTTAGGAGATGGGAAATATGACAGCTTAGATTATCGCTATTGTGAGCATAAAATCTTCCTATTTGTAGCCCACATTCCGCACCCTCAACTGTCACATAAGCTGTCCCCCTCCAGAGACTTGAGTAAAAATACTTAGCTGGCGAAGGTTTTCTCGGTGGCCGCTAGGGGGGGTGTGGAGACCGCTAATTATGAAAAAAGACGTTGTCACACTTAGGGTGTGGAATGTGGGTTTATGCTTGCACAAATTCCCGAATGATCGATTGGAAACTTGGATACTAATTTAGCAAAACGACTTGACTCAGATTTATGTTTGCACAAATTCCCGAACGCTCGATGCACTATCTGCGATGGGTTCTGACCATCGCTTGGTTAATTCTGATATTTTCTCTGTTTTTTGACCCGATTTCGGCAAAATTAACCGATCCTAATAATTTTTCTAGTCCCCTGAGAGTTGATCCCGATGTGTGCATTAAAGTCCAGGGAGTTTGCCTACCCCAATCCTCCTATCAGTTAGGTGCGCCGATTTTTTGGGGAATAGTGGTTCCTAGTGGCATTTTGCTCTTATTAGTATTCGGTCACGAACTCTGGCGGCGTATCTGTCCTTTATCCTTTCTTTCTCAAATACCACGCGCTTTGGGTAAACAGCGTCAGAAAAAACAGACCGATAAATCGGGAAAAGTCCGCTCTGAAATCTATAAAGTGCCGAAAAACTCGTGGTTAGCTCGGAATTATCTCTATCTACAATTCAGTCTGTTATTTTTGGGTTTATGCGGACGGATTCTCTTTTATAATTCCGATCGCTTAGTCTTGGGTAGCTTGTTAATCTTTACTATTCTAGCGGCGATCTTTGTTGGTTATTGGTATGGGGGCAAATCTTGGTGCAACTATTTCTGTCCCATGAGTCCAGTTCAAAGAATTTACGGTGAACCTAGGGGTTTACTCAATAGTACCGCTCACGAAGACAGTCGCGGTGGGATTACCCAATCTATGTGTCGTATTGTCCATGAAGATGGTAGCGAACAAAGTGCCTGTGTTGCCTGTCAGAGTCCCTGTATCGATATCGATGCGGAAAGATCCTATTGGGATGGGATTACTAAGAGCGATCGCCGATGGCTTTATTACGGTTATTTTGGCTTAGTTTTTGGCTATTTTATCTATTATTATCTCTATGCTGGCAATTGGGACTATTATTTCTCCGGAGCTTGGGCGCACGACGAAAATCAGCTAGAATCCCTCTTTAAACCGGGTTTTTATCTTGCGGGTAATCAGATTCCGATTCCGAAGCTGGTAGCTGTTCCCTTAACTTTGGCAATCTGCACTTTTTTGGGTTACTTTCTCGGTAAAAAAGTTGAAAATGCTTACAAAGTCTATAGAATCCGCCAAAAGTCGCCTTTAACTACGGAAATTATCCGTCATCGAGTCTTTACTGTGGGAACTTTTCTGATTTTCAATTTCTTCTTTATTTTCGGTGGTCGTCCTTTTATTAATCTTTTGCCAAAATTTTGGCATTATTTCGCTAGTATTTTACTGGCGGTTTTGAGTAGCTTATGGTTATATCGCACTTGGATGCGGGATCCCAGTCGTTACCAACGGGAAGGACTAGCGGGAAGATTGCGTAAACAGTTGGGTAAACTGGGTCTCGATACGGCTAAATATCTCGATGGGCGATCGCTGGAAACTTTGGACGCGGATGAGGTGTATGTATTAGCCAAGATACTGCCGGATTTCACCCACCAGAAGCGTTTAAAAGCCTATAAAGCCGTGTTAAAAGAGGCTTTGGAGGAGGGATATACTGACTTCGGCCACAGCCTCGAAATCCTGCAACAAATGCGCTTAGAGTTGACGATTACCGAGGCAGAACATCAAGCAATTCTAACGGAGTTGGGTGTGGAATCGGCCGAACTTCTCGATCCGGAAAAGCAGTATAGTCGCGAGGATTGGTTGCGTTTGCAGAGTTATCGCGATGCTTTGTTAGAAAGTTTGTTAGTGACTTGGAAAAAAGACCCCGATCGCCAGGTGGGATCGGAATTGCTGGAAGTGTTAACCGGTAAGAGTTCCAGGGAGGCGATCGAGCATTTATTGACGGAATTGCCAGCCGCACAAACCGAAACTGTCGAGTCTTTGCGTCGCCAGTACAGAGTTACCAGTCAGGAGGAGGAAACGATTCTCCATCGTCCTCTGGCCGATCAATTATGGCAGAATATCGCCCGCGCTTTTCAGGTCTTCGATCGTCTATCTTTTAGTAGTGACAGCGATTTTGATCGACAGGAAAGAATTTTATTGGAAAGATTCCAGCTATTCGATAGTGATGGCTCCGGACAAATTAGCCTTGAGGAGTTAAAAGCTTGTATTGGGGCGATCGAACCGGGGGTGACAGACAAGGAAATCGAAGCTATGTTACAGCAGGCCGATACCAGTCGCGATAATCAGATTAGTTTTCAGGAATTTCGCGATCTACTGCACCAATTCCACAAATAAACTGTCTTCAACTATTGCGTCGGTCATGAATGCCAAGACATTAGGATTCTTCTAGGTTCTGTGTGATCAGCTTAACTTAGCATAGAAGCGATCGATCTTTGTGTCCTCTGTGTCTCTGTGGTTCCTTCCACCCCCTCTCTAGGAGGAATGTATCTTAAAATACATTTTACCCACCAAATCCAAGAGATCCGTAAAATAAGCGTGACTTTTCCCATCTGTCATGGTGTTTACCTTGCTTATTGTTAGTTTTCTAGCGGACAATTAAGCCAAATAATTGAATCTAAATCAGTCTGATTGCCTTCAGTAATTAGCTTTCTTATCAGTTCAATATAATTAAAATTACTCTCGAATAAAACAAAACGTCTATCTAAAGAAGCGGCAGCTAATCCCACGGTTCCTGAACCAGCAAAAGGATCTAAAATCACGTCTCCTTTAAAAGAGTAATAGGTAATCACTTTTTCTGCCAATTCTACAGGAAAAGCGGCGGGATGTTTTGAGTTGGTGACTGGGTTAATTTTCCAGACATTAGTGCGTTCATAACCATCGGCAATTTTTGAGGCTTTTACTACTTCTTGATCGGGATGATTGCGAATATGCCAATCGATGAGTAAATCCGTGTGTTTACGATAGACTAAAACGTATTCAGTCACCGGCACAGTTTTGTATTGGAGAGGATTGCGATCGGCGGCAAATCTGCGTCCTCTACCAGTTGCCCACCCTGCTCCCTCTGGTTTTAGCCAAATAATATCATCAATAAAATCGTAACCTTCTTCAATAAAAATTCGATGCAAATCAAAGGGGACAGCAATACGTTTAGAAGCTTGATTACGCGAAGCACGACGCAACAGCACGGGAGAAATATTAATGACAAAAAAACGTCCTTCACTCAAAACTCGATGACATTTTCTGATTATCTGTCGCAGCTTCAATAGATAGGTTTCGTATTCTTCAAATTCTGAATATTCTGGGCGAGCATTAAAATAGGGTGGTGAGGTAAAGATTAAATCAACACTTTCTGCTGGCATTTCCTCCAAAAGTTCGCCACAATCACCAAATCCGATGGTATTTCTCAGAGAGGAAAGCTTATATTCTTTTTTGGGTTTCTTGCGGTTTTCTAATTTAGATTCATCCTGTTTTAACAGACGAGCGATAATAATTTCAGTCCGGGTTGTCCTATCGGCTAAAATTTCGGTGGTGTAGGCATCGATCACCACTTCCCCAACGTTTTTTTTCTGTTCATTACATAAAGGAACTCGCCAAATATGATATCTGTCATCCACTTCTGGTAAACCTAATTTAATCACATTAACTAAATTTATTTCTCGCAACCAATTAAGGACAATTTCTTTAGCTTCTGCCACCGTGCGAAGCAGATAACCGCGCTTTTCTGATACCAGTTCTTTTTCCATGTCATTACTCTAGTTCTCTCTAGAATTTTAGCTGATCATTATCCAAAAAACTAGGAGAGTCTCAAGATAGAAATTGACCACCCTTTAAAAATTCCACATTTCTAACACTTTTCCCGTAATTGTTTGATTTAACCAGAAAGTATTATGACTGAGGGACTGAAGATTATTTGCCGTTACTTTCCAGCTTGCTTGGGGATGAAAAAGAATTGCTTCTGCTCGATTGCCTGGGGTGAGAGATGCCGGTTTTTGTTGTAAACAATGACAGGGATTGAGACTAAGCGCTTGCCACAATTGTAAAGCTGATAATTGCCCGGTTATTACTAATTTTTCCCAGAGTAGCGGTAAAGCTAATTCTAACCCGATCGCGCCGGGGGGTGCTTCTGCAAAAGAAACGGTTTTTTCTTCGTAGGTATAGGGACGATGATCGATCGCGATCGCATCGATAATTCCCTCCTTAATTGCCGCAATTAACGCCTTGCGATCGCTTTCGTTGCCCAAGGGTGGAGCGAGGTGTAAACTGGGATGATAGCTGGCGATCGATCCTGTATTTAAGAGGAGATGCAACCACGTCACACTAGCGGTTATCGGCAATCCCCGCATTTTTGCCTCGCGAATTAATTCCACTCCTCGACGGGTAGAAATTCGCATTAGGTGAACAGGTGTATTAATTTCGCCGACGATTTCTAAAATTGTGGCTAAAGCAGTGGTTTCGGAAATAGCAGGATCTCCGGGTAAACCGAAGCGAATCGAGGTTTCTCCCTCGCGCATGACTCCATTACCCTTTAATTGCTGATTTACGGGGGAAAGGGCGATATTTTTACCGAAGGGTTTTAGGTATTCCAATAAGTGCCGCAACAGTCCCAAATCTTCCAGACTGCGATTATCGGTAAAACCCACCGCTACAGGCATTAAATCGGCTAATTCGGTCATTTTTTGTCCTTCCCTTCCTAGGGTAAGACTTGCCCAAAAATGCAGACGAGTCGATTTTGAGTCAAAAAACCCTTGACTTTTTTGCTGTAATGTGCTAATGAGTGCGGGGTGATCGAGGGGGGGGAGAGTATTGGGGAGAATTGCCAACCGGGTGCAGCCTCCGGCCGTGGCAGCTTTGAGCAAAGATGCGAGGGTTTCTCGGTCCTCGTGGCCGGGTTCCCCGGAATGACTGTAGAGATCGACTAATCCGGGAGCAAAAATACAGTTTTGACCAGAAATATAGTTACTATTTTCCCTTGGGGGAAGCTGGGATTCGATCGCTTTAATTACCCCCTCCTCAATCCAGACATCGGCAATGCGATCGGTTTGTGTCAGGGGGTCAAGGACTCTAACCTGTTCTATAATTGTCGAGGATTGGCTATTCACGCAGACTAATTAAAACGTCATTTTTTCCTTTGGCAGTATATCACGTTAAGTAAAAAGTAAAAAGCAAAAAAGCTGAGTTGTCGGTTAGGTTGGGGGACGATAAGTTAGAATATTGATCAACTACGGTTTTAATCTTTATTTTAATTGGCCGATCCACCCTAGGGAGAATTGATAGCCGAATCATGCAGTTAGAACTTTTCGATTTTAATAATTTAGAAGCATTTAATCAGGGAACCCCGCGATTAGTTTCTTTTCGAGATTTAGTGCCAGAAATCACCAGCACCAGTTATCTAACCCACAGCATCTATTATTATCCTGCCAAATTTATTCCCCAAGTGGTGAGATTTTGCCTTGATAATTACAGTAAAAAGGATGATTGGATTATCGATCCTTTTGCGGGTTCAGGTACGGTGGGTTTAGAGGCGAAACTTTGTCAAAGAAATGCGGTTTTAACTGACCTGAATTATCTTTTAAACCATATTATACCGATTAAGATCACAGAACACCAAGAACCATTGAGTTACTCAGAGTTAGATAAAAAAATCTTAGAAGTTTTTGCCAGCAAGGATAAATTTATCCCTCAGTGGTCAAATTTAAACTATTGGTATCCAGAGGAGATTTTAGCAGTTTTAAAGAAACTTTGGGCCGGTCAAAAAAGTCTAGAACCTGATTTTTATTCCCAGATCATTCAAGCGGTTTTAGTGAAAGTTAGTAAGCAGTTTTCCTATGCAGAACATACCAAACCTAAATTATTTCAATCTAAATACAAAAAATCAGATATACAGGAACTATTACAAAGAGATTGGCAAGAGGAATTAAAACGAACGATTAAAGAGATGAGTTTTGAAACTTTAACCAGCGTTAATCAATATATTACCGTAACTTGGCATAATTGTAATCAGGTGCTTTTTTATGGAGGAGTAGATAGTGCCAATTTTGAGATCGATCAAAATCTAGAGTTAGATTGTTTAATTAGTTCACCCCCCTATCTGCAAGCGCAAGAATATATCAGAACAGCAAAACTAGATTTATATTGGTTAGGATATACAGAAAAAGAAGTACAAAAAATCTCTAAGCTAGAAATTCCCTACCGACAGGCTACCAGATTAATCGAAACCGAAACCTTAAATCAAGTGAGATCGAGTTTAGAGAAAGAGAATTTACATAAAATTCTTGATTCCTACTTTTGTCACACTATCAATGCTTTAGAAAATGCCACCAGAAAATTAAAACAAGCTGGGAAAGCTTGCATTTTTGTCGGTAATCCGAAAGTGGATGGAGTGGAAGTAGAAACTTGGCGAATATTAGGGGAATATTTTCAGGAAAATGGCTTTATTTTTAATACCGTCTTTGAGGATAGAATTAAAACCAGACAATTATTCAAATCTCGCAAGAATAAAAATCCTGATGGTATGAAATCCGAATATTTACTAATCTTAGAGAAAAAGTAGGTCTAGTTTATAGCGTTTCCCATTCACAAAAGGTACATTCTCGATCTGGAAAAGCTTAATCAGCAAAACTTTAAGTGTGCCGTACAGGTACGAGAACCCCTATATTACTCTAAATCCGTTGAGTATAGGCCACATATCAGGAAAGGCAAAAGGCTTCGGCCGTGAGCTTTTGTCGAACGCTGATCTCACGGCCGAAGCCTAACCCCACCAACAAACTTTTTCAGCAAACCCTAGCTTAACACCATAGTTCGGGAACCCGTACCGATCGAGCAGTTGTCAGGGGGCCTTCTATTTCGGTAAATTAGCACTCGGAAGGTAAGAGTGCTAATCTGGAAAAGACACTTACCAAAATACAAGACAAACGGAGGATATTCCATGGCTGCAGTCAGCATCAACGTAACAACTGTTAAACCCCTAGGCGATCGAGTTTTCGTTAAAGTTAGCCCCAGCGAAGAAAGAACCGCCGGTGGCATTTTCCTTCCCGATGCCGCGCAAGAAAAACCCCAAATCGGGGAAGTCGTGGCCGCCGGCGCTGGCAAACGCAACGATGACGGCAGCCGCACCCCTGTGGAAGTGGGTGTGGGGGACAAAGTTCTCTACTCCAAATATGCCGGAACCGATATCAAACTTGGTGGCGAAGAATACGTTCTCCTCTCCGAAAAAGACATTCTCGCCGTCGTTTCCTAATCATCTACCCTTGAAAACCCCTATTTTGCACGAATAACGATACATTATGGCTAAATCTATTATCTACAACGAAGATGCTCGTCGCGCCCTAGAAAAAGGCATGGATCTGCTGGCCGAAGCGGTGGCCGTCACCCTTGGTCCCAAAGGTCGTAACGTCGTCCTCGAAAAGAAATTTGGCGCACCCCAAATCGTCAATGATGGCATCACCATCGCTAAAGAAATCGAACTGGAAGACCATATCGAGAACACCGGTGTGGCTTTAATTCGCCAAGCAGCCTCAAAAACCAACGACGTAGCAGGTGATGGGACAACTACCGCCACCGTTCTCGCCCACGCTATCGTTAAAGAAGGTTTACGCAACGTCGCCGCCGGTGCCAACCCGATTTCTCTGAAAAAAGGTATCGATAAAGCTGCCGATTTCCTCGTCAGTCAAATCGCCAAACACGCGAAACCCGTAGAAGATTCCAAAGCGATCGCACAAGTGGGTGCTATCTCTGCCGGTAACGATGATGAAGTCGGTCAAATGATCGCCTCGGCCATGGATAAAGTCGGTAAAGAAGGCGTAATTTCCCTAGAAGAAGGGAAATCGATGACCACCGAACTAGAAATCACCGAAGGGATGCGTTTTGACAAAGGTTATATCTCTCCCTACTTTGTCACCGACACCGAACGCATGGAATGCGTTTTTGAGGATCCCGCTATTCTGATTACCGACAAAAAAATCGGTTTAGTGCAAGATTTGGTTCCTATTCTCGAACAAGTGGCCCGTCAAGGTAAACCCCTAGTAATTATCGCCGAAGACATCGAAAAAGAAGCTTTGGCAACCCTAGTGGTTAACCGTCTGCGCGGTGTTCTTAACGTCACTGCGGTGAAAGCTCCGGGCTTTGGCGATCGCAGAAAAGCGATGTTAGAAGATATCGCCGTCTTAACCGGTGGTCAAGTCATCAGCGAAGATGCGGGTTTAAAACTGGAAACCACCAAAATTGACAGCTTAGGTAAGGCCCGCCGTATCACTATGAACAAAGATACCACCACCATCGTCGCCGAAGGCAACGATGTGGCAGTGAAAACCCGTTGTGAGCAAATTCGCCGTCAAATCGACGACACCGATTCTTCCTACGATAAAGAAAAACTGCAAGAACGTCTGGCTAAATTAGCCGGGGGTGTGGCAGTGATTAAAGTCGGTGCCGCTACGGAAACGGAAATGAAAGACCGCAAATTACGCTTAGAAGACGCAATTAACGCCACTAAAGCAGCCGTAGAAGAAGGTATCGTCCCCGGGGGTGGTACTACTTTAGCTCACCTGGCTCCCCAATTGGAAACCTGGGCCAAAGAAACCCTAGACCATGAAGAATTAACCGGCGCTTTAATCGTTTCTCGCGCCATTGCTGCTCCCTTAAAACGGATCGCTGAAAATGCCGGCCAAAACGGTGCAGTTATTGCCGAACGGGTGAAAGAAAAGCCCTTTAATGTCGGTTACAATGCCGCTACCGGTGAGTTCTCCGATATGTTTGAGGCGGGTATCGTTGACCCCGCGAAAGTGACTCGTTCTGCCCTACAAAATGCCGCTTCGATCGCCGGTATGGTTTTAACTACCGAGTGTATTGTGGTGGATAAACCGGAAAAAGAAAAATCCGCTCCTCCCGCCGGCGGTGGTGACTTCGACTATTAATAATTAGTCTATTTTTTCTCAACTCGATCGCCTGATTGCGATCGAGTTTTTTTTGATGAAAAAACATCCCTTCGGGTTAAGGAAAGTACAATTTTATCCCCAGCGCTTTTTCCTTGCGGTAAAATATTGATAGCTCGATCGGGTATCCCGATTTACAGCCCGCCATGCGGAACAAATCTGGATTGTTAACTTATACCACGATGTCGAAAAAAGCGAAAGGATTCGGTCAGTCGCCAACTCCCACGAGAAAATTTAAGGATTTTCTCCTTGCTTTTGGGGATTTTTGTCGAAAAAATTCCAAAGATGAAACGAAGCTACAGCAATTTTTAAAAGCAAATATTAATAAATTAGATGATTTACTTTTAGACGCTTTACCTTTAGTCTTCACAAGCTTAATCGCCGATAAATCAATAGACGAGCGAGAAAAAATAGCCAGCCTTTTAGAGAATTTTGCTGTCACGATTTACGAGTTTCCGTTAGGCGATCGAGCAACAAATTTAGAATTAAGTATTATTGCTCATAATCTCAGCCTAAAAATTTACACCTGCGAGAATTCCCCCGAAAATTGGGCGCAAATCCTCAATAACCTTGCCCTCGCTTACAGTAATCGAATACTGGGCGATCGTGCGGAAAATCTGGAGAAAGCGATCGAACTGTACGGGCAAGCTTTAGAAATCTATACCCGCAAGAATTCCCCCGAAAATTGGGCGCAAATCCTCAATAACCTTGCCCTCGCTTACAGTAATCGAATACTGGGCGATCGTGCGGAAAATCTAGAGAAAGCGATCGAACTGTACGGGCAAGCTTTAGAAATCTATACCCGCGAGAATTTCCGCGAAAATTGGGCGGCAACCCTCAATAACCTTGCCAGCGCTTACAGTAATCGAATACTGGGCGATCGGGCGGAAAATCTAGAGAAAGCGATCGAACTGTACGAGCAAGCTTTAGAAGTTAGAACCCGCAAGAATTTCCCTGAAAATTGGGCGATGACCCTCAATAACCTCGCCAATGCTTACAGTGTTCAAATACTGGGCGATCGGTCGGAAAATCTGGAGAAAGCGATCGAACTGTACGGGCAAGCTTTAGAAGTCTATACCCGCGAGAATTTCCCCGTCGATTGGGCGATAAGTCAGCATAATTTGGCCAGTGCCTATCGCGAGCGAGTTTTAGGGGAGCGGAAGGACAATTTAGAACAGGCGATCCATCTCCACAATCAAGCCGCTCAAATCTTTACTCGCGCCGCGTTTCCCGTGCAATGGGCGGGGAATCAAGGGCATTTGGCAGAAGCTTTGATGCAACGGGATAACCCCGGCGATCTCGATACTGCGATCGCTCTACTTCAAGAAGCTCTAGAAGTCTCCCCCGCAGGTTGTCAAGATTTTATTGACTCTCAATACCGATTAGGAATAGCTCTTTCTCAAAGGTACGATCGCGACAAAAATCCCGACGATCTCCAACGAGCTTTAGTAGCTTATAAAACCGTCCTAGATCCGATTAGTCCCGAACATTACGATCGAAAAGATATCTGGAAGGCGCTGCCCACTACCCAAACCATTCTCGGTAGTCGTCTGGTGCGGGATGGCGAATGGCAGCAAGGGTTACAACTGTTGTTAAATAGCGTCAATCAACTTAGTACCAGTGACGATCGCCTAGCCCATGCGAACGCGCTCTACCACACTGGCCGTGCCTACGAAGTTCTGTCCGATCGAGAGAAAGCCCGTCTCTACTATCGCGATGCCCTGCGTTGGTACGAATATTTACAGGATTTACCCGGAATCGCCAAAAGTCGCACCGGATTGGGGAATGTCTTCGTATCCCAAGGATATCTAGAGAAAGGAATGAAGGAACTCGATCGAGCGAAGGCAATCTACCGACAACTACCACAGACCGATCCCGATAGAGTGGAGGAGATAGACATTATTTATCAAGCTTCTCGACGGGCGATCGAACGACAAACCAGCGAGGTATATTTATGACAAGTGCCGATGATCTTTTTAAGCAATCCTTTGACAATATCCAACGGTTAGGACTGAAGGAAATCCCCTTTACCGAAAGCCCGATCGATTTAAACAGCGATACCCTCGATCGTGTTTTTACCGGGCGAAAAAATGAATTGACGCGGGTGTTTAATCTGTTCCAAAGTCGCGAGCGTCGTCGGATTCTGGTTTCTGGTCGTTTAGGAATCGGCAAAAGTGCTTTTTTACTGGAAGTATTGTCGGTTATACGCCGCAATCGTCCGCAAATGTTGACTACCTATATATCTCTACCCGCAGGTTTAGATATCGCCACTACAGCACTGATCGCCCTCGCTAGAGCGATGCCAAATGACGATTGGGCGCAACGTCAGCTTTATCAGATGGGAATTCCCACCGAAAAACTATTGAAGGAGCGTAGTGCTGAAATTAGCGGTAGTTTAGGAATCGGTGGTAAAATCGGCGAGAAAGATTTACCGCTCACGAAATTTCAATATCCGACTGTGAGCTTCGATACATTGTTAGAGCGGGCGCAAGAAGAATATCCGCAGGGGATTCTGATCGCGATCGATGATCTAGATAAACAAAATCCTAGTGTGGTACGGCAAATGATGCACGACGCGCAGGGAATGTTAAAAGGTCGG
Source organism: Microcystis aeruginosa W13-11 (assembly GCA_009995705.1). Classification (GTDB taxonomy): domain Bacteria; phylum Cyanobacteriota; class Cyanobacteriia; order Cyanobacteriales; family Microcystaceae; genus Microcystis; species Microcystis aeruginosa_F. Next base: position 35,054 of record JAADBR010000009.1, read on the forward strand.
GCTTGGTTTATGCTGACGGCTCACCCCATCGGGATGACGGGAGATTTATTAACCAGCGAACGCGGTTTATTTGACTTGCAATTGCCGCTAGAAGAACTAGATGCGGATACCACATACCAGATGTTAATTAACTATCTCAACAGTGCCAGAATTAAAAACGATTGTACCGATCCGAAAGATGACAGGTGTGTACTTCCCTTTTTACCAGACGCGGCAAGACGTTTTTGCAAGGTTTCTCTCGGCAGACCCCGTTTGTTCAACCGCTTGGGAAATATTGTACTTTCCACTGCGGCCGATCTTCAGGTTAAAACAATCACAATGGAAGTTCTCGAACAAGGATTAAGAGCAGCCGAAAAGGATTTCCGACAACAAGCGGCCTTAAACGCCAAAGAGGAAAGAATTCGTCTGCTTTTGCAACGCAAAGGTAATATCTCCGACGATTCGATCACCATCGATGAGCTTGAAAGTTTAGGTTTTCGGGCATTTAGTGATATTTTGCCCTTTCTAGAAAGATTGGAAGAAGCTGATCTAGCTCAAAGGTTAAATCAAGAGGATGTGACGGTTTTCGAGCCGATCCTTCTCCCTCCGGCGGATTGAAGGGAAAACGAAAATACACCGGCAAAAATCGATCGCCGTTCCCAGAAAAATCCTTTAAGGATTCGGGATCGATCGCACCAGCAGAGTCAGAATACTGGTTAATACTGCCACCACCACGGGAATAATCAACGATTTTGCTCCCTTGAGGTCAGAGACATCCTTAATCAAAGCGTCCTGTGTTCCCTCTACTTTTTCCCATCGCCTATCAATAATCTTGAGTTCGGTTTTCACCTCGGCCATATCTACTTTTAGATCGGTGAAATCTTTCTGTAAAGAGTCTAATTTTTCCGTGATATTTGTCAGGATAATTTCTAGGGAATCGGTGACGGGGGATTGACTCATCTGAATTTTGGGGAACATTCGATCGCTCGGTAATATTGTAGGCTGATAATCGTTATTGGTAATTCTGTGATCTTTCGGGAGTGACGGAATTACAACGATCGCATTGATCAAATATCTTCTTCAGAAAGTCCCGCTTGTTTCAAAAAATGCTTGAGTAATCCGATTTTTAAATCCTGATTTCCGTGAATCGGCACAGAGATACGGGTGGGATTATCCGGCTGACAGTAAATGTGATGGCTACCTTGAATTCTCAATAATTCCCATCCGTGACGCTCTAAAATTTTGGCGAACTTTTTCCCAGAAATCGATTTCATATCGCTATCTCTAGAATCCGAGTTTTCGGATCGGTCGGCAAGGATTCCACATCTATGGATAGACAACCTTCGATCGCCTCGTGTAAATTCTCTAGTAGTTCCTCGAAAGTTTCTGCTTGGGTGGCACAGCCGGGGAGCGCCGGGACTTCCCCCCAGAAGCCACCTTCCTCCGCCTCGTGAACGATAACTTTCATTTTCATTGCTTATCTCCTAGATCGATCAATGGGAGGGATAGATAGATAATTATTACCACTCCTAAAATCTAACATTTCTACGGGGTTGTGTAAATAATCAGTCTTCAATAACTGGATTTAGTCTAAATATTGTAGGCTGTTTTTGTAGGTGATGCAATCCTTACCAACTGACGACATTCTGTTTTAATGGCTTGTTGTAGTTCTTGTGCCTCTGAATCGCTTAAAATGCCTGAAAACTTGGCCAGAGGATGATTGTTGCCTGTTGCCTGAACTCGATGTAAAAAATCTAACACGGTTTCTATTAGATCATCAGGTGCTTGTTCGAGTTCTTGAATTAATTGTTGACGATGGTTCATAGACAGTCTTAACGAGTAATACAGTAAATGTGATGGCTACCTTGAATTCTCAATGAGGTTCTCAAATTTTGGCAAACCTTTTCCCAGAAATTGATTTTAATTGACTCATCTGAATTTTGGGGAACATTCGATCGCCTAGTAATATTGTAGGCTGATAATCGTTGCCGTTTCCTCTCTCTTATAACAAAGAAAAACCCACTGCCCCCAGCGTTGGTGGATATTTCGACTAATAATCAATAGATCAAAGCAAAAGTAACTGAATTTCCTGAGAAAGTGGCTAATACTAAATCGGGCTATTAAAAACTGATTATTTATTCTCCCTATTGCTTTTTGCCTCTTGCCTTTTGCCTAAAACCCATAACTTTTGTACCTCACTAGACTGAAAAACGCTATAGTATAAGCTCTTGTGCAAAAACAAAAGAGTTGAGTGTTTCCGCTCAACTCCTTGGTTATCTATGCTTGATTCTTTGACACTCCCATCGGTAAAACCGAGGGATTCTTGGGCTGAATCTTGCCTCTACTAGCAATGCTAATTTTGGTCTTACATTTTCATGTCTAGTCCGACTACACCTATAAGGCAAGCACTCTTGTGGACTACTCCCCAAGCTTAAATTCGGGTATGCCCTACCCTATTTGATTATTTTTATCTCCCACATATGCCATATTTTTTGTTAGAGGGCAGTGAGGTATTGGGTCAACCTTTTTGAGTTGGTGACACTAGCCTTTTTACAACGGTCAGTTCGCGTGCCACGACTACACATCTGACTTTCCGCTTGCTTTCACTTTAGCACAAATTATCTTAAAACAGCAGAGTTTTAGTTGTGCTTCGCTGTTTCTATACTGGTCGGGGTTTCATCCCGTCGGTAAAACCGAGGCCTTCGGCCGTGAGCTCAGCCGAACGGTCTTCACCCCGACATTTAAGATAAAGTGTTATTGTGACTGCCAAAAACTTGCGCTTTTAGTGCATCAATTTCGGCTAATAACTCGCGACGATTTTCATCTTTGAGCAGATAGCGCCAGACAAACCAACCGGTGTAAACGATCCCAACTAATTGTAGGATAGGAGCAAGGAGGGGAATATCATCGATCGCATCTAAAACCGCTAGGGTAACTTTCACGGTGACAAAACTCGCTAAAATTGCCGCCAGAACGATTAAAGGTTTTTTGTATCCAGAGAAGAAACTACCGATATAATCAGGGACATTAGCCAGATAGGACATTACCGAATCCCAAACTGGTTCTACATATTCAGACCAAATCTGTTCGGTGCTGCTGCTGGGTTTGCTCAGAGATCCGGGTAAATCTGTTCTAATCGGATTTTGTGTTTCGGTGGGTTGCATTGATTCCATATTAACTGATCCTCATCATAAAGGTTAGACAGTGCGCGAATACGACCAACGGGGGTCAATTTTAACAGACTGAATAGACTAACTCGCTGTTGCCCATATTATCGGATAATTGCGATAGTAGGCGGAAAGTTTCTCAACAACTATTAAGAATCAAGGATTTAGCTTCTCAATTTTATCCTCAGTCTGACCGCAATTCTCTATTCTAACAGCAGGTAGCGATCGGAGTTGAGGAATCGGGGGGTGTCAGTTATCGGTGAACAGTAATCAGTTATCAGTGGGGAGATAGAGAGAAAAAAACTGGTGGGTTAGGGTGAATACTCAATTTTTAGTGAGATTATAACTTATTTTCGCCTAACCCACCCTACAGATGATTACCTATTCGTGGATAAGTTGCATGGGTGCGGTGCGAGGATCGATGATTTTCTGACCTAAACCCGAAAATTTGACCGCTAGATTCATTTTTCTGCCCGTACCGAGGATATGGGTCACTTCTCCTTCTCCAAAAGTAGAGTGTAACACTCGATCGCCTACCTGCCATTTTCTTTGATCAGAGACAGTTTTTTCCATGGCAACCACTTTTGGGGTTTTTTTCGGTTTCAGGTTGCTTGTGAGCAATTCTGGGGGCAATTCCTGCAAAAATTGGGAAGCTACCTTAGTCTCTTTATTCCCCCAGACATATCTTTCTTTTGCGTAGGTTAAAAATAATTGTTCCTTGGCCCGAGTCACTCCCACATAACACAAACGGCGTTCTTCCTCAAGGGCAATGGGATCGTTTAAACTACGATTATGGGGAAAAATGCCCTGTTCTAAACCGACTAAAAAGACGATAGGAAACTCTAAACCTTTGGCCGAATGAAGGGTCATTAACGAGACTTTTTCTTGACCTTCCTGAAGATTATCTAAATCCGAGGCTAAACTAGCACTAGCGAGAAATTCCTGGAGATTGGTTTCTTCGTTTTCCTCCTGGAATTGTACCACGGCGCTATAAAGTTCTTGAATATTCTCGATCCGGGTATCAGCTTCCTCGGTTCCCTGCTGTTTTAATTCATCAATATATCCCGAATCTTCCATGATTTTATCTAGGATTTCACTAGCGGATAAATCGGTAATTTTTTCCTGCAGGTTTTGGATAATTTTGGCTAATTTATTGATGGTTTTAGTAGCACGACCGGCGAGAGTATTAACGGAAGTTTCATCGCTGATAATTTCCCATAAAGGTACTCCTAATTCTTGAGCAGCTTTGAGCAAATTATCGATTGTGGTTTTACCAATACCGCGCCGGGGAGTGTTAATAATTCTCAGTAAACTAACGGTATCAGCAGGATTGGCAATCACTCGTAAATAAGCGATCGCATCTTTAATCTCCTGTCGATCATAAAATTTAAATCCCCCGACAATATTATAGGGGATATTATTGCGAATTAACCCATCTTCAAAGGGACGAGATTGGGCATTAATTCGGTAGAGAATGGCAAAACTACCCCAATTTAATTCGGGGTTTTCTTGGGTAAATTCTCTGATTTTATCGATAACAAAAGCTGCTTCTTCCTGTTCATCTCTGGCTGTAAAAACATAGATAATCTCGCCCCCTTCTCTAGTGGCAACAAGGACTTTATCGATTCTTTGACTATTCTTTTCAATTAATTTATTAGCCGCTTGCAGAATATTCTCCCTGGAACGATAGTTTTCCTGTAATTTCACCATCGTGCGAGTATCATCATCGGGTAAACCATCGCCAAAGTCCGCTTGAAAATTGAGCAGAATAGTGAAATCCGCCATCCGAAAACTATAGATAGATTGGTCAGCATCACCCACCACAAAAATCGATCGCTCCGTCCAATTCCACTCACTTTTTTTCGTTTCACCATTGGTGGACAAAAGCCTAATTAACTCGTACTGAATCCGGTTAGTATCCTGGTATTCATCGACTAAAATATGCTTAAATTGCGTGTGCCAATAACCGAGAATAGATTCATTTTGCTGAAAAAGACGGACTGGAACCAGTATCAAATCATCAAAATCTAGGGCGTTATTTTGTGCCAATTGCATCTGATAAGCCTGATAAACCTCAGAAATGACCTTTCCCCGAAAATGAGGGTTTTCTCTGGCGTAATCTGTGGGGTTTAAACCTAAATTTTTGGCATTGCTAATCGCATAACGTAGATTGCGAGCGTCAAATTTTTTATCGTCTAAATTCATTTGTTTAGTGACGATATTTTTCACCAAACTCTGGGCATCAGATTCGTCCATAATTGAGAAATTCCTTTGCCAACTATGACCATATTCATCCTGATATTTATTAATGTCATAGCGCAAAATTCGACCGCAAAGACTGTGAAAAGTTCCAATCCAGAGTTTTTTAGTATAATTCCGATAAACTTGAGAAAAGAGTTTTTTCTGTTCGTATTCTTCCAAAAGTTCTAATCTTTGACCGTATTTTTCCTGTGCTTTTTGTTGAGCAAAAGTTTTTTCAATTCTCGTTTTCATTTCCCGGGCCGCCTTATTGGTAAAAGTGACCGCGAGAATATTTTCCGGATCGACCCCGTGATGACGGATCAAATGGGCGATACGATAGGTTAAAGCGCTGGTTTTTCCCGATCCTGCTCCAGCAACCACCAACAAGGGGCCGCAAAAATGCTCCACAGCAATGCGCTGGGAAGGATTGAGTTGTTCTAAATAATCGGCTGTGACTGTCATAATCTTGGCATATAGCTCTGCGACCTCTATTACTCAGGCTACATCATCGAGACGGGTATCGCTCATTAGTCAACCCCTTCCAGAGATAAAAATTTTTTTGGCCAGTTTGTTTCAAGTCGTTCAAGATTCTAAGTTGTCCTCTACAATGGAATTAGCGGAGACGCAAGTTTCCGTTCACTCCTCACACCACACTCCGTCCGGACGATGTTCGGGCGGTTTCTTATTGAAAATATTTGATCTCTACAAATTCCCTGTTACACTGTATTATCAAAGATTTCTTGGAATCTTTTTGCGTTCAAATGTACTACTATGTGAGGGACATCACTTGTCTAAACGTTATTTGTTCACCTCCGAATCGGTTACAGAGGGACATCCCGATAAAATTTGTGACCAGATTTCTGATACCATTCTCGATGCTCTGTTATCCCAAGATGACCACAGTCGTGTAGCGGCTGAAGTGGTTGTCAATACAGGGTTAGTATTGATTACTGGTGAAATCACCTCGAAAGCACAGGTTCACTTCGTCGATTTAGTTCGCAAGAAAATCGCTGAAATTGGCTATATCAACGCCGATAACGGTTTTTCCTCCAATAGCTGCACCGTTTTAGTCGCTTTAGACGAACAATCTCCCGACATTTCCCAGGGGGTCACGGCTGCTCAGGAAAATCGCGAACTTCTCAGCAATGATGAACTCGATAAAATTGGTGCGGGAGACCAGGGTATTGTCTTCGGTTTCGCTTGCAATGAAACCCCCGAATTTATGCCCTTACCGATTAGTTTAGCCCACCGCATCGCTCGCCGTCTAGCAGCAGTCAGAAAAACGGGTGAACTGTCCTATCTGCGTCCCGACGGTAAAACGCAAGTATCGGTCATTTATGAAAATGGTCGTCCCGTGGGTATCGATACTATCCTTGTTTCTACCCAACACGATGCTACTATCGGCGATATCACTGATAATGACCTCGTCCAACAAAAGATTAAAAGTGATCTCTGGAAAGCAGTAGTAGAGCCAGTTTTCAGCGATTTAGAGATTAAACCCGATGCCAACACCCGTTATCTGGTTAATCCCACTGGCAAATTCGTCATTGGTGGACCCCAAGGCGACGCAGGATTAACGGGACGGAAAATTATCGTCGATACCTACGGTGGCTATTCTCGTCACGGTGGCGGCGCTTTCTCCGGTAAGGATCCTACCAAAGTTGATCGCTCTGCGGCCTATGCTTGCCGTTATGTGGCTAAAAATATCGTCGCTGCTGGTTTGGCCGATAAGTGCGAGATTCAAGTGGGTTACGCGATTGGGGTAGCTCGTCCGGTGAGTCTCTTCGTGGAAACCTTTGGCACTGGCAAAGTCGCTGATGATGTGATTCTGGACTTAATCAATAAATACTTTGAACTCCGTCCGGCCGGTATTATCCAAACCTTTAACCTGCGCGGTTTACCCTCGGAAAGAGGCGATCGTTTTTACCAAGATGTGGCCGCTTATGGTCATTTTGGCCGCAATGATCTCGATTTACCCTGGGAAAAGACCGATAAAGCCGCTATCCTCAAAGAAGCTTTGACTTCTGTGGTAGTATAGGGTTAAAAATTAACTGCAATTTTTGATTGAGGAGTAGAGTTTAAGGCTCTATTCCTTTTTTGATGTAAAGGACAAAACCTTGATAAAATCTCCCCTTGACTGGAGAATCAAGGGGGGAGAAGAAATATTTTTTTTAACTGACTTTACACTCAACTCCAAAACCGACCAAGAGAACTTTTTCTAAGGGTTCCCCCTCCTGGGGACGTTGATAGTTAATAATTTTGCGAATTCGCAGGTCTGGATTAATTAAAGTAATTGAATCCACGGAAACACTGCGAGTATAATTGGTGGTCATTAATAATTCTCTGGTGGTGGGATCAAAGCGAAAAGCGGAGACAATTGGTCTTGCTTCTTCGTAGGCGCGATCGCGGAGATAATCCCCTTCTAAATAACCGTTATTTTCTGCTTTAACCACAAATAAAAGATTAAGATTTTGTCGCACTTCTTCCCCTTTTTCCGAAATCGTATAGAAACCTAAATTAAACCCCGGGATACTTTCTAAATCGGCAATATCAGCATAGTTATTATCTGTCAGAACTTTCTGTTTAATCTCCCTGGTGAGGGGTTGAATGAGAAATTCAGTACGGGAACGTTCCACTTCTTCAGCAGCTAGATAATGATAGGTTCTTTCGGTTTGCCAACTACCGACACAATAGGCAAAAAATTGCTGAAAAATTTCGGTATTCATAGATTTAATTCTCTTCTTGTCAGTATCTTAATTTTAAGTTATTTTATCACTAAGTTGTTCCCTATTTTCAAAACCATAACAATCTCGAACCAGATAAAGTGGCCTACCCTTTACTTCCTCATAAACCCTGCCAATATATTCGCCAATAATACCAAGGGTGAGTAATTGAATTTCTCCTAAAAATAAGACAGCAACCATCAGAGAAGCGTATCTAGGTACATCGATTCCTAAAATAATAGTCCTGAGTATTAAAAAACTAGCATAAACAAGACTAACCAGTGCAATGATAAATCCTACATAAGTCCAGACTTTCAGAGGCAAAAAACTAAAAGAGGTAATACCATCGATGGCAAAATTCCATAACTTCCAGTAATTCCATTTAGTTTGTCCTTGATACCGGGGTTCTCGATCGAATAAAATTGATGTCTGTTTATATCCCACCCAAGCAAATATTCCTTTCATAAATCTTTGACGTTCGGGCATCTTTTTAATTGATTCTACCACTCGGCGATCGATTAAGCGAAAATCTCCCGTATTGGGGGGAATAGGAACCCGACTTAATTTATTAATGACTTGATAGAAACCTTCTGCGCTGAAACGTTTAAACCAACTTTCGCCAATTCTAACCCGACGGGACGCATAAACCACATCATAACCCTCGTGCCATTTTTCGATCATCTCGGCAATTAATTCGGGGGGATCTTGTAAATCAGCATCAATAGGAATAACTGCCATTCCTTGACTGTAATCAATTCCTGCTGACATGGCGATATCTTTACCAAAATTACGGGATAAATTAACCACTTTAATTTGTGGCTAACGTTGATGATATTCCACGAGATTTTTGAGAGTATTGTCACGACTACCATCATTAACGCAAATGACCTTATAACTGGTATTTAGTGCCTCTAAAACCGCTAAAAGTCGGCTAAAGAGAGCATCGATATTCTCTTCTTCGTTATACAGAGGGACAACAACAGATACTCTCACTGGTATTTGATTTGATAGCATATTAATTGACAAAAAACTAGAGAAATTACCTGACAAATGTCAGCAGTCAAAACTTGTTCGTACTTACCTGCTACTTGCTGCCAAGTATAGTTATATTCGATTAATTTGCGAGCATTTCTAGATAATTTTTCTTGCAACTCTGCCGATTAAAAAAGACTACTAATCGCTGTACAATATCGCTCAATACTATTAGCCATTAAGGCGGCTAAAGGAACATTATTTCCTGCCACTGTTAATCCTTCTAAACCTCGATCGCCGGCTACTACTGGCACCTCAGCAGCCATGAACTCTAGGGTTTTAAAATTCATTCCAAAACCTGTTCTTGGTGGAATAAACACCACAGTTGCCTGATGAAGATAAGTGGTCATTGATGGTACTCGTCCCGTCATAATTACTCCTTTTAACTTAGTTAATTCTTGCACTTCTAGGGATAGATTACCACCGACTATAGTTAAAGTAGTATCGGGGTAAGTAAGTTGTCCTTGAAGACGAATATAAATTTCATTAACACTATGTTCACTGGTAATTACTGAGAATTTTTGACTCTTAACTGCCCTATCTATCCAGTTTTGCATCTCTTGAGAATAGCTAAAAAGTACATTGGGAGGGGTTCCCGTTTGCAGGAATTGAGCTAATCTTTGGAGTTTAGCAATTATTCCAGTTTTGGCATCTCGAGGACGGGTAAAAACTACCAATTCACTAACAAATTTACCTAACTTTTCTACCTCCTCATCCCTAACATCAGCATTAGACTGAACGATGACAGCAATATCATGATTTTTGCTGAGATACTTGAGTAAATTAAAAGTTCTGCCCTGAGTTCCTCCTGTGCTGGGTGGATAGGGAAAGGTGGAACTAATCACTAAGATATTCATAGCTATTTCTCTAAACGATTTTCCACCATCATGCGGACAATATCGGTCATTTTGTATCGTGCTTGCCAACCTAATTTTTCCTTAGCTTTGCGGGGATTACCGCGACTAATGGCTAAATCTGTTGGTCTTAATAAACTTCGATCGGAAATTACATGATCTTGCCAATTCAAGCCCACAGTAGCAAAAGCTGTGGCGACAAAATCCTCCAGTTTTGAACTTTCTCCCGTGGCAATGACGTAATCATCGGGTTGCTCCTGTTGCAGCATTAAATACATCGCTTCAACGTACTCCGGCGCCCAACCCCAATCCCTTTGAATATCCATATTTCCTAAGTGTAAAGTCTCGGTACTTCCCCGGGCAATTCTAGCCACGGCAGCGATAATTTTTTGGGTAACAAAGCGCTCGGGACGCAGGGGAGACTCATGATTAAAAAGTATGCCTGAACAGGCAAAAATTCCGTAGGATTCTCGATAATTAGCTACTTCCCAAAAAGCCGCCGATTTGGCTACAGCGTAGGGACTGCGAGGACGAAAAGGGGTATTTTCATCGGCAGAATTATCGCCGATATTCCCGAAACACTCACTCGATCCTGCATTATATAATTTAATTTTTGCTCCGGTAAATCGAATTGCTTCTAAGAGATTTAAGGTTCCTCTGGCAATACTTTCTAAGGTTTCTACCGGCTGCTCAAAAGATAAACCCACAGAACTTTGTCCAGCCAAATTATAGACCTCATCTGGCTGAATTTTAATTAACACCTGTAGGACACCGCGAAAGTCATTCAGTGACATTGATTCTAGTTTTACCTGTTCCTTGATTCCCAAACGGTTCAGGTTACTAAAAGAGGACATCTGAGCATCCCGGGAGGTGCCAGAAACCGTATAGCCTGCTTTTAACAGTAATTCGGCTAGGTAGGCCCCATCCTGCCCCGATATGCCACAAATTAAGGCTTTTTTACCCATGTATTTACAATAATTTACTTTTGAGCGGTTAACATGGCCTTGGTGGCTTCGATTAAATAACCGATTTGTCCATAGGCATAGAGCAGATTATCAAAGCTTTTAGTAGGATCATTGATAAATTTGACAGATTTAACCAATCCTCTCACCAATCGCTCACCTCCTCGCCTAAATTGAGCCAATCCTGTCCTTCCTGCCACTTCTTCCCGGTAGTGTTCGCTGATGCCTTGCCACCAACTGCGACGCATAAACCATTGACGATTGATTCTTTCTGGGGCAACCTTGTGTTCCACCAATGCTGCGGGAAAATAGCCCACTTGCCATCCCTGGGCGAGTGCCAGTTCTGTAGTGTATAATTCCTCGTTAGAGAGAAGTTTTTTGCCGATTCTTCCCAAATTAGGGTCAAAACCGCCAATCTTCTCCAAGAAATCTCGCCGAATCGAGTAGTTAACCCCTCGCGGAGTTAAATTCGCTTGACTAATATATACCACATTGTCGCCCAAATCGAAAGCCCCTAAACCCCCTGCTAACTGATCGGATAACCAATTGGGTTGACTGTAGCCTTGCGGCCAAATAAGAGTGACTTTTCCCCCCGCTACTGCCAGTTTTTCGTTATTTTCGTAGGCATTTAACAGAATTTGCAACCATTGAGGACTGGCGATCGCATCGTCATCCAAATAAGCTAAAATCGGCGCTCTAGTTTCCTTAGCCCCGCGATTTCTGGCGGTAGATAGCCCTAAAATAGGTTCATAAACATATTTTAGCCGCCCATCTCCCAGACGAGACTCGGCCACTTGACGGGTTGTATCGGTAGATGCGTTATCAACCACTAAAAGCTCACAATCTGGGCAAGTTTGCGCCAAAAGACTATCGATCGCTCCTGCTAGGTAGTGATCGCGGTTGTGGGTACAGATAATCCCTGCTATTGTAGGAGCCATGGCTATCAAGGTTACTCATTCAATACCCTAAAACTTAACATTCCTTGGCAAAAATGTAAAAATACTTGAGGAGACTCCGAGATTACTTTTTACTTATAGAGTTTCTCTTGACATACTCCCACCGTCAAGCTACGCTGTGACGGGGGATTCTTGACCTATCACTATCGGAAATTCCTTGTTCAACGAGACAACTTAGATTCTCAATGTCTCCATTAAGAATCCAGAAGTCGGACTCTCCCAAGGCGTTTGGGTCGGTTTCTGTTTGCCCAACAGTACCGTTGAGATGATTTCCCAAATATTTCAACCCTTTTTTAAGAATATTTATTGCTGCATTATGATCCCTATCTAAGACTGTTTTACAGTTAGGACATTGATGAGTTCTATTGCTTAATGATTTTTGAACTCTCGTCCCACAAACTGAACAATCTTGAGAAGTAAAATGGGGTGGTACAGCAACACAAACAATCCGATAAATCTTAGCAAAATAATTCAACCATTCGGTGAATTGATACCAAGAAGCGTCAGAAATCGACTTGGCCAGCTTACGGTTTTTGACTAAGTTTCTTACCTTTAAAGCTTCATAGACTACCAGATCATTAGACTGGACTAACGCCAAAGCATCTTTAACTGCTTTGTCTTTACGTTGTCTTGACACTTTAAGATGAAGCCTAGCTACTTTTATCCGTTGCTTGTGATAGTTTTTAGACTGTTTCTTTCCTTTACGGAATTTCTTAGATAATCGTCGTTGTGCTTTTTTCAGTCGTTTTTCTGACTTTCTTAAATAACGTGGATTCTCTACAGTATTGCCTTGGGCATCAGTATAAAATTCCTTTAACCCTAAGTCAATTCCTGTTATTTGTCCCGTTGGTTTATGGTATTCTTCCCGTTCTACGTCAATTAAAAACTGGCAATAATAACCGTCAGCACGTCTAACAACTCTTACCCGTTTAATCTGTTGCTCTGAATAATAAACTAAGGTTTTTTGACTACACTATAAATCGAATTCTCCTGCTTTAAAGCCATCGGTAAATTTAATTTTACGTCGATCATCAGATAGTTTGTAGCCTGTTAGTTTATACTCAACGGAACGGCTATGCTTTTTGAACCGAGGAAAACCTTTTTTCCCCGGTATCTTGGCACGACAATTATGATAAAATCGACTAATTGATTGCCAAGCTCTATCGGCAGCCGATTGACGAGCTTGAGAGTTTAATTTATTAAGCCAAGGTGTCTCTTTATTGTTAGCTAGTACCGCATAAAGTTTCTGGATATCATTGCGGGTTGTACCCTTATGATCCATCCAATAACGAACACAAGAGTTACACACAAACTGAGAAGTTTTGATAGCTTCATCAAGCCGGTGATATTGCTCTGGTGTTCCGTTTTTTAGCTTTGCTTCTACGACTAACATCTAACAATTCTCGACCATTGGTTAAGTCGATTATAACACAGTTTACCTACAGATGGTAGAATTAAACCGATACTCCGGGGTTGATATTCTGGTCGGATTTCATCCCCCGCTAATTTTGTTGAGTATCTTGTCGAAAAATCTAGCGGGGGCATTCATCCGACATTTTAGGTAAATTTGTGACCAACGCTACCAGTTTTTTAATTTAACTATCTATGGATACTATTCACGTTACAGGAATTCGCGCCTACGGTTACACAGGATATCTGGCCGAAGAACAGGTTTTAGGTCAATGGTTTGAGGTGGATTTATCCCTAGAAGTTGATATCAGCATTGCTGGCAAAAGTGACGCAATTAAAGATACCCTAGATTATCGACAGGCGATCGAAATTGTCAAACGCCAGATTGAAACCAGCAAATTTGCCCTAGTGGAAAAATTGGCCACAGTCATCGCTGAGGATATCCTACAACTCGATCGAGTGCGACAGGTAAGAGTACAATTATCGAAACCCGCCGCCCCAATTCCCCATTTCACCGGTAAAATCACCATCGATATTACTAGATCCCGTTGAGTTTACGGGTATTATCGACTAAACTTCGCGCAAAAGCGTCAAAACGTTGGGAAAGCTTCTCGTCAAGGATTTTTCCTTCTTCGTTGAAGACTTTCCACGCTTGTCCTAAGCTAATTTGTTCGGGAATTACCCAAGCATGAACCCAACGGAGAATAATTCTTAAATCATTGAGGGCGTTACTATTGGATTGGCCGCCTAAAACACTGATTAACCCGGCAACCTTTCCCGACAACTCCTCAAAACTCATTAAATCTAGGGCATTCTTCATCACACCACTGACACTGCCATGATATTCTGGTGTCGCCAAAATTAACCCCGCCGCCGATTTAACCGTTTGCTGCATTTGGTCCACATCGGGATAGTCAGAATAGTCATCTCCCCCGTTACAGAAGGGTAAAGAGAGTTTTCTGAGGTCAATTATCTCCGTTTCTACTCCTAACGCCTGTACTCGACTGATAGCAACTTCTAACGCCATCGCACTATAGGATCCAGGACGCAAACTGCCATTAATACCAACGATTTTGATCATAGAACTTATACAAACTCATAACGACTACATATAAGCTAACAAAAAAAAGAGAGAATTGGGGCAAGCTTAGTTAAAAAAATATGTGGATGGGGCGAGGAGAGCGATCGATCTAAGTTTTAATGGGAGTAGAAAGAAAGATTTATTCCATTTCCCCTGATTGCCATGCCAGAATTTCTCGATTTTCTCAAACATAAATATGCCTATGTGGCTATTGGTGAATTTAAACCGGGGTGTTTTTCCGAGGCCCAAAAACTCTACGAAAAGGCCGTTTCCACCTATTCCACGGGATTCCAGGGGGCTTTTCTGTTGCAAAAACCCGGAACCGACGAAGGAATTGCCGTAATCATCTGGGATAAGATCGATGATATGGAGGCAAATAAAAGCGAAGCCCATGAATTATTGCTGAAATCCATGGCTCCTCTGTTTGTGAAACCTCCTGTCACCGATTTTTATGAAGTATGTAGCGAGATAGAAGGTTCCCCCATTTAAGAATAATGTTTCTTTTCGGTGGCGATTAATTTGGCGGCTAAAACCCCGCCTAGAAAGCCAAATATAGCGGTATGCGATTGCATGAGGTACAATAGATGAGAAAAATAAATTATAGACCTACACAGGAGCCACAACCTTATGAAGCCCTATTCTTTAGACTTACGACAAAAGATCA
>JAADBR010000010.1 GCA_009995705.1 Microcystis aeruginosa W13-11
TCCCAGAGAAGATAATAATTCTTCGAGATAATCTTTAGCAAACTGGTCATGAATAAATCTAGTCATAGGTTTATCTAAGATGATTTAATAACTTATCTCGCAATTGCTTAATCCGATCGCGATATTTAGCAGCTGCCTCGAATTCTAGATTTTTTGCAGCTTCTTTCATTTGCGCTTCTAGTTGTTGAATTAACTCGGGAATTTGTTCTAAAGAAAGTTCTTCTATATTCTCACAAACCTGCTCCAATTGTTGGGAATTTAGGCGACGAGAAATATCCAGAAAAGCCAAAATTGAATTACTCGATCTTTTAACAATCGGTTGCGGAATAATCCCATGTTTTTGGTTATATTCCTCTTGAATAGCTCGCCGTCTCTTGGTTTCTTCGATCGCATTAATCATACTATCAGTGAGATTATCTCCGTAAAGAATTGCCTGACCGCGAATATGACGAGCAGCCCGGCCGATAGTTTGAATTAAAGAGCGGGTAGCCCTTAAAAATCCTTCCTTATCTGCGTCTAAAATCGCCACTAGAGACACTTCTGGCAGGTCTAACCCCTCGCGAAGCAAATTCACCCCGATCAGCACGTCAAAGACCCCTTCTCGCAGGTCTTGGATAATTTCAATCCGTTGAATTGATTGAATTTCTGAATGTAGATATCTAACTTTAATTCCCCTTTCTTGCAAGTATTCGGTTAAATCTTCAGCCATGCGTTTAGTTAAAGTGGTAATCAAAACCCGTTCATTTAACCGCACTCGCTCCTTAATTTCCCCTAATAAATCATCCACTTGTCCCTCGGTTGGTCGCACAAAAATCTCTGGATCTAAAACTCCCGTCGGTCGGATAATTTGTTCGACAATGCGATTTTCTGACTGTTCTAATTCCCAATCTCCCGGAGTGGCCGAAACAAAAATACATTGATTAACTTTCTGCCAAAATTCTTCTGACTTCAAAGGACGATTATCCGCAGCACTGGGTAAACGAAACCCGTGATCGATCAAAACTTTTTTTCGTGATTGATCGCCATTATACATCCCACGAATTTGCGGCACACTGACATGAGACTCATCCACAACTAATAACCAATCTTGAGGAAAATAATCCACCAAACATTCTGGCGGTTCCCCCGCTAACCTACCCGCTAAATGCCTGGAATAATTTTCTACTCCGTTACAATAACCCACTTCCTGCAACATTTCCAAATCATAACGAGTCCGTTGATCTAAGCGTTGCGCTTCCAGTAATTTGCCCGCTTTTTCTAACTCCAACAAACGATAATCTAACTCCGTTTTAATATCCCGACAGGCCACCTCTAAACGTTCCTCCGGGGTAACAAAGTGACGGGCCGGATAAATACTAATTCGCTCTAATTTTTGCAAAACTTCCCCCGTCAGGGGATCGAGATAACGAATACTTTCAATCTCATCGCCAAAAAAATCAATTTTAATGACCCGATCCTCGTAAGCGGGAACAATTTCCAAAATATCGCCCTTCAGACGAAAACGACCGCGAGTTAACTCTAAATCATTGCGATTGTACTGCACTGACACCAAGGCCCGTAATAATTGCCTTTGGTCGAACTCTTGACCAACTGTTAAGGAAATCGCCGCTTTTAGGTATTCCGCCGGCATTCCCAAGCCATAAATACAACTAATCGAAGCAACGACGATCACATCCCTGCGTTCAAACAGCGATCGCGTGGCTGAATGGCGCAGCATATCGATCTCATCATTAATCGAAGAACTCTTTTCGATGTAGGTATCGCTGACGGGAATATAAGCCTCCGGCTGATAATAGTCGTAATAGCTGATAAAGTATTCCACGGCGTTATTAGGGAAAAATTGCCGCAATTCGTTACATAATTGGGCAGCCAAGGTCTTATTATGGGCTAGGACAAGGGTAGGCCTGCCAATTTTTTCGATCACAGCGGCAATGGTGAAGGTTTTGCCAGTGCCAGTTGCCCCTAGGAGAGTTTGGAAACGATCCTGATTTTGCAGGGAATCTACTAATTTATCGATCGCTGCCGGTTGATCCCCGGTGGGTTGAAAGGGTGCTTGTAGTTGAAAAGCGGTCATTAGCGGCTAGGTGTAGAGAACAGGCAAAATAAATTATCAATCGAATTACCAACACTGATAGGGTTTTGGGTAAAGAAAGATGTATCTTAATATTAGAGAGGATTTTAAAAAAAGATTAAAAGTCTTCGAGAATACCCTAAACTTAAATCTTATCGTTTCCCCGAAGCTATTAACGGAAAGGAGTATCAGGTTATGACGGTGGAAAATCTAGAAACGAACGGGACTCAAACCCCAGCAACTACAGAAGAAAAAACCAGCAGCTCGCGCGGTAAAGCTACTACAGCTAAAACCGTCAAGGATAAAGAAGTGGTCGCTCTTTCGGTCAAAGGTAGTGCCGATAAGGAATACAAGGGATTAAAACTTTATCAACCCGAAGACCGATTACCGGAGAATCGTCCCATCGGTACTAGCCATCTTCATTTTAAGGAAGATGAAATGTTACCAGGGGGCCGTCCCGTGGAAGTTAGCCATCTGAAAGTGGTTGGTACCTATTCTTCCGTCGGTAGCGCTCGTCCTGTGGTCTCTAGTGGGATGGAAGTTAGCAGCACTCTAGCGATCTCCGGCAATCGTCCGATCGCTCTCAGTCATCTGCACATTAGCGAAACTTATACAGTCATGGGTAATCGTCCCGTTGCTTCCAATGAAATCGATGATCCCGAAACTTTAATGGGATTTTTAGACTAATTGTTTTGTTGATCAAGATGGATGTTTTCCCTGTCCCGGACAGGGAATTTATTTTTTCTAGCCCACCGTTTTTAATCCCGATGCTGTTTGAGCAAAAATTTTTCTTAATTGTCTCGTTTCTAATAGTGGTTTTTTGCGGTTTCGGATTATTAAATCTTACCTACGATGCCTCAGTTTTAGCACCGCAGCAATATTATCAGATTCGATCGCTTCATAGTCGCGATGGTATCGGTAAATTTTACCTAGGACGGGAAATCGCTAAAGTCATGGGACACCAAGAAATGTTATGGTTAGAACGTCCTAGTCGTCGTTTCACAGAAAAACCTGATGATCTGATCACCGCACTAAATCTAAAACCCACAGATCTAGTGACAGATATCGGCGCAGGTACAGGTTATTTTAGTTTTCCTATAGCGAATGTAGTAGCACAAGTTTTCGCCGTCGATGTGCAACCGGAAATGCTAGGGGCAATTGATTTTTTAGCCGAGGAAAACCAGGTTAAGAATATCACCACAATTCTCGGGACAGAAACCGATCCCAAATTGCCAGCACAAGCGATCGATTTAGCTTTAATGGTCGATGCTTATCACGAGTTTTCCTCTCCCCGCGAGATGATGGAGAATCTGGTCAAATCCTTAAAACCCGATGGTAGGGTGGTATTAGTAGAATACCGTCGTGAAAACCCTCTGATTCCTATCAAAGCCCTTCATAAAATGACCCGCAGACAGGTAGAAAAAGAAATGGCCGCTGTTGGTTTAGTCCCAGCAGACATCATCGAGACTTTGCCCCAACAACATTTAATGATCTTTCAAAAAACAAATTCAAATTAGCAAGTTAACCCAAGCTAATCCACGGAATTTTCTTTCTGGATTAATACCTCACCAGCGATTAAACGTTGGGCTGCTGAAAGTAAAACATCCTCAATCCAGAGCTTGACAAAATAGCCTTTTGCCCCTTTAGCGGCGGCGATTTGCCCCTGATATCCCATCCACACCCCTAAGACAATGGAAGGTATCAAAAAAACAAAAAGAAGCGGAAATGCTCAAAAAAAAGCCAACTGAGAAATCTTTTAAGTGGGAGAACAAAGTGCAAGCTTTTAGCACCTTGATCTTGACCACAATCGCCATAATTAGCATTGTTTTTAACTTAGGCAAAGCCCAAGAAAAACTCGAAAATCTTGAAGCTGAGAAAAAAACGATCACAACCGAGATTAAAGAGATTAACTCAAGCTTCAAAACCTTCTACACTCGCGAAGACGCTGAAAAAGATTTTGCTATTCGTGATCGGCTCTGAGAAGCCAGATATCAAGCTCTCGAAAAAGAACAATCTCAAAAATCTTATTGAGAATAATTCTGCTTTATTGAGAATCTAGTAAAGTCAGCATACTACAATGAAATTTCAAACATCTGTCAGGGCCAGAAAATTAGTTACATCTTCGTGAAAAACCTGAAACCCTTACGTCCTAATATTTCCCGCTTAGTCCCACCTAGTCCCTTTACAAACTCTTGAAATTTCAAACATTTAACACCGTACAAACAGGGAAAATTAGCCAAAAAAAACTCTCCCCAAACAGGGGAGAGAGGGGGGGGAAATATTTAAAAGCTTACCATTTGAGCAGATTAAACTGTTCCATATCGATGGTGTCGCGGTTACGATAGATAGTCAGGATAATCGCTAAACCCACGGCTGCTTCGGCTGCCGCTACGGTAATCACGAAAATAGTAAAAATTTGGCCTCGGATATTAGCGGGGTCAAGATAGTTGGAAAAACCCATTAGGTTAATGTTAACAGAATTGAGCATCAATTCGATCGACATTAAAACCCGGACAGCATTGCGACTGGTGACTAAACCATAAATTCCGATACAAAATAAAGCCGCCGCTAATAACAAATAATACTCTAACTGAATCTGCATGATACCTCTTTTTTGGGTCTTATTTAGGGGCGGTTAATTCTCTAGGTCGTTCGGGTAATGTTAAAGCTGTGGCCGTAGGTTCTTCAGCTTTTAGGGTGGGGATAAGGTCACGACGGGCTAAAATAATTGCTCCGACCATGGCCATTAATAATAGCACGGAAGCTAATTCAAAGGGGAGCAAGAAATCACTAAAGAAATGCTTACCGATTGCTACTAAAGTATTAGTCACCACGGCGGGAGAAGTGCTAGAAATTGACCAAGGTGTGATTAAAACCATGGTCGATAACAGCACAAATAAACCCACACAAACTAAAGCAGTAGATGCCCGACGGATCCAACGTCTAGGAATATCAGAAAAGTCCTCTTGCTTGTTAACAAGCATAATAGCAAAGAGAATTAAAACGTTAATCGCGCCCACATAAATTAGAATTTGTGCCGCCGCTACAAAATCAGCATTTAGTAAGAGATATAAACCTGAAATGCTGATAAAAACACCACCCAATAAAAAGGCGGAATAAACGATATTAGATAATAGTACCACGCCTAAAGCAGTCCCGATTACCAGGGCTGCTAAAATGCCAAAAGATACTATTTGAACGCCCTCAGATAAATTCACAGTGGTTTCATCTCCTTTTATGTTTGAGAGTTATTAATTATTAGTTATCAGCTTCTGAAGGCAAGAGGCAAGAGGCAAAAGACAGAATCTGGCAATTCTCCTACCTAAAAACGCTGACGGCTGATAGCTAACTGCTAATTAATTAATCAGTAATTTCTTCGGGACGTTTACCGGCGCGTTGACTACCGGCGGGTAAATCGTGGGGTTCGATGACACCTTTAGGCAAATAACCTAATTCCCTCAGAGGTGTCACCATCGGGTCTTGAGTGACTTTGTAGGGTAAACGGCCTAGGGCGACGTTATCATAGTTTAATTCATGACGATCATAGGTCGCTAGTTCGTATTCTTCGGTCATCGATAGGCAATTAGTCGGACAGTATTCCACACAATTACCGCAGAAAATACAGACCCCAAAATCGATACTGTAGTGTTTGAGTTCTTTCTTTTTAATTTCCTTGTTAAAAGTCCAATCCACTACTGGTAAATTAATCGGACAAACTCGCACACAGACTTCACAAGCGATACATTTATCGAACTCAAAGTGAATTCTACCCCGATAACGTTCCGAGGGAATTAACTTTTCGTAGGGATACTGGACGGTAATTGGACGACGACGCATATGATCAAAGGTAACGGATAAACCTTCGCCGATGTATTTCGCCGCTTGAATGCTACCTTTGGCGTAATCGCTGACTTGTTTGAGGATGTTAAACATGATGGTCAGAGGGGTAGTGGGTTAAAAGGGCAAAAAAGGAAATTAACCGCCAAAAGCAAAGGGAAAAGCTAGTTTTAGGGCGGCAGTAAGTAGTAGGTTAACTAAAGATACCGGTAGGAGGAATTTCCAGCCTAAATCGAGTAATTGGTCAATGCGAACCCGGGGTACAGTCCAACGCAAGAGAATAGCGATGAAGATGAGGAAATAGGCCTTTAATACTGTCATCGTAATCCCTAGGGAAGCGGTGATAATTTGTAGCCAGGGATTGGTTTCACTAACTCCCAACCAGCCGGCCAAAGCATTGACGGGGATAGGAAATTCCCAACCACCAAGATAGAGGACCGCGAAAACTAAGGCCGACAGCACGAGGTTAACGTAGGAACCCACATAAAAGAGAGCGAATTTCATCCCTGCGTATTCGGTTTGATAACCAGCGACTAATTCCTCCTCCGCTTCCGGTAAATCGAAAGGCAGACGTTCACACTCGGCTAAAGCGGCAATCCAGAAAATCAGAAACCCCACCGGTTGGCGCCAGATATTCCAGCCTAAAATGCCATAACCGGATTGTTGTTCGACAATATCAATGGTACTGAGACTATTAGACATCATCGCGATCGCTAATACCGATAAAGCCAAGGGAATTTCATAACTAATCGATTGCGCCGCCGCCCGCAGGCCTCCCAGTAAGGAATACTTATTATTTGAGGCATAACCCGCCATTAATAAGCCAATGGGGGCAATACTGGACAAGGAAATCCATAAAAAGATACCTACGTTTAGGTCAGTAATCAGCAGATTTTGGCCGAAGGGGACGATGAGATAGGAGACAAACACTGGCATCACCACCAAAATTGGCCCAAAGAGGAATAACCAAGGGTCGGCCTTAGCGGGGACGACATCCTCTTTAAAGACTAATTTCAGACCGTCGGCGACTGGTTGTAAAACGCCTAAGGGGCCTGCGTATTCGGGCCCGATACGCTGTTGGACGGCGGCGGAAATTTTCCTTTCTAACCAGACGCACACTAAAACCCCCACTGTGGCGGCTATAATCATCAGGAACATGGGTAAAGGCATCCAAATCGCTTTAGCCAGTCCTCCACTTAATCCCAGGTCTGTTAGGGATTTAATGAAACTTTCTTGTAAATCTATGCCTTGATTCATATTTGGCGATCGCTGTACTGTCAATAGTTCGGCATGGTCTGAAGATTTTTAAGCAAATCTTATAGCCCAGTATACAGTTAGTCGGTCTGAGGGTTATCAGTAAAGTGACAAAGGCTTCAACTCATTAGCAGCCAAGAGAGTCAAGCAATCTTGATTCTCCGTCCAAGAATAGGTATTAGTCAATAGTTAGGGTCTGAATCTATCAATGTTCCCCGCTGTTTCTTAGCGCCGACAACCTCAGTTAGTTACCAATTATTCACAGGAAAAAAATCTCGTTAAGTGGCTGGTTATAATTAAATTTAAAATCGATTTTAGGTTCGATCCCCCCTGCCCCCCTTGATAAGGGGGGTGCCGATCCCCCTTTAGTCCCCCCTTGATAAGGGGGGTTTCTGATAATTTTTAACGCCTACCTACTTAACTTATCGTTTAGGCAATGAAAGCAGCCCGCTTGAATCTGTCTTCCTCTTTGTGTTCTTTGTGCCTTTGTGGTTTATCCCCAGAGCCAATCCTACTGTTAAAATCCAGTTATCGAGCGTTTCTCGCCAATCGCCGCTATTTTTTCTGATAAGCCGCCTGTAGGTCTCGAATCGAAAACAAAGCTTGAAACTGTATTCCCTGAGATTGGTAAAATTCCGCCCCTCCTTGGTCTCTATCCACCAAAGCAATGATTAAATCTACTTGATAACCCGCATTGCGTAATCTTTCTACCGCTACCATGGCACTTTTCCCCGTTGTCACCACGTCTTCGAGGACAACCACCACAGCACCAGGGTTTAAAGTTGGCCCCTCAATATAAGCCATGGTTCCGTGACCTTTTGCCTCTTTACGGACAATTAAAGCTGGAATCGGGCGATTTTCGTAGGCAGATACCACACTAACGGCACTGACAATCGGATCTGCTCCTAGGGTTAATCCTGCCACCGCTTGGGTATATGGAGGCAGTAGGGACAGCAATAAACGCCCCACGGCTAAAGCTCCCTCCCCAGTCAGGGTAACTTGTTTACCGTTGATATAGTAGCTGCTTTTTTGTCCTGAGGACAGGGTGAAATCCCCCTCTCGATAGGCAAGACGGACAAGAGCATCAAGGAGAAATTGACGCAGGGAAGCAGTATCGAGAGTCGCTACCGAGGAATTAGCCATATTTTCAGGATTGGGAGTCTGATTGACTCCAAAATTTCAGTTACAATTAAGCCAAAAGTCATTATATATTGACTCGATCGCTAGTATTGATTTATTTCTCATCCCATTGAAGCAATTTTTTAATTAACCCTATCCCTGTGAGGAGATTTTTACCCATGCGCGCTAAGTTTTTACTTCCTTCCCTGTTTTGTTTAACCGGTTTAGTCTGGTTGAGTTCGTCTAATGCGATCGCCGAAACTCCGCCCGCCACCAATCCCCCACCGGTAAAAATCCAACAATTGCAACTTGTTCCCTCTCCCGATACGACGGTGGGATTTAATAATATCCCCGGTTTGTTTAACCGCGCTGTTAATAACAATACGGGTCGTTTCTACGACTATACCAACATTTTAGGACAGTTCAACTCTCTTTTTGGCTGGCGTACTTTTCCCCAAGGTTCCTATTTCGATAATCTGATTACTCGGGATGCCAAATTAACCGAAACTTTATACTATGATGTTATGCAACAGCAACAGTCTGGACCTTTAATTCGCACCCAAGATTTACCCAATCCCTTCGATACTTCCCTACAGGAAAATCCTAGTTATTTAAGTCCAGGCGGATTTTAATCTACCAATTCAGACTTGAATTAGCTAAGTAGCTGGTTATAATTAAATTAAAAATGGATTTTAGATTCGATCCCCCCTGCCCCCCTTGATAAGGGGGGTGCCGCTAGGCGGGGGGATCTGACAACTTTTAACGCCTACCTACTTCGTAATCGGTCGAGAATCTTCTTTAAAGGTTCCCGAACTGCGGCAAGATACCTTTTTAAGTTCAATCGAAGCTCCCTGAGAAGCTATACTCTCACCCATTTGGCAATATCAAGGGTTTTGTCATAACGATAGCTCATGCCATCATTGGCAATAATCGTTTGACCTCGACTGGCTTTATTTTTGATGGTACTTAAGCTATAGTTGGTCAGTTTTTGCATTTCTTGATGGGTGAAATTGTCTTGATTATTCATTTCAGAGGCGATTTCTATCGTTTCATCAACGGGTTGGTCATTGTTAGAATGAGTCGCAATAGCTGTTGATGGATGATAGTCTGCCATGCTCATTAAACGCCAAGTAGAATCCTCGGAAAGTTCCAAAACCCTTTGATGATAGTTAAACAAACTTTCTCGATGTCCGACACTAATAAAGGTCTTGCCAGTTTGTTGTAACTGTTTATATAAATGATCTTCATTTTTTAAATCTAAAGCACTGGTGGCTTCATCTAAAATCACAAAATCTGGCTGATTAACGAATAGTCGCGCAAAAGCTAAACGTTGTTGTTCTCCTAAAGATAAAATATTTTCCCAATCCACTTCCTCATCAAAATTTTTGATGCGATTAAGAACATCTTGCAGGTTAACTTCTTGTAAGATTTCTTTTAATTGGAATTCACTCATCTCCGTTGTCGTTTGGGGATAAATCAGCTGTTCGCGCAAGTTTCCTAAAATGATGTAAGGACGTTGGGGTAAAAATAATAAATCGTCGAGGGGAGGTCGCATCAAATGACCTGTACCTGTATTCCATAACCCAGAAATAGCGCGTAAAAGAGAACTTTTTCCTCGACCACTTGGCCCAACAATTAATAAACCTTCCCCCGGTTCAACGGACAGTGATAAATGTTCGACAATAACTTTAGCAGCATCGGGAGTTTGTAAGGTGACATCCTCAAAAGTTAGATTGTTATTTTCAATAACTTTAATGGTATTAACTGGGTTGTTTTGTTTGCTTACATCCTCTAAAGCTTGGGAAAAATTTTCTAAACGTTCAATATAATTAATAAATGCACCGGAGCGTCCAAATTCATCGACTAACACGGATAAAGCTGTGGAAAAGAAATAGCAACAATAGCTGGCTTGATTAACTTGTCCAAACTCAATTTCACCACTAATATATAATGGGGAAACAATTAAGAAGGGGAAGATTTGAACTATGGATTCATAGGCGCGGTTAAAAAATTCTTGGTTTCTTTCCCAATTAATTTTTTCAATGATAATTTTAATCAACTGATTGAACTTCCTTTGAATAATATTTAACTCTTTTTCTTCTCCTCTAAAAAATGCAATTGATTCAGCGTGAGTCCGAACATGAGTAACGGCGTATTTATAGTTTCCTTCGGTTTCTAATTCTTGTTTACTGACTTTATTTAATTGTTGAGTAATATAGGTAGCAAGAATATTTCCAATAATCGTATAAACCAGAAGCACTATAGAAATGGTTTTAGAAATTGACCAAAGGATGACAATAAAAACCAGCATCTCCATGAGTTTTTCGACGCAGGTTGTTAAAAAGTCCATCGTTGTTGTGGTGATGGGTTGAATTTCTTGGGATAAACGTTGATCTGGATTTTCAATATCTCCTTTAAAATTGATTTGATAATAAGCACGATTTTTAAAATATTTTTGCAAGATACTACTATTGATCCATTGATACCAATCCAGCGCAATTAGTTTTTTAAGAAACCTAGACAATCCTCCGAAAAAAGTCATACTGCCTAGGGTAATCCCATAAACTATAACAAAATAAGTTAATTTTTCTGCATCCTTAGCTTCTGTGAAGGTAATTAAGTATCTAAAAACAAAACTATTAAACGCATTAAGTCCTACTACTCCCACTAATAATAAAAACAATAAAACGAGCATTCCCCAGGAACGAATAATCTGCGAAAAAGCTCTATCCTGGTGTTCTTTCGGATACCAATAAGCTTGAATAAATCTTAAAAATTCTTGAAGAGATTGATTGAAAGTTTGGACATCTTCTTTGAGATTTATAGTATCTGAGGTTTTTTGTGCAACATTCATAGGATTCTCCTTGAGCTAAAATAAGGGACATTAGAACTTTGAATGTCTATCTCTTGAGTTAGACATTAATTCAGCATACCATAAAAATCTGCATTATTATCAGAAATTATATTATTACTATTTTCTCGATTTTCTACAGATCAGGAATGAATATTAACCAGAATTGAATCAGATTCATAATCGTTTGATAATTTTGGCAGGATTACCAGCAACAACAGTAAAAGGTTCTACATCTTTTGTCACCACTGAACCTGCTCCAATAATTGCTCCTTTCCCAATCGTAACTCCTTTAAGAATTGCCACATTAAATCCAATCCAAACATGATCTTCTATCACCACTGGTGCAGATTTTGCATCAATATCCTTAGCATCCTTAATCAGATTATTGAAAATGACGACTTCCATAAATTCTTTCTGTCTTAAAACATAATTTAATGAATGAGCATCGGTATCATAAATATTGACATCATCGGAAATTATAACTTCGTTGCCAATTTTGATAGAATTAGCTGATCTAATTCGAGTTTTTTCACCAATATAACAATTTTTACCGATTTCTATTTTTCCACCATAAGGAAATATAGCTAATTCTTCGATAATTACTGTATTTTCTCCAATTTGAATTAAACTTTTATCATTCTGCCAATTTTGACAATTACCGTAAAGTTTGACGGAACTATCAAAAGTTGCACTTTCTGCCAGTTTTTGCTGTTTTTCTATTCTCTGTTGTTCTTCTAAGAATTTTGAAATTAATAAATATAATTGATGTTTCAAGTTAAACATAATACTGTCTTCGTAAAATTAATGAGGGGATGAGATAAGCTGATTTAATTCAGCTTATTAGGTGTGATTAAATCGACATTTATTGTGTTAAAAACCCACTTTGAGTAAAATAGTCAAAATAACTGTTGTCTTTGCCAAACGGGAAAATCACCGTATTGAATAGAAAAATTTGGTAAAGGATTAGATTGTTTTTGTAAAAAAGCTTCATATAAATGAGAAAGTACTTGTAGTAAATCCAATAAAGGCAAATTTAACTGAATTTTTGGTTTAATAATTTATCGGTGAATATCGTATTTGCTTTTACCCCGATTCCTTTTTTTTGTAGTAACAGCTTGAGTAATTTTTGTTTGTCTTGAGAGTTATGATTCATTTTTACCCTGGGTTAAATAGGTTTTAATCTAGTGATTTTAGGTTGGTTTGATGGATACAAATCAACCTAAAAATTGTTTAATTATTGATGCTAAATAGCGGTATAACCTCCATCTACCATTAAAATTGCTCCGGTTACATAAGAGGAAGCTTCGGATGCTAAAAATACGAGGGGACCAATTAACTCTTGTAAATCTCCGGTTCGTTTCATGGGGATTCTAGTATATAATTCGTCCATTTCATCCCCAGTTGAACGTAAACCTTCTGTTCCTTCCATCATATTATTCATATACCCCGGTGCAAAAGCATTGACTCGAATTTTGTGACTAGCTAATTCGACCGCTAGGGATTTTACTAATTGATTGACACCACCTTTTGCGGCGCTATATGCTCCTGAAGATTTGGGAACAGCAACGAAAGCACAGATAGAAGAATTCATGATAATTGATCCCTTTGTTCCTTGTTTGATCATTTGTTTGGTTGCGAGTTGAGCACAATTAAAATAACCTTTTAAGTGAACATTAATGACCTGATCCCATTCCAATTCCTCTAATTCATCAGTGGATTTAAGAATTTCAACCCCTGCATTACAAACCATAATATCGAGTTGACCATAATGAGCAACGGCCTGTTCAATTAAATTCTGACAAGCTTGACGTTGACGAACATCGGTGTGAATTGCGATGGACTCACCTCCTGCTTCTTGAATCAGTTGAACCGTTTGTTCAGCACCAACTTGATTAATATCACCAATTACCACCTTAGCTCCAGCTTGTGCTAATCCTTGCGCTAATACCCGACCAATGCCTCGGGCAGCACCCGTGATAATTGCAATTTTACCTGTTAAATCAAAGAGATGATTTGTCATTTTTTTTTCTGTATTTTTTTTGTAATTATACCATTTTTAAAGCTAGGGAAATAAGCTTAAATTTTATTTATTTTTAAAGGTTGTGATTAGACGGGCTATAGTGGGATTTTCAAAAAAATCACGCAAAGTACAATTAATTTTAAGAATCTTACTGATTTTATCAATTACCTGAATAACTTTTTGAGAATCCCCCCCAAGGTCAAAAAAGTTATCATTAACACTAATTTCTTCTAATTCTAAAACTTCTTGCCAGATATTGACCACGGTTTCTCTAGTTAGATTATGGGGTAAGTCATTAGATTTAATTTCATTGATTGATAAAGACAAGGGAGAAGTATTGCTGGAGAAGGAGACGGATTCAGACAAAGGACATAGATCAGAAATGGTTTTATTAGGATCAGTGACAATATTCTTCAACAACTGCTGAAAATATTGTTCCATTTGAGTAATAGTTTCAGCCGTAAATAAATCAGCTTTATACACGAAAGCACCTTTCATACCTTGCTCAGTTTCTTCAAGGGATATAGTTAAATCATTTTCGGCACTATGGGGTTCTATATCCATTTTTAATAACTCGTCTGTGACTGTCAGATTGATGAATTTTAAATCTTGTTTAGGAGCATTCTGGAAAAGGAAAATGACTTGATGAAACAAAGCATATTGAGGATCCCTAATGGGTTTTAATTTTTCCACCAACGTGATAAAAGGAATTTCTTGATAAGCATCAAACTCTAAACTCATCTCTTTTACTTGCTGCAGCAAGTCTCGAAAATTGGCTTGACCTTCTACATGGGTATATAAGGGGAGAAACTGAACCATAAGTCCAATTAAATCTTGTGTTTCGGGTTGGTTACGATTAGCCGCAACTCCACCAATAATAATTTCTGTCTGTTGTGTATAGTAAAAGAGTAATATTTTTAAGGCGGCTAATAAAGTCATATACAAAGTCGCTTTTTCTTGATGACTTAATGACTTTAATGCGTCTGTTAAGTTTTGAGAAATGAGGAAATGATGAATAGCCGCTTCAACAGGTTGAGCCGTTGTGCGCGGGTAATCAGTAGGAAGTTTTAAAATGGGTGGGTTAATCCCTATATGTTTCTTCCAAAAATCTAGATGAGATTGCCATGAATTATCTTTTATTGATTGCCATTGCCACAGAGAAAAGTCACCATATTGAATCGGTAATTCAGGCAAAGGTGAAGGTTTATTCAGACAAAAAGCTTCATAAAGAATGCCTAACTCTTTACTCAAAATATTCAAAGACCAACCATCAGCAATAATATGATGTATTGTCATTATTAACAGATAGTTATTTTCAGCAAATTTTATAATTTTACTGCGAAATAATGAATCTTTTTCTAAATTAAAAGGTCGGTCAATTTCTGCCGAGAATAATCTTTTAGTTTCTTTTTCTTGCTCTGATTCACTCAGTCTTTGTCGGTCAAGAATTGAAAAATCAAAAACTGGATCAGGCGTAATTGTTTGAAACACTTGCCCGTCTATACAGGTAAAAGTTGTCCGTAAACTTTCATGACGTTTGACAATTTCCCTTAAGCTTTGCTCTAGTGCAGGAACATTAAGCAAGCCTTCAATGCGATAAATACAAGGCAAGTTATAAATACAATTTTCTGGATAAAATTGAGCAAAAAACCAAAGTTCTAACTGAGTTAAAGAGATAGGAATTAATTCAGAGTTGGATGATTGGCGTTTAGGTATAGTATTTACTTTTTTAAAACTAATACCTTTTTTTTGAAGCAGGAGCTTGAGTAATTTTTGTTGATCTTGAGAGTTGTTTTTCATTTGTAATTAATAATTCAGGAGTGGTTGACTTATTTTTTTTAGTTTTGAGATAATAAAGCTTGAACTTCTTCTGGTGAAAGTTGGGAGATTTCTTGAACGGTTACAGCAATTTCATTCAGCAACTCTTCATTCCCGACTAATTCAATCATGACTTGAATTAATTGGCTGATGGTTGAGTGATTAAAAAGTTGACGCACAGAAATTTCTATTTCTAAGGTTTGACGGATTTTACTAATCAGTTGAATCGCTTTTAAAGAATGTCCGCCTAACACAAAGAAATCGTCTTCAATCCCAACTCGTTCGACTTCTAAAATTTCTGCCCAAATTTCCGCTAAAACTTCTTCAATTGCAGTTCGAGGAGCGACATAATTTTGAGTTAATGATAAGGAGTTTTTATCGGGTATTGGTAATACTTTTCGATCAACCTTACCATTAGGACTGAGTTGAAAAGATTCCATCGCCATAAAAGCAGAGGGAATCATATAATCGGGTAGCCAGTTTTCGAGGAAATGACGTAATTCAACTGGGTTTATGGTTTCACCTAGACGGGGAATAAAATAACCGGCTAAATATTTTTCTCTGGCAGTTTCTCCCTGAACTGTAGCAACAGCTTGAGCAATTTGAGGATGTTGATTTAAAATAGTTTCCACTTCCCCTAATTCAATTCTGTAACCTCTAACTTTCACCCCATCATCAATTCTTCCTAGATACTCGATATCTCCATTGGGTAAATAACGCGCTAAATCCCCAGTTTTATACAGCAATGAATTATTGCTAAAGGGATTAGGAATGAATTTTTCTTGGGTTAATTGGGGATTATTGAAATAACCCCGCGCTAAACCGCCACCCGCAACATATAACTCCCCAGTGACTCCGATGGGTACGGGTTGAAGATAGGAATTTAAAATATAAACTTGCACATTAATAGCGGGTTTACCAATGGGAATATACTTCGGCCAAAGCTCAGGATTAGGGTCAAAGGTATAACTGGTAACGAGATCCGCTTCTGTGGGTCCATAAAAATTGTAAAGGGTACAATTTTCGAGTTTTTTGAATACAGAAATCATCGTTGAAGTAATTTGTAATTGCTCTCCAGCTGAAATAATTTCACGCAAGTTAGCAAATAAGTAGGTTTCCTCACTATAGGTTTCCATTAATTGTTGTAACAAAGTAACGGGCAAAATCGCTTTATGGATGGGGTTATTTGCCAACAATTGACTTAATTTAGCAAGATCTAAACGAGAATCTTCTGGAACAATAAATAAGCTTCCTCCTAAACACAAGGAGGCAAAGATTTCGTGATAGCTGACATCGAAATTAAAGGGAGCAAATTGTAAAAAATTCCTCTCTGGTGACATTTTTACCCGATGATCCTCAATAATATTAGTTAAGGATT
Source organism: Microcystis aeruginosa W13-11 (assembly GCA_009995705.1). Taxonomy (GTDB): domain Bacteria; phylum Cyanobacteriota; class Cyanobacteriia; order Cyanobacteriales; family Microcystaceae; genus Microcystis; species Microcystis aeruginosa_F. The sequence continues at coordinate 16,352 of JAADBR010000010.1, forward strand.
GATGCAGGATCATAATACCTTTGGGTACACCCGTAGAGCCTGAACTATAAATAATATAAGCCAAATCCTTTAAACTCACGGGGTTGTCAAGATTGGTCTTGGGTTCTAAGGCAATTTCTGACCCTTGTTCATCCAATAAAATCCGTTGAGAAATGGTTTCACTATTTAAAAAGTATTGACAATTTTTTTGGGTTAATAAGGTTTGAAGTTGGGTGTCTTGCAGGATGTAAGAAAGTCTTTCTTGAGGATAGGTTGGGTCTAGGGGAACACAAACGCCGCCTACTTTTAACACTGCTAAAACGGCAATCACCATATTAACAGACCGTTCTAAACAAATCCCCACTAAAGATTGAGAACTCACCTCAATTTTTTGTAAATAATGAGCCAGTTGATTAGCAGATTCATTCAGTTCTTGGTAGGTTAATTGTTGCTCTTGAAAAACAATGGCAATGGCTGAAGGAGTTTTGAGAGTTTGTTGCTCAAATAATTCATGAACGCACTGTTTTAGGGGATTTTCGGGTGCAGTTTGATTCCATTCAATTAATAATAATTGACGTTCAGCTTCCGTTAACAGAGGTAAGTCTTGAATCTGGCGATGGGGATTAATGGCGATTCCTGCTAATAAGGTTTGAAAATGACCTAACATCCGTTCAATGGTGTCATTTTCAAATCGTTCTTGAGGATAAATAATTTTAATACTTAAGGCTTCCCCAGGGGTGACAATAACCGTTAAGGGATAATCAGCATTGCCATAATCTTGCATTTCCCCGACTTGTAAACCGCCTAAACTCTTACTATCATTTTCGCTAAAGGGTAAATTTTCAAAGACAACAAAACTTTCAAAAACTGAATGAGGGGAGGGAATTTCACTCCATTTTTGAATATCAATTAGAGAACTATAACTATATTGCTCTCGTTCTAAATGCTCTTGTTGTAATTGTTGAAACCAAGTTAATAATTCAAGTTGAGGCTCAATTTGGATGCGAACGGGTAAGGTATTTAAAAACATCCCCACCATCGATTCAATCCCTGTAAAATTGGGCGGTCGTCCCGAAACGGTTGCCCCAAATACAATATCAGATTCACTACTATAATGATGTAATAATAAAGCCCAAGCTCCTTGAATGAAGGTAGAAAGAGTAAGGCGATATTCTTGGGCGAGTAATTTCAGACGACTGGTAATTTCTGGAGAAAGTTTTGATTTTTGATGAAGATAATTTTTACTTTGAGTAACAAGAGAATTTAACGGTTTATCAACGACTAATGGAGTTGGAGAGGTAAAACCTTGAAGATTTTGTCGCCAAAAGAGTTCGGCTTGGGTTTGATCTTGCTGTTGTACCCAATTGATATAATCTTGATAAGGGCGAGGTATGGGTAAATTGACGGGTCGATGGTTGATAAGTCCAGCGTAAAACTCGAAAACTTCTTCCAACAGAATTGCTGTTGCCCAACCATCTAATAAAATATGATGTCCAGTATGGATAAATTCATATTTTTGATCTTCGACTTGAATTAAATGACATCGAAGTAAGGGGACTTTATCTAATTCAAAATATTGCTCTTTATCAGAGGTTAACAATTCCTGAAATTTAGTTTCTTGTTCGGCGGGAGAATGCGATCGCCAATCATAATTAAACCAAGGCAAGCTGACATTTTTTCTAACCACTTGTAGAGGCTGTTTGGTTTTTTTCCAAGCAAAACAAGTCCGTAAAATACTATGTCTATCTACTACTTTTTGCCAAGCTTGTTGGAACGCATTAATATCTAAATTGCCTTGCAAGGCGATTTGAATTTGTGATAAATACGTCTTTGATTCTGGATTATATAAAGAATGAAATAGCATCCCCTGCTGCATGGGAGAAAGGGGATAAATGGATTCAATATCTTTTTTACTAACCTTAGATTGTTGAGGCGTTACCATTGTTTTTTTCCTAATAAATAAGTTCAATAAAAACAAGAGTGAGTTTCTGGACTCAAGATTTTTTCAAGAAATCCAAAGAATTGAGGACTAATTACCTTTAATCTAGCCTAGACCATTTGTGTTTAAACTTGTTAATTTCTTCTATTTGAGGTTGAGATTCGCTATTCATAACAGTTTTTGCTGTTGATGTTTTCTGGATAGATAAAATTAAAAGGCTGAAGCTGATGATCCTCCATCTACCGGAATAGTAATTCCCGTTATATAACTCGCGCATTCTGAGGCTAAAAATATAACGAGATTAGCAAATTCTTCAGCCGTACCAATCCGATTGATAGGAATTGTCTTAAGAATCCCTTCTCGAATTGACTCTGGGGTTGTTCCTTCCTTTTCGGCATACATTTCTAAATATTCTCGGTGTCTAGGGGTATCAATAACGCCGGGGTTAACACTATTAATTAAAACATTATCGGGGGCGGTTTGTCTAGCTACTGATTTGGTAAAATTCATTAAAGCTGCATTGACAACACCGGATTTAACTAAACGAGGAGATGGTTCTTTTCCCGATGTGCCAATGATATTAATGATTCTTCCCCAATGTTGTTTTTTCATAATCGGTAATACTAAATTGGTCAAGCGAATATAACCGATTAATTTTCCTTGAAAAACGTTTAACCAATCTTCATCGGAAAGGTTTTCAATTAGATTCTCAGCAAAGGTAGCTCCTTCAGAATTATTAACTAAAATGTCAATTTTGCCATATTGATTTAAAGATTTTTGTACTAATTTTTCAGAATCTTGAGCTTGATGAACATCAGCCACTAAACTCAGAATTTCTTGGGCAGGATAAGCTTGAGCCAGAGATTGATAAGCTTGTTCTAAGCGTTGGAGATTGCGACCACAAATAATTAAGTGACAGCCTTCTTCTGCTAATTTTTCAGCAATGGTAAACCCAATTCCCGCACTACTTCCCGTAATCAAAGCCACTTTATCTTTTAATCCTAAATCCATAAACTTTGTCCTAGCATTTTTAGGTTAAACTTAAAATTTTAAACCGAACTAAATTAAAATTTTAATCAAATTAATATCTTGATTCGATGAATTATAACCTTTTTTCAAAACCCTTGAAGGAGCATAATAAATTTGACCATATTCTAAACACTGTTCTTCATTTTCTATGGAGATTTCTAATTTTCCATTCAAAATAAATCCGATTTCTTCTTGCTCACCTTGATTTAGGGGAATGGAATAACCAGAAGGTATTTTCATCATCACGATTTCAAACCAAGAACCCTTAAACGATTGACAAGGTAAATGAGTGATTTGATCTTGGTTGTTTGATATTGTTAATACAACGTCTTGGGAAGGTAAAGAAGAGGTAATCCGTTTAAGATCAAATCCAATCATCGGTTCTGATAAAGGATTAAAAGCACCATGAGGAATATTGCCATCAGCTATATAAACATCTTGCAAAGGTCTTAAGGGTTTAATCACATCTTTAATATACAGTTCCAGTTCTCCTGAGAATACCATGCCAATTTGACTTTCAGGATGTTGGTGGGATTCAAGTTTAGCATTAGGAGCTATAACGAATAACTGAAAAATGGTATCTTGGCATTGAAAAACCTCTAATTCTACATGAGGATTGAGTTTAATAGGCTTGGGAATTGGGAAAAATTCAGACATGATTTTAGGGGACAGGTTCAAAATGAAATTGAGAGGTTAAATCTCAATTATTTTTATGTGATGAAGGCAAATATTTTGAGCGGATAGGGAGCTTTTTTAGGTATGCACAGGTAAATAAATATTTTGAATCATGGTGTTTTCCTTTTTGTGAAATAAAGACCAACTCATCTCAATTTTACCATATTGTGAAATAAATTCTAAATCATGTTCTCGGAGGGCATTTTCATTGGTAATGGCTAAATCTGCCAACCCTTGTTTAACGTGAATAGCGGCAACACTGGTAGAATTCACAAATTTGATTTTAATCTTGTTTTGATTCAGGTCACACGGTAATAAATAGGGAAGTAAAGGAAGAGGAGCGGGATGAGTGACCAGGATACAATTTTCTAAAATGATTTCTTCATTTTTTCGCTTGGCTAATCCGTAAACGGGTGTGGGATAGGTGAAGATAAAACCTAGTTTAAAACTCGGTTCCATATAGAAATCATTAATTTTTTCATAGGCATGGGGTACTAACGCCAAATCTATCTGATTGTCGAGTAAAGATTCTTTTAAATCTGTAAAGCTATCAAATAAATGACTATTAACCGAAATCTGTTGTAATTTCCATTGAGAAATGAGATAATTTAAGGTTTGTTCGCTGCTGGTCTCTTTGGGACCCAAAGTGCCAACGCTTACAGTTTTGACATCAAGCTGGGGATAACACAATTCCATTGAAAACTTTAACATGGTTTTAAGGCTCCTGAATGTTTAAGGGTAGATAAATTAGGATTTCCGGTACAAAATAAAACAATTTCAAGTTCAGCAATTAAAAATTTTACTAACTCATCAACGGCGGCTTCTGATTCAATCGCTGCTACGAGAAACGGACGAGCCAACCCTGCTAAATCGGCTCCTAGAGCGATAGATTTGGCAAGATCTAAGCCATTTTTTAAGCCACCAGAAGCAATTAAAGGAATGGTTGAATTCATAGACCGAATGGCGGTAATACATTCAGCCGTAGGCAAACCCCAATCGGCAAAAACTTGTCCGAGATGCCGTTGTCTGTTGTCTTTGGCTCTTTGGCTTTCGACTTTGGCCCAAGACGTGCCTCCGGCTCCCGCCACATCAATCGCGGCGACTCCTGCTTCAATTAATTGTTTGGCCATCACCGCAGAGATGCCATTTCCGACTTCTTTGGCGATGACGGGAACGGGTAATTGAGCGCAAATTTGCTCGATTTTAGCGAGTAAACCTTTAAAATTAGAATCGCCTCCCGATTGTACCCATTCTTGCAAAGGATTAAGGTGCAGAATGAGGGCATCCGCTTCTAATAATTTCACCAGTTTTAAACATTCCTCTAAACCGCAGCCGTAATTTAACTGTACAGCCCCTAAATTCGCTAACAGGAGAATATCTGGCGCCAGGGAACGGACTGCAAAGGTGGGTGCTAATTCCGGTTGTTCGAGGGCAATGCGTTGAGAACCGACTCCCATCGCTAAACCATAACGTTGAGCGACCTTTGCCAATCGAGTATTGACTAAATGGGCTAATTCCGTTCCTCCGGTCATGGAAGAGATGAGAATTGGAGCTTTTAGAGATTTCCCCAAAAAGGTTGTCCCTAGTTCAATATCGCTACGGTCAAGTTCAGGAAGACAACAATGGGTAAAACGATATTTTTCTAAACCGCTTGTAAGTTGTTGAAATTCCACATCTTCTTCGATACAAACTCGTAGATGTTCGCTTTTACGATTTTCAATTTCACTGGGAAAATTAGGCTGTGACATAGTTGTTATCAAGTATGAGGGTTAAACATTAAGTTGAGGTTAAAAATCGAGTTCTGAAAGCAGTTCATCTAGTTCTGCCTGATTAAGATCTGCATCGGGAAAATCCGATGGAGTATAGCCTCCTTCTGCTGATAAACAATGGTTAATCAGGCTTTCTAAAGAATCTCGATAAGCAGCTGCTAAATTTTCTATCGTTGTTTTTTGATGAAAATTTTCGCTATACTGCCATTCTACATCAAGTTGCCCATCAACCACAATTCCATGAATCGCAATTAAATGGGAACGTTGTCCCAAAGGACTATGAATGGAACCACTGGACTTTTGAGATAATTTCCAGCCTATCTCGCCGATTTGATGGCTGGTAAATTGACCTAAATAATTAAAGCTAACTTGAGCTTTTGGATAATTTTTTAGCTGGGATTGAACCGTTAAATCCGAGTTGAGATAATATCCAATTCCATAATCAAATCCCCGATTCGGAATTTGTCGCAATTGCTCTTTAATGGACTTGAGACATTCCCCCAGATGGTCAAGATTTTCTAAGGTCAAAAAGACGGGATAAACACTGGTAAACCAACCCACAGTTCGAGATAAATTCACGGACTCGATTACATTCTCTCTTCCATGACCTTCCATGTCAAGCAAAAGCTTATAACTTCCTGTCCAACGGCCAAAAGCTTGGACTAAAGCGGTCAATAGAATATCATTAATTTGGGTGTTATAAGCTTGGGGAACCTCCTGTAAGAGTAAGCGGGTTTGTTTTTCAGTTAAGGTGAAAGAGATAGTTTTGGCATGGGCAACAATGTTGGACTTAGCTTCACCTTGATAGTCCAAAGGAAGGGGAAAAACCGAGGGTAAATCACGGTTTAGCCAACACTTAAATTGCGTGTTAAATTCTGGGGTTTGAGCATAGTTTTGCAACTCTTCAGCCCAAGTTTTAAAGGAACTGGTTTTGGAGGGAAGTTGCAGAGGCTTTTGGGTTTCTAATTGGTGGTAAATCGTGACTAAATCTTCCAGAATAATCCGCCAAGAAATTCCATCTACTGCTAAATGATGAATCACAATTAGCAATCGTCCATTCTCACCCAATTTGAAGAAAACCACCGCCATTAAGGGACCTTGCTCTAGGTTGAGTGTCCGTTGTTGAACTTCTGAAATTTCAGCTAGGGTGGTTACTTGTTCATCACAAGACAGATGAGATAAATCCACCAATTCAAAGGCAAAACTATTGCAATCGTCGCTGTGATTTTGTTGCCATTTTTCCCTTTTTTGAATGAAGCGTAACCGCAAAGCATCATGGTGATAGAGTAATTTAGAAATAGTTTGTTTCAATAAATCTGGTTGTAGATTATTGGGAACTTCTAACAAGATAGATTGGTTAAAGTGATGACGTTCAGGCCAGTGTTGTTCAAAAAACCACTGTTGAATCGGAGTTAAGGGAACTTCACCTGTGACTAATCCTTGGTCAATTTCAGTGGCAACAGTCGTCTCCGCTAGGATGGCTAATTGAGCGATTGTCTGATAGCCAAATAGTTGTTTAGGAGTAATTTCTAATCCCGCTTGATTCGCTTGAGCAATGATTTGAATGGCTAAGATAGAATCTCCTCCCAATTCAAAAAAGTTATCGTTAATACTAATAGTTTTAAGTCCTAAAACCCTTTGCCAAATTTCAGTGAGAATGCGTTCTGTTTCTGTACCTGGGCTGAAATTGATGGCAGCTTCATCCTCTAATTCTAGTGCAGGTTGTGGGAGAGCGCGACGATCAATCTTACCATTAGGAGTTAGAGGAAAAGCGTCCAACAAAACGAAGAAAGCAGGAACCATATATTGGGGTAACTTTTCTTGCAAAAATAAACGCAATTGAGAAACAGTTAAGTTTTGAGAGGCAATCACATAAGCACATAAACGCTTAACACCAGGTTGATCTTCTCTGGCAATAATAATCGCTTCTTTAACTTGGGGATGTTGATTGAGGATGGTTTCAATTTCCCCTAATTCAATTCTAAAACCTCTAATCTTAACTTGATGATCAATACGTCCAATAAATTCAATTTGTCCGTCGTTTCCATAACGAACTAAATCACCGGTTTTATAAAGGCGATCACTGAGTTTTTGACTAAAAGGATTAGCAATAAATTTAGAATCGGTTAACTCTGGACGGTTGAGATATCCTTTAGCTAATCCAACGCTGGCAAGATGTAATTCCCCAGGAACACCAATAGGAACGGGTTGGAGATAGCGATCAAGAATATAGATTTTGGTGTTGGCGATCGGACGACCAATGGGCAGCATATTCATGTCTTCAAAGCATTGTGCAACTGTAGCACAGACAGTGGATTCCGTTGGCCCGTAAGCATTAAAAAAACGCCGTCCATTAGCCCATTGAATAACCAAAGAAGGAGGGCAGGGTTCTCCCGCAACAATGATATTCTGCAATGCTGGCAAGTTCTCACTGGACAGAGCTGCGAGTGCTGATGGCACAAGAGTCAAATGGGTAATCTCCTGCTCTTGTAACAATTCCAGTAAAGGTTGTCCCGGTTGTAGTTCTTCCCGCGTTCCCAGATAAAGCCTTGCCCCCGCACAAAGAGCCATGACAATTTCCCAAATAGAAGCATCAAAGCTAATGGATGCAAACTGAAGGACACAACTATCTGGCTGCACGTTAAATAGCTTGATTTGTGCTTGGGATAGATTACACAATCCTCGATGAGCAACGAGAACTCCTTTCGGCTTTCCGGTTGAGCCAGAGGTGTAAATGACATAAGCTAAGTTCTCTGGTGTTAGGCTAGTGATAGGGGAACTTTTACTTTCGGTAGAGATTTCTTTCCAATCGGAATCTAAGCAAATTACTTGTGCTTGATGCTGTGGTAACGAGGCGACCAGTTTTTCCTGAGTCAATAGAACTGCTAGTTGCGAATCATCGAGCATATAAGCGATCCGCTCAGATGGATAAGTAGGGTCTATGGGAACATAAGCACCAGCTGCTTTCAGGATACCTAAAATCCCTACTATCATTTCAAGGGAAGGTTCGATACAGATGCCCACCAGTGTTTCTGGTTTTACCCCCAAGGTTTGTAAATAGTTTGCTAATTGGTTCGCCTTGCTGTTTAGTTCTCGGTAGGTTAGCTGTTCACCTTTAAAAATTAGTGCTATGGCATCTGGTGTTTGTTCTACCCACGCTTCAAATAGTTGATGAATACATAGATCTTGAAGATAGTCTTTTTGAGTTTGATTCCATTCTACTAATAATTGCTGTTTTTCCGATTCAGTTAGTAACGGTAATTCCCCGACGGTTTGCTGAGGATTGGATACAATTCCTTTTAACAAAGTTTGGAAATGACCCACCATGCGAGTAATTCTTTCGTCGGTAAATAGGTGGCTATCGTATTCCCAAAAACCTTCTAAATAAGACCCTTGTTCCGTTTCTATTTCCTCTAAAATTAAGCTGAGATCAAATTTAATTCTCTGGTTTTCAACGGCTAGATATTGAGCTTTTAAATGGGGTAATTCTAAAGCATTGAGGGGGGCATTTTGCAGCACAAACATGACCTGAAATAAGGGATTATAACTTAAACTTCGTTCGATTTCTAACCCATCAACCACCTGCTCAAAGGGTACATCTTGATTAGCATAAGCTTCTAAAACAACATTGCGAGCTTGCTGTAATAATCCTGAAAAAGCTGGATTTCCTTCTAGGGAATTACGCAACACTAAAGTATTGACGAAAAAACCAATCAAAGGTTCAATTTCTTGTCGATTTCGGTTGGCGGTGGGTGTCCCGATTAAAATATCATCCTGACCACTATAACGAAACAGTAAAGTGTTTAAAGCAGCCAGTAAGGTCATAAATAAAGTCGCCCCTGACTTTTGACTCAGAAGTTTTAGTTTTTCGGTGAGTTCTGAGTTAATTTGAAACGAGATACTATGACCTCGAAAATTGGGGTTAGCTGGACGGGGTTTATCGGTGGGAAGTTCTAATAAAAGAGGAGCATCCGTTAACTGTTTTTTCCAATAATTTAATTGGTTTTCTAAGATTTCACCTTGCAACCATTGTCTTTGCCATACCGCAAAATCTACATATTGTATGGCTAATTCGGGTAAATCTACGGTTGAATTGGATAAAAATGCTTGATAAAATTCAGATAATTCTTTAAATAAAATGCCTTTTGACCAACCATCGATAATAATATGATGGAAAACGTTGACTAAAATATAATTTTCATATCCCAAATCAAAAAGAGTACATCGTAATAGGGGAGCTTGAGTTAAATCAAAGGGTTTTTGTAGTTCTTCAATAATCAGTTTGTCAATTTGCTCTTGGGGTATATCTTTTAAATTAACAACTAATAATTTAATCTTTAGAGATGGAGCAATTTTTTGAATAGGTTTTCCTGCAACCATTGGAAAGGTTGTCCGTAAGCTCTCATGGCGTTGAATAATAGCATTAATCGTTTGCTCTAAAATGTCAATGTTTAAGCGTCCCGTTAAACGGATGGTTAGAGCTTCATTATAAGCCGAATTTTGCTGATCCATCTGATAGAGAAACCACATTCTCTGTTGAGCAAAAGATAGGGGTAAATCCTCAGTTCTGGCAACGGTAGATATAACAGATTCAACCGTCTTAGACGGGGTTATTGCACTTCTTAAAAAGGCAAGAATTTCTGGTTTTCTTGTCCCGATTTCTTGCTTGATTTCCGGTGTCATCGCTCCCTGGGGAGCTTGATATTTTAACTTTTCTTCCTCAAGCCAAAGCTTGATGTCTAAACTATTTAAGTAAGATAGAAATTCTGCAACTTTCATCAATAGTATCCTTTTCCTTAATTAATGTTCTGGTATTTTTGGAATGGGGGTGATGTTTGGCTGGGTTCAGTAGCTCTAACTTGAGCTACCCTTAGAGATATAATCAATGTTTTTCATAAATTTAAGGTAAGGATTCAGGTGTCTCAAATGCAGTCACAGAGCGGCTTCTAAAATCTCAGAACTCGCTAAACTAACAGTTTTATTCTCAATAAGCACGAAAATTAAGGCTTTCAGCGTGCTTTTTGTATGACCTGAATCCTTACAATTTAAGTACCCTCAAAGACTAAACAATATAGACCAAACAAAAATTATCCATGGCGGGGAGTCGGTGGTTATTGTTAAAATCAGTTGCCCTGGGAGCAACCGCTTACATACTCCATAAAAAGACTGTTTGGCTATTTATAGCACATTCTGGATGATAAATTTTACTGATGGATACAATTTCTTACATTTTTTTCCAAAATGGCTCGGAAAAGCTTAAATTTTAGTTAACCTGTTTTCATAATTCTCCTTCTTCATAATCTTCTGAGGCTGTTATCATGACTGTACTACTTTTAGATACACTTTGAGTATTTTTGGCTACATTAAGCACCTCGATGGTTTCAGTTAAACTGGCAACAGTTGGATATTCTAGCAAACTTTGTAAAGACAAGTCAATAGAAAAAACATCCCGCAGCCGAGAGATGACTTGACTCGCCAGTAAGGAATGTCCTCCTAGTTCAAAAAAATTGTCATGAATTCCAATTTGAGATAAATTTAACACCTTTTGCCAAATGTTAGCAACTTGACGTTCAGCTTCCGTTCTGGGTGCTATCAATTCGTTATTTTCTTTGCCTTGGAGTTCCTTGAGTAACTGCCGCTTATCAATGTCTCCATTATCCTTAATAGGGAGGGATTGTCGCAGAACCATCGGACATTGATAGGACGTTCCAAATCGATCTTTTAGGCTAACATAATCAGCTATATTCCTCGATTCAACTGTAGGTTTACAGGTGTAATAAGCGGTTAATTTTTGGCATCCTTCTGACCTAGATGTGAAACGATTAATCTTGCTATTACTCCCATCTAAACCGATCAGTAATTGTCCTTGTTTGTGATATAAACTCGCTAAAAATGAGTCTAAACCTTGCTGAACGGTCATATCATAATACCCTTGAGAACGGGTTATATATTGCATCTGATAACCCTGGCTAATCCCGGTTTCTTGCCAAGTTGTCCAACTATAACAATAACTGGGGAACAAATTCTTAGATTTTTGATAGGTATTCAAAGACTCAAGGAAACTATTAGCCGCCCCATAGGAACCCAAAGCCGCTCCTCCAAAAAAACTAGCCAAGGAAGAAAAACTAATAAAAATTCCCTGAGATTCTTTGAGGAGTTGATGTAAAACCCAAGTTCCTATTACTTTAGGTCGAAGAATTGTCGCTAAACTGTCTTGAGTTTCCTCCAGAAGTAAACAATTTTTGTAAATTCCAGCCAGATGAATCACCCCATTAATTTCTCCTTGCCATTGTTTTTTCACCTGTTCTACCGTCTGTTTAACTTCAGTGAAATTAGCCACATCTACCGCTTGATAAATTACTTGTCCCCCAAGATTTTCTAAAGCCTGGAGATTTTTGATTTTTAAGGATAATTGATCTTCGGTTTTGAGGTACTCACTCCAGAGATGTTTTTCTGGTAAAGGTGTTTTTCCAATTAATAGTAAACGAGCTTGATAATTTTTGAGCAAATACTGAGCGATTTGTATGCCAATCCCTCCTAGTCCTCCAGTAATCAGATAAATTACCCCTGATTTAAAGGGTAATTCCTGTTGGGTGTGTTGAAGTAAATTGACTTTTTCCAAACCTGCGATTAAACGTTTCCCATGGCGATAGGCAATTTCTCTTTCCTTGGATAAAACCGATAGTTCTTGCAGCAGATAACTGAGATTAATTTCGGTTTGATTCAGAGGTAAATCAACATGACGAGTATTTAACCAAGAAAGTTCTTGAGCTAGGGTTTTGATCAGTCCTAAAACTGGAGATTTTTCATAAGCAATTTCATCAGTTTCTATAACAAATTGACTATAGCTAGAAACAAATAGCAATTGAATTCTTGAATTGAAATCATGAATTTTAGCTAAAGCTTGAACTAGGAATAATAAATCATAAATTCCTCGCTCTTGTGCTTTTTCTAACTGTTCAATTGTTGAAATTTCTCCCTGATAGTTTTGATAAGTCCCCAGATGAATAATATTGCCAAGGATAATTTTTCGCTCGGATAAAGATGCCATTAACTGTTGATAATGGTTGGCTGTCCCTGGTCTGAGGGTATAGCAATTTTGACTAATTTGAGAAAATTCTTCTGCTGCTAAAACCGTGATACAGGGTAAGTTTTGCCCTTCGATTTTTTCTGCTAAAGATGCTCCTAAACCCAAGGAATCCAGAAAAATTAAAGTACAACACTTGGAAAGTTCGGGTTTTAAGTTAACTGGAGATCGAGGTTTCCAAACTTTTTGGTAAAACCAATCAGGAAGGGTTTGAGCATTTTCTAACAAAAGATCTATTTCTTTTAAAATAGAATTAAATTCTCCATTTCCAAACCGTTTTGTTAATTGCGATCGCTGAATTTTACCAATGGAAGTTTTAGGAATTTCAGTTTTATTTAAGGGGATTAAATATTCAGGATTAACCCCAAAACTGTTAATTACTTTTCGTCTAATTTTTTTCAGTAGTTCTGCTAGATGCTGTTGATCAAAGGTTTCTGCACTAAAAAATAAAGCTAATTGATCGGTACTATTCCTAGGATCATGAACCCCACAAGCGGCAGTATAAGAAGCTTCTACTTCGTCAATGGTTTCAACCACAGTTTCAATTTCATGGCTATAATAATTCACTCCATTAATAATAATGGTTTCTTTACTTCTTCCAGTAATGACTAAATGACCGTTACTAATAAATGCTAAATCTCCTGTCTTAAACCAGCCATCTTTTAAGAAAGCGTCTTGATTCGCTTCTGGGTTTTTATAATACCCCGGTGAAACTGGATGTCCTTTAACTTGCAAATGACCAATAGTTTCTTCTGGTAGCAGGGAATTATCAGTATTAACAATTCTAATGGATATCCCCGGAATGGGTAATCCTAAATCCGTAAAGGTTGCACCATTGGGATGTTCAGGATGGACTCGTTTTAAGGAAGAATTTAAGGAGGATTTATCAACCGTATGAAAAAGTAATGGCTGTTGTTCTGTAGGTTGATAATAGGTAATTCCTGACCCCATTTCTGCCATCCCAAAAGCAGGACGCATCGCCGTTTTTTTCAGATTATATTGAAGATGAAGTTTGTTAATAAATTCTCCAACTGCTTGACCAGAAACAGCTTCACCCGCTGCCAAAAAGAATTTGACACAATCTAAATTCCAATTTTGATCCGGTTCTTTTTTTAAAGCTTCATTGATCAAATTATAAGCAAAATTAGGAGCCCAACTGTGGGTGATTCGATATTGAGCAATTAAATCTAACCAATTCAAAGGACGACCTAATATATATTCAGTTTGAACATAAACCATTTGGCATCCTAACTCGACACAGCGAATATTCCAGTCTGAAATACTTCCAATATGATCAAAAGGAAGCCAATTAAGAATAATATCGTCGTTTTGATGTTCACAAATGATGTTTGTTCCTCGCGCACGAGAGATCACATTTTTATGGGTTAATGAGATACATTTCGGTATTCCTGTACTGCCTGATGTTAGATTAAAGAACGCGATATCATCCGGTTGACTAATATGAGTCTGATGGGGAGAATAAGTTTTTAATTCTTCAATAAAACTCAATCTTAAGGTTTGATTAGGCAACCATTGTTCTAAATGTTTTATCTCTTGCTGACGGGATTGATTTGTGATCATAATAGGTTCATCTAACAACTGCCAAACTTGAGATATTTTATTAATTTCATTATTAAAATCTTTATAGCTGGGTGGTACTGAAATAATAACCGGAATAAATCCCCCTAAAAGACACCCCCAAAACGCAGAAATGATATCATAGTTTTCCGATAGCTGAAGAATCACTTTATCTTGAGCTTGTAAACCCTGGTTTTGTAATCCGGCTTGTATTTGTTGAGCGTCTTCCCATAATTGTTGATAGGATTGAAAAACTTCTGACCCATTAGATTGAATATAAATAATCCCTTTATTTGAATAATTTTCGGCAGCTTTTTGGAGGATTTTTGCCAAGGTTTTCGGTTGAAGTTCAGATTCTTCTAAAAGCTGTCCGTGACTGATTCCAGATTGAGTGTTAGAAGTGTGAATCCCCAGATGAATCGGGGTTTCAGATTTTTGATGATCATTTTTTTTCTCTAGTTTTAAGGGCAATAATTCCGATAGATGTAGGGGTAAAATTTTGTTCTTTTTAGAACTCATGACGACAGCAACTTGATCGATATCTGACAAAGAGCGCAGTTTTTCTTCTGTTTCCTGAACTTGATTATCATCGATAATTTCAATATTCTTTAATGCAGTTTCATCGACATCACCGCTATCGGTTAAGGGTAAACTGGAAATTTGCACATAGATATTAGGTAGGATATTATCCGATAATTGAGACTGTAAATCGGAGGACAATTGTTCAGAATTCCAAGGTCCAGAGGAAACGATATAGGCAACTAATTCACCCTCTCGTACCATAAAATAGCAATCTTCAATCAAAGGATTTGATAAAAAGACTTCTGCTAATTTCTGACAATTTAATTTTTGATTTTTGTGTTCCGTCCTCATGCCTAAAATCCTCGGTTCTGTGTACATCTTGTGAAAGCTTCTTCAATAAGGACTTTTAGGCGTAACCAGTTCGACATCTATAATACGCCAATTCAAGTCTGAATTGCATCACTGTCTGAGCTATCAGAGCATACCTCATTCGGGCTAGGATAGTCAAGAGATTTTCGAGGACGATTGTTAAGCTTTTCGTAATTTAAATTGCCTGCTGAGATGAGGGACTTATGCAAGAGGCAAGACTCCCCCCAACTTTCCCACTTCTGGGGGGTGGGGGAGATTCGGCTAATCTCAGAATAAGGGATTTAAATCCGTCTGAACTTAGTCCATTAGTCGGTTCGTTTAATCCCCTCTCCCAAGAATAATAAAGAGTAGCAAAATAAAAATCTGCTCCTAGTTTCTCACTCAACTCTTGATGTCCAATAAACTCTTTGATCTTGTCACAAGGGTCGGCTTTTCTTTTGTCAAGAGGAATCTCTTGGAAAAGTTTTTCGGCCACTAGATTGCTTTTACTTTAGCTTAGTTTTGATAGATCATTACTGCGATTGGTCAATGGTTTTTTTAACCTAAAGTATTCAGATATAAGAGCTATTCCTTTTCAAAAATTTACTATAATTTTTGACGATAAAAGCTTTGTGGATATTCTCAAAGCTTCCACCAGTAAGAATAAAGAAAGTAATGTAATACCAAAGATTGATTTTAATTTTACTTCCTCCGATCAAAAAGAAGAACCGACTTTTTCTCCTGATTCACCAGACGAGAAAACAATCTCTTTCCCTCTCAGCATGATAGATGATGTCATACCTGGTTTAGATAGAGTTGGAGCAGAAACATGGCTCTATACCCCCACAGAAGAAATTCTGTATTCAGAAGATGTTTATGAACGATTTGGAGAATATTTACCCAAGCAATTCCAGAAAGAATATCCCGATTGGTTAAAGAAAATTCGAGACTCCATTAATGTTCGTTTTATTGAATCACAACGTCTATTAGATATTTCCAATAGTGCTAAAATTGCCAGACCTATAAGGAGGCCGATGACATTGTACTCCGTGACCAGCTATTCTGAAGATTTAGCAGAAAATATTCAAAATAAATTAGCAGAGTATGGACAACTATCTCAAACTTTAGACCGAACCTTTCCGGCGAGAGTTGTACAAAAAAAGGCATCATTAACCGATGATGAACTAAGGGAAAAAATTGATCAACTTGAAAGGGAAAGAAATCAATTAATTAGTGCAGGACTATTGAAAAAAGATGAAGATTCTAACTTTCAAGTTAAAGATAGTATTGATGATAGCACCAGAAAATTATTATCGGTTTATATTGAGGATGTAGAGAGAAAGCTCAATGTATTCAATGACATTTATCCTAAAGTAGAGCTATTTAAAAATATAATTAATAAAAAATGTTCTTTCAAAAGTGTTACTATTGATCAAAGTAAAGGGTTTATCTTCACTACCCAGGAAGGGGAGGTTTTATCGCCAACAGATTTATCTTCTGGGGAACAGCACGAATTAGTAATTTTATATGAATTGTTATTTAAAGTTAAACCTAATACTTTGATCTTAATTGATGAACCAGAAATGTCACTTCATATTTCATGGCAGCAGGAATTTTTAAAAGACTTACAGGAAATTACGAAACTTTCTGGGTTAGATATTTTGATGGCTACCCATTCTCCTGATATTATTAATGATCGTTGGGATTTGACAGTTGAATTAGAGAAACCAAAACAAAAATGAAAGATCAGATAACACCTGACAGAATTGCTAATAGCATTCGTTTACTACGCGGCGATCATGAGGGAGTTTTTTTAATTGTTGAAGGTCATAGTGATAAACTTATTTATGAGCGATTAGTAAACAAGCAAGAGGTTAGAATCACAATTGCCTCTGGTAAAAATAATGCTATCAAAGCATTATCCATCTTAGAAAAAGAAGACAATTTTCGTCGAGTTGTTGCTGTTATAGATGCAGATTTTTCGAGAATAGAACAACAAATTCCCAACAGTAATAATCTCTTTTTGACTGATGAACATGATTTGGAAATGATGTTAATTAAATCTGATGCTTTCGATAAATTATTAAAAGAACGAGGAAGTGAAGAAAAAATTGCAGCTTTTACCGAAGATATTAGAGAAACTTTACTAAAGTTAGGGCAGGAAATTGGTAAATTAAGATTGCTATCTCTTAGGAATAAGTTAGATTTAAAGTTTGAAGGATTAAATTTTAGTAAGTTTATTGACAAAAAGAATCTGAATCTGTCAATATCTATTGACAAATTAATTATAAGTATCAAAAATCATTCTCAGAAACTGTCCTTAGACGAACAGCAAATTAAACAGGATTTATCGGTAATTAGCGATGAAAATCATGATCCGTGGCAGCTATGTTGTGGACACGATTTTATCAGCATTTTAGCGATCGCACTCCGTAAGGTTTTAGGTTCATTGACTGCTAATGATGTTAAAACAGAAGTCTTAGAAAGAGAATTAAGATTAGCTTATGAGTTATCTTATTTTTATCAAACACAAATATATCAACTAATGGTCAATTGGCAATCTAATCATCATCCTGATCAAATATTCTGATTCGTATTATTGCCTTACGTTTGAGATGATATATTTAACAAGTCAGATCGGCTCGATTTTGTGTTATAGTCAAAGCTGGGCTTTAAAGACGATATTCTCAGCAAATTATGCCTATTCTTCTTCCTTGAACTCTAATTTCACCGAAAGATTAATTTAACCTTGAGCGGTCGGGATTGATTTCTTAACCTTTTAATAAATTGATTTTTTCCCCGGTCAGGCTAGAATCAGTAGGATTAGCATCCAAGATAATCGGGGTAACTTTGGTTAATCTGGGGCAATATAGCCTAAAAAACGCCCAAAATAGTCAAATTTAGGCTTAAGTGGCTTCTTTCTAACTGTTTAATCTACTATTTGGATATTAGACTCTATGACTAAAGCTCCTACCGTAACTTCCGAAATCGATCTTAAAGACTCGCAATATTACTTTAACCGAGAATTAAGCTGGTTAGAATTTAATCATCGCGTGCTTTGTGAGGCACTTGATCCTCGGACTCCCCTACTGGAAAGATTAAAGTTTACCGCCATTTTTTGTGCCAATCTCGACGAATTTTTTATGGTACGGGTGGCAGTGCTTAAACAACAGGTAGAGGCAAATGTAGCCGTTTTAAGTGCCGATGGCCGGACTGCCTCGGAACAGTTAACCGAGATCAGTAAACGTCTGCGTCCCCTTGTGCAACAGCAGGATCGTCTTTTTGAACACACCCTAAAAAATCTCTTAGTAGAACAGGGAATTCATCTGATTAACTATGTAGATTTACATCAAGAACAGCGCAATTATCTCCATGATTACTTTGAACAAAATATTTTCCCCGTTTTAACTCCTCTAGCGGTGGATCCCAGTCATCCTTTTCCCTATATTTCTAATCTTAGTCTCAATTTAGCCGTAGTCGTTCGCGATCCCGACACCGATAAAGAACTATTTGCCAGGGTAAAAGTGCCGCAGGTTTTCCCCCGTTTTCTGGCATTATCCAAGGAATTACGCCACCAAGATGGAAAAGCTTCGATTTGGACGGGAGTACCCCTTGAACAGGTGGTAATGCACAATTTGGAGGCACTTTTCCCCGGCATGATCATCCAAGAATGTTATCCTTTTCGGGTGACGCGCAATGCTGACATCTCCGTCGAAGAAGATGAGGCCGATGATTTATTATTAGCGATCGAGGAAGAAGTACGCAAGCGCCGCATCGGTAAATCGGCAGTACGTCTGGAAATCCACAGTTCTACTCCTAGCAATATTAAAGACCGGATCATGCGCGATCTGGGACTTGAGGAGATCGATGTTTACGATGTGGATGGACTGTTAGGACACAAGGATTTATTTTATTTTCTGTCCTTACCCTGTCCCGAACTGAAAGATCCCCCTTGGAATGCCGTCACCCCACCGGTTTTACAGGGATTGCGAGAAATAGTTGACGGTAACGAAGACGGCATTTTAGAACAGAATGGCGAAGATATTTTTACTTTAATTCGCAATAACGATATTCTCGTTCATCACCCCTACCATTCCTTTAGTGCCTCAGTACAACAGTTTATCGCCCAGGCGGCCTATGATGCCCATGTTTTAGCGATTAAAATGACTTTGTATCGTACTTCCGGAGATTCCCCGATTGTCAATTCCCTGATTGCAGCGGCGGAAAATGGTAAACAGGTAGCGGCGTTAGTGGAACTAAAAGCTCGCTTTGATGAGGAAAATAACATTATTTGGGCGAAAAAGCTCGAACAGGCCGGAGTTCACGTTGTTTATGGCTTAGTTGGTCTCAAAACCCACACGAAAGTGGTTCTCGTGGTCAGAAAAGAAGGGGATAAAATCCGCCGTTATTTCCATATTGGCACGGGCAATTATAACCCAAAAACGGCTAAATTATACACTGATTTAGGCCTACTTAGCTGTCGCGAGGATTTAGGGGCAGACATCACCGATTTATTTAACTTTCTGACCGGATACTCCCGTCAGCAATCCTATCGCAAACTTTTAATTGCTCCAGTGAGTTTGCGAAAACGGATGTTAGCAATGATCGATCGCGAGGTCCAAAACTGTAAGAATAGCGGTACGGGGCGCATTGTCGCAAAAATGAACTCTCTTGTGGATGAACCGATCATAGAAGCCTTATACGCCGCTTCTCGTGCCGGTGTGCAGATTGACTTAATTATTCGCGGCATCTGTTGTTTACGACCCGGATTGCCAGGAGTAAGCGAAAATATCCGAGTAATTAGCATTATCGGCCGCTTTTTGGAACATTCCCGTATTTTTTACTTTTACAATGATGGTCAAGAGGAGGTTTATATTGGTAGCGCCGATTGGATGACGCGGAACCTGAGTCGTCGCGTGGAAGCAGTGACACCGATCGATGAACCAGCGATCGCCAAGGAACTGGAAGAAATTCTCGGGATTATGTTGTCAGATAACCGGCAAGCATGGGAATTGCAATCCGATGGCAGTTATATTCAGCGTCGTCCTGACAATGAGGGACAGGAAAGCAGTACCCATGTAATTTTAATGGACAAAGCCCTTAAATCTGCGGGTATTAGTCCATAGGAACAGTTATCAATTATCAGTTATCAGTTATCAGTTATCAGTAGTCAGGAGACAGGGCTCTTCTGGTTTTTGTGTGGAAACGAGGTCTATACTGATAGAATATCCGCAAAATACTCCTAAAAGTCTTGTCCAATAAGCACTTCAGGATTCCATAAGCAAAAATTATCACACAAAGTCGAGGAGAGCCGAGACAGGAGATTATTTTTATTTATACTTCCCACACCCTACACCCTACACCCCACACCCTGCCCCCAGGAAAAACTTTTTGCCGCAAACCCTAAGTTATCAGTGATCAGATGTGATACTAAATCCAGTTATTAAAAACTGATTATTTATTCTCCGTTTTGCATGAGTGCCTCTTCTGATATGTAGCCTATACTCAAGGGATTTAGTATGAGTTTTCGGTTCACTGATTACTGTTCACTGTTTACTGGTCACTGGAAAAAGCTGACCAACTGGTTGAGGGGTTAAACCATCTCAAAAGCTGAGATCAAGCGTCTTGATCTGTATTTTCTCAACCAGTCAAATCAAGCAATAATCCTAATAATAATTGCCGACTTTGCGATGGTGGACGGCCGTTAAACTATCAGGTTTAGAAACGCGACCATCGGTGACTTTATTGTAAACAATCCAGTGGTCGGCACATTCCATGCGACTAACGACCTCACATTCTAAATAAGCGAGAGCATCGGCTAAAATTGGGGAACCATTATTAGCGGTGCGAGTATTGACTCCTGCAAAACGATCTTCCCCCGGCCCGAAACGTTTTAAAAAGTGTTTCATCAGGGTTTGATAATTGCCTTCTTCCAGAATATTTAAAATGAATTGATCCCCCACTTGCAGTAAAGACTCGATCGCCCGATCTTTTGCCACAGCAACGGTAAAACCGGGAGGATCAAAACTTGCTTGCGTCACCCAAGAAGCGACCATTGCTCCGCTTCTGTCTCCTTTCTTGGTGGTAATAATATATAAACCACCGCTAATCCGTCCGATGGCTTTATCAAGGTCAGTATCGAGGGATTTTCTTTGTTTAACTTTTACCTCTTGGGTTAATAGTTGTCCCATGTCTGTACCCGCTTCTTCACAGCGTTGATAGAGACTTTCGTTAGGAGTTTCTGCGCTACGAATGGGATCAAAAGCTTTGGTTAAACCAACTTCACGAAACTTATTAAATAGAGGTAAAATTGATTCATCATTACCCCCTTGAGATTCAAACATTCCGATATATTGTTTGGGGTTAACCGAGGCGAGAATTGTGCCTAAATTACCCGTAATTTCTTGGGCATTAATACCAGAAACGGGGGGAGTACCGATGACGATTCCCACCGCAGAAGAAGCTAATTCTTTTACCTCTTGGGGATCGGCAGATTTCAGGTCTAAAGTTTCTACAGCCAAACCAGTTTTAGTAATACCTTTGGCAATCGATTGACAGAGGCGATCGCTATAACCATAATCGGAAATATAAAAAACAGCGACAGTTTTTTCTGCCTTAGTTTGTGCCTGACTCCAATCACGATAACGGGTCAATAATTCAGTAACATTATGTTTTAATAACGGTCCATGACCATTAGCCACGAGACTAATATTACCTAGGGGTTCCATCCGTTTCATCGCCGCTAGTACGGAACGAGCATTAGGACCCATTAAACATTCATAATAGAAGCGATAATCTGCTTCAATAGCACTTAATTGCTCATCGTAAAGATCATCGGAACAGTAGTGCATTCCAAAAGCATCACAGGTAAATAAAATTCCTGAACCGTGATCGTAGGTAAAAATAGTATCAGGCCAGTGTAAATTAGGAGCATTAACAAATTCGAGAATGTGACCACTGCCTAGGTCTAACTGGTCGCCATTTTTGACCAGTTGACGTTGAAAAGGATGATGAACTAAATTCTCTAAAAACTGAATTGCCACTTTCGACCCAACGACGGTAATATTGGGAGCGAGTTGCAGCATATCTCTGACTAAACCACTGTGATCGGGTTCGGTATGACTGATAATTAAATAATCAATTTCTTGGGGGTTAATTAATCCGTTGAGACTATCAAAATATAGTTGACGGAATTTTTCGTGAGAGGTATCCACAAGAGCGATTTTTTCCCCACGAATCAGATAGGAGTTATAAGTCGTACCGTTTTGTAATCCGAATTCAATATCGAAGCGATCGCGATCCCAATCGAGGGAACGAATAGCGGTGGTGTCTGCGGTGAGATCGGCCACCTGCACGGTGAGACGTTTTGTTTTGACTGGTGTAGCAACCATCGAACCCCTCCTTATTGTTAAGTTTTTTATACTTTCTCTCTATTGTGCCACGAGAAAATAAGGTATGGAGATTTATTTTCTCAATAATTACTGATAACAGTTATCTTAATGCTCCGGTGGGAGTCGAGCGTCGATTTGATCAGAAACGATCTCTAGGGATCTGTAGGAGGAAATGGGTGTTATACATTCCAGTCAAGGTGAACGACTTCCTATGTCACGGGGGATTGCCTCAAAACCGACTTACACCCAGTTTTCGATCTTACATCCCCGACCTAGGCAGTATCCCCAGTTCCTATTTGGTATAAAGTTAGGATTGTAAATAAGACGAAAAAAATGCTTTTACAATCGGGAAACTTCCATTTAAAAGGAAAAAAAGCTCTACTAAATCAAGCAGAGATACCGGTCGTAACGGTAATGGATGTAACGGAAACTCCCAGGGAACGCCCAAAAAAAAACAGAAAGATTTTTTTGGTGGTAAAAGAAGTTATCATACTTTAAAATCTCAATTAGTAGCTGATAAAAATACCGAGGAAATTATCTGTGTCTGTTGTGGAAAAGGTAGAGGTCATGATCTTAGTTTATTTTAAAAAATTTGAGTTCGTTTTCATCCTTTAACTACCAGCAGAGAAGACAATGATTATCAGGGAATAGCTGCATACCATAGTGATAGTTATACACCGAAAATAAACCAAGAAATAGAAAATTAACAGAGTTATAAAAGTAGTATAACAATGCTTTAGCCAAAGAAAGGATTATCATTAAACCTATAAATAGAAAACTCAAAATCTTGAAAATATTATCGCGTAAATATCAGAATCGTCGTCGAAGATATAGTTTAAGAGTTAACTTTTTAACGACTATTTATAACTATGAGTTAGGGATAGTTATAACAACTTCTTAAAAGTTGCCAAACATTAATCCAGTCAAGGATAATTTATTCTCAATAATAAAAATTGAGATGGTTTCTGCAGCTTAAATAAAGAGGTTTTGATAACCAAATTAAAGCATATATAAAGAGTTTTGAGTTAAAAGTAAAACTTCAGGTTTTCATTCAGAAAAAATGCACTAATTGGCTAATTTTCCCAAAAAATTAGTTAGCCTACCATCATAACATATAATTAATTTGCAAGAGTTCTAATGCACAGCAAAGCAAAGGATTAAGCCTCCATGACTACTACCGAATCACCACCTGAAAATAATCCCTAGCCATCTCCACTAAACCCTCCCTCATAGCTGACTAGCACAGTAAACCGCCCCCATTAGTCCCACTTGAGCATTAAGAACGATATGGACGGGAATGTTGCTTAATAGCTCCGTCATCCGACCTTTAGCGCGAAAAGCCTTCATAAAGCTACCCTCGGTCATTAGGGGAAGATTTTTGGCCGCAATCCCGCCCGCGATGTATAATCCTCCGTAGGGAAGCAACTTCAGGGCTAAATTGCCCGCTTCCGCACCGTAGGCCTCGACAAAGATTTTCATGGTTTGATAACAGAGATGATCCGAGTTATCTTGGGCAAAACTGGCAATTTTAGCCGCTAAATCGACGTTTTTTTGCGGTTTATCCATTTCTGCTAACCAAGTGCGGTAAATTTCCGCCATGGCCGGCGAGGACTGACTATAGTTACTATCGTGGAGAAATCGATAGATAGAAGTGATTCCAGGGCCAGAAACCACTCGCTCCACCGAAAGGCGCTCGATATTATAGAGTTCCAAGAGATAATTTAATAGTTGATATTCTAAACTCGATCGAGGGGCAAAATCGGCGTGGGAACCCTCACTAGCAAACACCCGATATTTACCCTTCGACACAGGAATCAAAAAACCCTCTCCTAACCCCGTTCCCGCACCAATAACCGCAATCGGGGACTCTGGTACTGCGGGGGCCGCCTGTAGATTGTGCAGCTCCTCTGGGGCTAATCCTAACACCCCATAACCGATCGCCGCAAAATCATTAATTAATTTTACTCGCTCAATTTGCAGCTCGTCGCTTAGGCGATCGCCAGTTAGGGACCAGCTTAAATTAGTCAATTCGGAACTATTGTTAACCACTGGACCTGCAATACCGAAACAAGCTTTTGCCACCGAGGGAATAGTGGTTTGTCGGGCCAAAAACTGCTGGACGATCGGCACCAGATCGGGGTATTGTTCACTAGGATAAATTTCTTGATCGAGAGTAGTGAGCAGGGGTTGGGGACTATCCGGTGAGTTTTGGCAATCCACTAAACGCAGGATTGTTTTAGTTCCCCCGATATCTCCCCCTAAAAGAATCGTCATGCTGTTTGTCCCTCAGTTTGTCCCCATAATTATAGTTTTTTTACCGCTTCTCCCCAGTAAATCCAAGGAACCCCAATTCTATACTATAGTTAAACATGGTAATGCCTAAGCCCTAATCAAGGATTGATTAATCATCGCTCCGGGGTTGGAATGGGGATTTGCCAGAGGACAGAAAGAGGGAGAAATTAGCTTGGGTGTAGAACTTCGCAGTTACGTTTATCTTGACAATCTACAGCTTCAACACGCTGCTTACATCGGTACAGTCGCCCAAGGATTTTTACCCCTACCCGGGGATTCTTCCCTCTGGATTGAAATTTCCCCCGGCATCGAGATTAATCGCATCACCGATATTGCCCTCAAATCCGCCGTGGTTCGTCCGGGGGTTCTATTCGTAGAACGACTCTATGGACTCTTAGAACTCCATTCTAGCAGTCAGGGAGAGGTCAGGGCGGCTGGTCAGGCAATTTTGCAGTATTTAGGCGTTAGTCAGCGCGATTGTCTGAAACCGCAAATTGTCTCTAGCCAAATTATTCGCAACATTGACGCTTACCAAGCCCAATTAATTAACCGTAGTTCTCGGGGTATGATGTTAATGGCAGGACAGACTTTATACGTTTTAGAAGTGCAACCAGCCGCCTACGCTTCCCTAGCCGCTAATCAGGCCGAAAAAGCCGCTTTAATTAATATCCTACACGTCACTTCCGTGGGCAGTTTTGGCCGCTTATATTTAGGGGGAGAAGAACGGGATATTATCGCCGGTTCCGGAGCGGCAGTTTCAGCTTTAGAAAATATTCAAGGTCGAGTTTTTCCCGGTAGCGACAAAAAAGAATAAGACAAGACAACAGCATTTCGCCCTATTGGGGAGATTCAAAAATTAGTTCGCCATTATTCATTTTTTCAACGACTAAATGGCGATAGAGTGTCACTTGCCGGAGGATTTGGTCGGGATTATTTTTCTTATTAGAAAACATGATTGTTTTAATCGATTCAAATTCTATTCTTGTGATTACACCATCTTTGATCGCTCGTTCAATTGTAACTCGTAAATATTCTAATTCTTGGCTTTCCTCCGGGGTAATTTCTAGACTGTGAGGGCGTTCTATTTTCATGATCGATCGATTGTTATACTAAATCCAGTTATTAAAAACTGATTATTTATTCACCCTTGTGCCTCTTGCCTGTTGCCGGCTCTCTTAGGTTTGGTGGGCAAAATATATTCTAAGATACAGTCCTGCTGGCGAGCGAGTGAAAGGAACCACAAAGACACAAAGGACACAAAGATTGAGCGATCCTATGTAAGTTAAACTTATCACACAGAACCTAGAAGAGCCTGTTGCCTTTTGCCTGTCCTGATATGTAGCCTATACTCAACGGATTTAGTATTATTACCTGCTAACTGATAACTAGATAATCACGGCTATTTTTTCACACTTTCACAATCGGCGGAGAGAGAGTTTCCGTCTGGTTAGAAACGGCCAGATTGTTATTATTTTGGCTGTTATTTTGCGGCAATTGTCCCGAGGCTAAATTCTGCCCCTCTCCCGTAATCAAACGAGCGCCACGACCGCGGGTAAAATAATTCCAACCCCATTGCACCATCACCACTAATTTATTATCAAATTCGATCAGATAGTAAATATGGGCCCAAACCCAGACTAACCAAGCGATGAACCCAGAAAACTTGACAAATCCCAAATCAACCACGGCCGCATTTTGACCGATCACTGCCAGACTACCTCGATCGATATAATGAAAAGGTTGAATAGTTTGCCCTTTTAGGCGAGAAATTAATAAATTCGCCAGATATTCGCCCTCCTGCATGGCCACGGGGGCAACTCCGGGTAAGGGTTTATCTCCCTGATGGGCAAAATTAGCCAGATCCCCGATCACAAAAATATTGCCATAACCGGCGATACTTAAATCGGGTTCGACGATTACCCGACCGACGCGATCGAGATTTACCCCGGTTCTTTCGGCTAAAATTCGCCCCATTCTCGATGCTTTTACCCCTGCTGCCCATAAAATTGTCTCGGCAGCGATTTCTGTGGTTTTTTCTCCCTGACGGACGCTGACACAACCTTCCACAATATTGGTAACGATGCTGTTAGTTTGCACTGTCACCCCTAATTTTGTGAGAGAAGCGGCAGCTTTAGCGGATAAATCGGGTGCATAGGGAGGTAATACCCGATCCATCCCTTCTAAGAGCAAAATTTTCGCTTCTGTGGGGTTAATCTGGTGGAAATCAGACCTAAGCGCACCGTGGGCAATTTCTGCGATCGCTCCTGCTAATTCTACCCCCGTCGGTCCGCCACCGACAATAACAAAAGTTAATAAAGCTTGCCGCTTTTCGGCATCGATTTCTTTCTCGGCCTTCTCGAAAGCGAGATAGATGCGACGACGCATTTCCACTGCGTCTTCAATGGTTTTTAACCCGGGGGCGTAGGGTTGCCATTGATCATTGCCAAAATAGTGATGACTGACTCCCGTAGCAATAACTAATTGATCGTAGGCGATCGGTGGGTGATCTTCCAAAATCACTTCTCCCTTGACCGTATCTATATCTATGGCATGATCGAGGAGAATATCCGTATTGTCATGACCCCGTAGGATTAAGCGCAAAGGTGAGGAGATATCGGCCGGAGATAGCGCCCCAGTAGCGACTTGATAGAGGAGGGGCTGAAAAAGATGGAAATTTCGCTTATCGATGAGGGTAACATGAACGGGGGCGTTTTTTAGGGCTTTGGCCGTGTATAAACCCGCAAATCCGCCGCCGATGATAACAACTCTTGGCTGTTTTTCAGTCATTGCTTAACAATAATTCATAAATTTTTCCCTAGTGTAGTCCGGATTGTCACAATTTAGCAGTGACAAGCGTTACCGAAAACAGCAGTCTTTACCCTAAAAAAAATATAGATACTGGCTTTTTTGACCAACCAAGAGGGCAAAACTAAGGAAGTACAGGGAATCTCCCCAGAATTTGGTCTATATATGCTCGAAAAACTTGAAAAGACCGCTACGCCGTTTTACCTAAGTTTATGACCTGGGTTAACCAGGTGGGAACTTATATTACGCGTTTCTGTTTCCGAGTACAGGCTCGGTTTACTACCACACGAATTGGTTATTCGCTCCCTTATCACAATCAAGCATAGATCAAAAAACTTGAAAGGCAGTCACCAACGTAGAAGCCCGATCCATTCTCATCATAGCATTTTTTTTTCTCAGAGGCAAGAGGGGAGATTCAGTAATCATATTAAATCCGTTTGATTACCCATAGTTAAATTAAGTCAACAGGCCACCAATGATATTGAGTATAACCTCGAATCCACTCTGGTCTTTTGATCAAGGCTCGACATCGCTGACACAAAACTTCCTCTGCTTCATCTAATCTGTGAAAACACTCGATTAGCCGGGGGTTCATCAGCAATCAGGCCACAATCGCTTGGCGGGTTGAAGTTCAGGGGATTTGGGCGACATCCTGAGGAAATGAATTCCCTCAGGGACTTGTAACTGTTCACTGGTATGAAAAGAAGCTGGGTCGAAAGCTAAAACCAGGCGACGTTACGCTCCCGGGCGAAAATGTTCAGCAAAATCAGCCAAAATCTCCCCGAAAACTTCTAGATTAAGTTTGGGAACAATCCACTAATAGGTTTCCCCACTTTGGGGATGAACAAATCCCACTAACCACAACCACTCAAATTTCCAGTTCACGTCAGCTATGGGGTTTTCTCCCTTCTGCACCCAAATAACCCGGTTAATCGGTTTTAATCGGATACGATGTTCATCTTCTGCCCATGCTTCTACCCTGGCTTCGGGATGCTCTCGTTTCACTTCTTTAATGGTCTGCGAAATTTTTTTTCCACTGTTCTTGTTCTTCGGGGTCACTCTCGATGTGAGCGGGTCGGGGTCTTCTTCTGACGTAATCGAGACCGCGCAAATAATCCCAGCCCCTTTGAGGAGCGACTCTTTTTCCTAATAATTCGCTCATCCATCGGGCCACCTTGGAACCTGTCCATAATCCTCCATCCGATGGCGGTTCTTGTAGAGCTTGCCACAGTAAGGCCTGTTGTTGGTCATTGAGCAAAGGGGTTCTCCCAGCATTATTTTGACGTTTATCCCCTAAACTTGCTGGATCCAGGCGATCATACCCCCATACCAATTCATATAGCCAATTTAGACTATATCCCGTGATTTCTGCCACTTCTGGCGATCGCCGAAAGATGCAGCCTCTCCCGCCACTGCCATCTGCACCATATTTTGAAACAGGTCTGTCAATGAAATTCCAGCAGCCTGAGCCATCATTGAAATGACGCTTTTCTGAGCAAACGAACAATACAAACCTGCTTCTAAAAACCACGGCTGTCCGTGTGGATCGATCCGAAAATCAAACAAACTGTAATGCCGACAGCCCAAAGCAACGTGACATTGTTTTGCGATCGCCCAAACTCGCTGAGTCACTGGATCGCTAGGATCAACAATCCACGCCTTGGTTTTCTCTTTAGCAGCACAATCCAAACTACCATCTTGACTTTGCTTGAGTTTATCTGCATAAGTCCGAATCGGATGAGTTTCGGGATTCACGGCGTACTCTTCTAGGGGCAAGCAAACTAACTCACCCGCTTGCACAATCACCCCACAGCGAACTTCTCGACCCAGTTCGATAAACTCCTCAACCAAGACTTCATCTGCATACTCAAAGGCAGTTGCTAAAGCAGCATCTCCATCGGTGTCTGTTGTAACTAAACTCAAACCCAATGAATTATCGGAATGGTTCGGCTTAATAATCGACGGACGGGATACAGATAAGCAATCGCCTCGATGCAGAACCTTGCCAGCGGGCACGGTCACCCCGGCTGCGGAGACAACCGCTTTCGCCTTTGCCTTATCTGCGGCTAACGCCATTAGCTCAGCCGAATTTCCCACATACGGAATTTTGAGCAGATCGAATAGCGCACGGTACCGAGTCATTCCGGGCAGGCAGAACATTTGGGGTACCATCACATCGATCGGTCGTTGCATTAAAACCGCGACTGCTTCAGGGACTGAAACTGAGGGAGTCTCGGCGATCTCGGCATTGTCTAAAGACTTGGGAAACCGCCACCTCAAATCTGGCGACACGTAGGCAATGTGGAACTCATAGAGGTCTGGATTCGCCGTATTTTGTAGACAATCTTGGGCATAGAGTCGCGACAACTCACAGTAAAAGTCGCTCACAGCAGAGCCAACTAGATGCAAAATCTGCAGTTTTTCCATGCTCTAGTCTCCTGCCAGTTCAACAAGCTTGCCAATGTTGAAGTCAATCCGAATCCATTCACTGCCGCGCCAAAAACTTCCCAGCAGTAATAGCGGAATCTGCCAATGATGCACCATTAAAAAAGGGAGGGGATCGTCCCACTCAAAGATGGCATCTTTGCCGTTGACGAGAATCTGTAATCGTTGCCTGAGCATCTTTGGAGAAAGTAGCTGGGTTAGCAATCTCCAAACTTCGTGATAAGTCCAATAGGTTGGGCGGCTAGAGGCAAGTGGCTGAGCCATCTGGGGGAGTGGATGTAGATTTAGATAAGCCTGTGCCACATCAGGATGGTTGTAGAACATCGTGATGGCAGAGTGTGTGCGCGGATTACATTCGATCGCATAAACCTGTCCATCATCTGCTGCCTGAATGAAGTCGAAAGACACTTGTCCCGTAAGGTTCAGCCCCTTGACAAAGGCGAGAATCCACCGTTCAATCTCAGAATGATCAACGTGTTCGTAGTTGACCTGAAACGCTGAAGACTTGCAGCAGCAGTGAAGCTGCACGTGTCCTTGACGAACAGTACTATGGGTACAATATTCTTGCCCTGGAATATACTCCTGCATGATCCAGGGATTTGCTTCAGAAATGGGCAGCGATCGCACAAAAGTCGCCGTTTCCTCAGCATCTCGTAGGGGCAACTGCGTCAGATCCAATCGCCGCACTGAATCGTAAGGAATGCTTTTGAGGATATAGGGACGCTTTGCCTTACTAAAATCAAAGTCAATCACCTGCTGAGGATGGGTGATGCGATGGGATTTTGGCACGCTTAATCCTAGGGTTCCTGCGGCGATCGCAAAGGCGTACTTATCATCCAGTTGCTTGAGCCTCTCCACATCCACATGCATGACGGTGCAATGGGGCGCAAGCATTTCTGCAATCAGCGCATCATAATAACTGGCAACGGGGCTACAAACGGGAACGTAAACAGTAACGTTTTCTTTTTGCACAATCTCCAGTAATGCCTGAGCATACTGGGACGATTGTGGTTTGGGTATGGTGTAGAACCGATCAACGCACCAAGAAAAGCGGTGTCCAGTTAACCAGTACTTGTGCATCTCCACTAGGATGACTCGGTGCCCTGCTTTGTGAAATGATCGCGCAAGCTGCAAGGCTTTAGTCATCTTGCCGCCGCTAATGAGAACCGTTTGCGGATTTACTGTGGTTGATCGCGCCTGGCGAAGAACTAGCGATCTCAGCAAAGCAATCGACACGAGGGTAAGGTTGAACGGCAATGCCAGCAGCAGCAAAGTAAGAGTGGCAAGGGTTTTTAAGCGCGATCTCACCCCGCTGCTGACCGCACTGACCTCTGGCTCAGAGAGAAGCTTAACCTTGGGAGCGGTTTTTATCATAGGTTTGAGTGGGCGGATTAATGGACTACATACGCCGAATCAAGGTCAAGCCGTCTCGCAGAGGTAGCAGGACTTGCTCAACTCGTGGATCGTGGCTCAGGGTTTGGTTGAACTGTGCGATCGCCTTGCCATTGGGCGTAGGCGTTTCCGAGAGATAGGGCTGCCCCTGCATCAAAGTATTGTCCGCACAGATTAACCCGTTTGGAGCTAGCAGCGAGGTGGTCAGGAGCAGATTTAGGTAGTCGATGTAACCTGCTTTATCGGCATCAATAAAGACTAGATCGAACACCTCTCCTGCCTCTGCAAGCTGCTTAAGGGTTTCAAGAGCAGGCGCCACTTTGACTACGATTTTGTGTCCGGCCGTCGACTCGTTAAAACACTGCCGCGCAAATTCAGCCACATAAGCATCAACCTCACAAGCCACGACCTGCCCATCGCTGGGCAATGCCTCTGCCATCGCTAGAGCGGAATAGCCCGTAAACATGCCAATCTCTAGCACCCGTTGCGCTTGCGTCAAATGCACCAGAAATTTGAGCATTTGACCTTCCACATGCCCGGAGAGCATTTCCTGCTCTAGCTGGCGCACCGTTTCACCATCCGTAAATCGCTTGCTCCAGTCCTCCGCTTGAGTCCGTTGCACCAATGCAGCCAAGGCAGGCGATTCGGGTGTCGTACAAACATCCAAATACGGGTCGAGTCCGCAGGCTAGGGCATAGACTTGCTGCAATTCAGCTTTGAAAACCGGATCAAGCCCATCGATCGACTCGGCGCGACCGACCAAGGCTGCTAACTTCGCTGAGATAATTCCAACGGGTGTAACGGGTCTCATACGCCTGCTCCCTCTAAGGCTGGATCGAGGCGCACGTACATATCCTCACCATTGCCCTGACGAGGATAGTTTTGAGCGATCGCTCGGTGAACCGCTAAGGCATTGTCCAACTCAGATCGCGTTAGGTCGTTCATAAACACGCATTGCCCAATCGGGCGGGGAGCCGCTGCTCGCTGCCAACCATCGCGAGTCCGCGTAATTGCTTCGGTCGCTTTCCACAGGAGTTCTGGGGTGAGATAGGGGCTATCGATCGCCAGCCCCAATCGGCTCATTAAGCCTAAAATGCGATTGCGGTCTTCAATCGAAATATAGCCGCGCAACTGGGCGATCGTCGCCGTAAATGCCATATCAATGTTGACGCTATGACCGTGCAACATCGGTGGTTCCGGCGTTAATTCTAGGGTCGGACTCCAGGTATGACCATAAGCAATCACTCGATCTAAATCTAGCTCATGCAGGTTGGGCACCTCTAGCTCTAACATGACTTGAATTGCCTTGTAAGTCAAACGGTGCCCCACAGCTTGCAACTCAGGGGTGCCATTCAGATAGCCAAAACGGCTGTGCAGCAATGCCGCACCCTGTTCTTCTAGCAGCTCAAAGATTTCTTTATTGCCCACAACTGCAATCTTGATTAACTCTGCCATTCCGTTGCGAATTTGATCGATTGGCAAAGTTCCCAAAAATGAGAAATCAAGAATTACCTTTTGAGAGGCATGATACGCCCCAAGACGATTCTTTAGTTTACCATGATTGACAGCAACCTTAATCGCCACGCTAGCATCAATCAAGCCAATCAAGCTTGTGGGCACGCGAATGTAGTTGGTTTTGCGACGATAGGCAGAACAAGCGAACCCAGCAACATCGGTCGTGAGTCCGCCACCCACAACCAAAACAGGCTCCTTACGCACCAGTCCAAAGTCGGCAAACGCATCGACAATCTTCTCGAAAGTTCTCAGAGTTTTTTCAGGCTCTTTGATACTGACTTGAAAAACAGTCAAATCGATTTGATAGTGAGCGAAGTACCGAGCGATCTGCTGGCGATACAAGCCATAAACAGTTTGATCAATCACCATCAAGCAGCGTCTGAATGGTGCATAACTTTCGGCAATTTCGGGATTCCCAATTTTGAAAGCACCGTTTACATAGAGCAAACTGAAATCAATCTTTTCGTAGCCTTCAATATGAAAGGCACAATCTGTGGACGTAAAAGTAGCCTTGATACCTGCCATAAGGGTTCATTCTGAGATTCTGTTACGAGGGTAACAGAATCTCAGAATTTATTCAACATCTCCTGCCAACACCCAGCAATTCCCAATTCAAACGGTAGCACAGAATACAGAACCAGTCTTACTCTTGCCTTTCAAAATGGAGTGAAGGGTTTGAACAGTGGGTTTCGGGGGAATGGAAGTCAAACAACTGGGTTTTATGGGGATGCTGAGCTATTTCCAGCTAGTTATCCCTGGGATAACTGAGCCTCGAAGTGCCAGCAATGCTACCCGCTACAGTCTGAAAGACGGAATATTAGGGGCATTCGCTGCCTTTTTTCGCCAGAATGAATCATTTCTAGAAGATCAGCGTCAACTTAATAGTTGTTGTAGACGAGATAATGCTCAAAGTCTGTTTGGTTTGGTCAACATCCCGACAGTAGAGCAGATGCGGAACATCCTCAATGGAATAGTCGCAAAGCATCTTTTTCCCCTGTTCAGGTGGATTGAACAAGGGCTGAAAGACCAAGGCTATTTGAGGGGGTTTGAGGCGTTGAATGGCAACTTACTCGTCGCCCTAGATGCTACTCAGTACTATAGTTCAGAGAAAATTAGTTGTCCTTATTGCTCAAGCCGCACCTCAAAACAGGGAAAGATAACCTATCAAATCAGGAGAAAGGTAAAATTGGCTAAGGATTTAGTTTATCAAGCAGCCAAAAACGCTTTGATCAAAGATAATTGGTTAATTACTCATGACCCTTATACGATAAGTTTTGGAGGGGTGAATATGGCTGTCGATTTAGGCGCAGAAAAGCTGATTGCTGCGACTAAAGATCATCAAAAGATTGCCGTAGAAATTAAAAGTTTTTAAGAGGGGTCTTCAGCGATCTCAGAATTTCATACTGCTCTAGGACAATTTATTAATTATCGGGCGGTTTTAAAAAGAAAAGATCGAGATAGAGTCTTGTTTTTAGCTATTCCTAGTTTTACTTACGACACTTTTTTCTCTTTAGATTTTACCCAATTGATGATTAGAGAAAACCATTTAAAATTAATCATTTTTTCGCCAAGTCAGGAGGTAATCTTAACATGGATAAGTTAGCAAAATATCGTCAATTAGTCAAAAGTATTCTTTCGGAATATACTCAATATAAACCCACTGGTAATGATTTGGAGATTCAAGCTATTTTTGATGAACAAAAAGAACATTATCAGGTCGTTACTTTTGGGTGGGAAGGCGAAAAGTATGTACATTATTGTCTTATTCATATTGACCTCAAGTCTGATAAAATTTGGATTCAATGGAATATGACAGAACAAGATATTGCTGAAGATTTAGTTAGGCTAGGTGTTCCTAAAAAAGATATTGTCATTGGCTTTCATCCTCCTATACTTCGTCAATTGACCGATTATGCAGTAGGATAGACTAATTTATCCTACTGCAATTGATCCCAGTTAGCTGTCTGGTTCTTGGGGGTTATCTGTTGGTGACTTTGCTTTTTTTGATAGGATACCTTTTACTTTTATTGCGGCTAAACCTAGTCCGAGTAATCCTAGACCAAAGACATTAGAAGCCTCAGGAACACTCTTTGGAGGCTGAGAAGCGATAGATCCATACTGCAAATGATCTATACTGATACCTACACTTATTAAAGTTTGGGAAATGGATATCTTTGAAATTCCTTCTGGATTTATAACTCCGAAGAAACGATCGTCACCCGTGGTTCCATCAAATCTTCCATCGCCAATCTGGCCTTGACCTAATTGAATCTTGCCGAGAGAACCTCCTTGAGCATTAAAAGCTTCAAAAGTAAGTGGTGTTCCATCCGTCCCTAGTGCCCCAGAATATGAATCTGTCCAAACGAGACCAGCATGAGTCGGAAGAGTTCCTAAAGTATTTTTATCAAAAGTAAAATTTAAGCCTCCTATAACTCCATTTCCGTATTCGACTAAATAATGACCCTGTTGTCCATTTCCATCAATTACTCCATCATCGCTATCAACAGAATCTGCGTAAAAATCAGGATTACCAATTAAAACGGGTAATCCACTGGCACTAGAGGCCGTTACACCAGGAGTATTTAGAAGACCATCTTCAAAGTTTTCAAGATAGAAATAGTTAAAATTTACACTCTTAAGCTTGAAGTCTTACTCCATAAGAGAGCTAGGGTTTAGAGACTGCAAGACTTTTGCCAGACTCCCTCCAAGAGCGTTAACCAATTCTGTCCGATAAAACCTCCTCTACCGAATCACCACCAAAACCTGATTTAGGGGTTACAAAGGTGAGATGCTCCCCTTTTAGACTTTATGCTCGATGATGCCATCCCTATGGCTCTTGTTAATTCCTCTTGATTTGGGATTGGGATGTACCGGGCAAAAGGGTTTGATGTTCCGTATCATTTGCTACATTCTGAATTTGGAATTGCTGGCCAACACCTGATCTTGTTGGCTCTGTGAAAGTCTGCGACTACAATGGAGACAAGTGACAATTTTTGCCAGAGTGATCACCGAGGACTAATAAAGAATGACGGCTATCCTAGGGAAACCTGCCACACTCAACACTCCGATTCTGCACCGTCTTGCCAATGGTTTAACGATTATTGCCGAAAGTCAACCAGTAGAAGCGGTTAATCTCAATGTTTGGCTGCAGGTCGGCTCGGCCTTAGAATCGGATCAGATCAATGGGATGGCTCATTTTCTTGAACACATGGTTTTTAAGGGAACCCGTAACTTAGACAGTGGTGAATTTGAACGGGCGATCGAATCGAGGGGAGCGGTGACTAATGCCGCTACTAGCCAAGAATACACCCATTATTACATTACCACTGCCCCGCAGGACTTCGCCCATCTGGCTCCGCTGCAGCTAGAAGTGGTTTTAGAAGCTTTAATTCCCGATGAAGCTTTTGAGCGGGAAAGACAGGTTGTTTTAGCAGAAATTCGTCGTTCTCAGGATAATCCCCGTCGTCGCACTTTTTATCGCACCATGGAGACTTGTTTTCAAGTTTTACCCTATCGTCGTCCAGTGTTGGGTCCGATGGCAGTGATTGAAAATCTCACTGCTCAACAAATGCGCGATTTTCATCGGACTTGGTATCGTCCCGAATGGATGACGGTGGCGGTGGTGGGTAATTTGCCTGTAGATGATTTAATGGCTATTGTGAGGGATTCTTTAGATGCTTTAGGCAGTAAGGGCAATTCTGGGCTTATTTCTCATCCTATCGCTAATCTACAGCCCGAAGCTCCTTTTAACGAGATTATCCGTCAAGAATACGAGGATGAAAATTTGCAGCAGGCCCGCTTAATCCTATTTTGGAAAGTGCCGGGGTTGAGAGACTTAGAAAAAACCTATCCTCTCGATGTTTTAGCGGCTATTCTGGGTCAGGGCAAGGTATCGCGATTATTTCAGTCTCTGCGCCAAGAAAAGGGCTTAGTTTCCCAAATAACTGCCAGTAATATGTCCCAAGCAGTGCAAGGGGTGTTTTCCATTTCGGCCCAATTGGCCTCGGAAAATATCGAGCAAGTGGAGAGAGAGGTGCTGGCACAGATTGGACAAATTCAACAGAAAGCTGTGACAGTTTCTGAACTGGAACGAGTTAAAACCCAAGTGGCCAATCGGTTTATTTTTGGCAATGAAAGACCGAGCGATCGGGCCAACCTTTACGGTTATTATCATACTCAGATCGGTGATTTACAACTGGCTTTTTGTTATCCCCAACACATTGAAGCTCTCACTTTAGAGGATATTCAAAATGCCTGTCAAGAGTATTTAAATCCCAACGCTTACGGTGTGGTTGTGGTAAGACCAATTCAGTAATCAGTGAACGAGAAAATAATGGGGAAATTTCAACCAAAACCCTAACACCCTAACACCCGACACCCGACACCCGACACCCGACTCCTGATAACCTATGTGGACTCAAATTGCTCGACATATTACCCAAACCACGGAAAAACCCTTTGAAATTGAGAAAAGTCGTCCCGTTAGTGGTGGCTGTATCAATCAGGGTTATGCCGTTAGTGGCAATGGTTTAATTTATTTTGTCAAGATTAATCAAGCGAACCAAGAGGCCATGTTTGCTGCCGAAGCTTTAGGATTAAGGCAAATTCACGCTACCAAGACTATCAGGGTTCCGGAGCCAATTTGTTGGGGAATTGCTGATAAATCGAGTTATTTAGTGCTAGAGTGGCTGGAATTCGGCGGTGGCGATAGTCAAAGCTGGGAAAAAATGGGGCGAAATTTAGCTCATTTACATCAAGTTTCCCTGTCCGATCGCTTTGGTTGGCATTGTAATAATACCATTGGTTCTACTCCCCAGATTAATACCATTAGTAACAATTGGGCGGATTTTTTCGCTCATCAGCGTATTGGCTATCAATTAAGACTTGCGAAGGAGCGCGGCGGCAATTTTCCCGACGAGGATCAAGTTATTCCCGCTATTAGCGAGATTTTGAGTCAGCATCAACCCCATCCCTCCCTCGTCCACGGTGATTTGTGGTCGGGAAATGCGGCAATTACCGTCGATGGGGAACCAGTAATTTTAGACCCTGCCACCTATTGGGGAGACCGGGAGGTAGATTTAGCCATGACGGAACTTTTTGGCGGTTTTCCGGCGGCTTTTTATCGGGGTTATAACGATGTTTTCCCCCTCGATGCCGGTTATCAACAGCGCAAAACTCTTTACAATCTCTACCACATTCTCAATCACTTTAATTTATTTGGTGGTGGTTATGCTTCCCAGGCCAATCGGATGTTACAGGAAATTCTTTAAAGGTTTTACTTGTGAATATTTACTGAAGATAAGTTATGTCTATTCGAGAAAATGCTGTGATGAAAACTCCAGAGACAAAAGTGTGGACTGATGCAGAATTTATGGCGTTACCTGACGATGGTAATCGTTACGAATTGGTCAAGGGAGAGTTAATTAATATGGGAAATTCTTGGGCTTTACATGGTTACATTGCCATTATTTTAAGTGCTGCTTTATTCGCTTTAGTAACATCTCGAAAACTAGGGGTATTATTGGACTCCAGCACTGCTTTTACTATGAAAAATGGTAATAAACGCTCTCCTGATATAGCTTTTTTTGCTAAGGAACGTCTGCAAGGATTGGAAGAATTGCCAACGGGTTTTTTAGAAGGTGCGCCGGATTTAGTGGTAGAAATTCTCTCTCCAGGGAATACAGTGGCAGAAATCGAGGACAAAATTGCCGAATATTTTGCCAATGGGACTCGTTTGCTCTGGGTTATCAGTCCAGGTCAACACTATGTTTTAGTTTATCGTTGCGGGTACGAACCGCAGGGATTATTAACATCAGGAGATTTTTTGGAGGGGGAAGATGTGGTTCCGGGGTTCACTTTTCGCGTAGCTGATTTGTTTCAAAAACTATCTTTTTGACTCTTTCTTCTCAACAAATCGGCTAATAAATCGGCACTGTCACTAATAGCTAGATGAGAAGCTTGTTGAGCCATGGCGGCCAATTTTTCGGGATTAGACCATAAATCCAGGACTAATTCGCTTAAAAACTGAGCAGTTAACTCATTTTGACGATAAAGATAAGCGGCTTGAGCTTCAGCGAAAACTTTGGCATTGTAGAACTGATGGTCTTCGGCAGCAAAAGGATAGGGAATTAAAATCGAAGGCGTACAAGTGATCGCTAATTCCGTTAAAGTGCCGGCACCGGAGCGACTGATAGCGAGATTAGCTCTTTGCCATAATCCCGCCATATTGTCGTAAAAAGGCCGGGAAAAATAGTTAGAATGGCGTAAACTGTCCGCTTCGGGGTCGTTTTCTCCCGTGAGATGCACGATATAAATACCTTTTTCTAACCATTGGGGAGCGCTTTGTCGGACAATTTGATTAAGAGCCACGGCCCCTTGAGAACCACCGGCAACGACAATCAAAAAAGCATCCTCTGGAATAGGTAAATTTAGGGACTGGGGAATGAGAAACTGCTCTCGTACTGGTGTACTAACCCAAGTGGTGCGAGTGCCGGGCAAATAGCTGGCGGTTCCCTGAAAACCGAGGGCAACCGTATCGCACCAGCGACCGAGAACTTTCGTGACTTTGCCCGGTATGTAGTTAGATTCGTGTAGGATGACGGGAATATTGGCTAAACGAGCCGCTAAAATGGTGGGTCCTGCGATATAACCCCCGGTGGTAAAAACTGCCGCTATCTGACGTTTTTTGATTAAACTACGCACTTGCCAAATGGCCCGCAGTTGACCGAACAGAATCTTAAGAGTTTTTA
This sequence comes from Microcystis aeruginosa W13-11, assembly GCA_009995705.1. GTDB lineage: Bacteria > Cyanobacteriota > Cyanobacteriia > Cyanobacteriales > Microcystaceae > Microcystis > Microcystis aeruginosa_F. The sequence continues at coordinate 55,867 of JAADBR010000010.1, forward strand.
ACCCCAAACGGGTTTGAAACCCCTCAATCAGGATGCTGTGCAAGGGATAGGTTTTTGGAACTAAGGACTGTTCCAGACGGTCTGGAACTCCTAACCATTCAATCTCGTAATCCGGCAAGCGCTCGGCCAGGGCCAAAGCGGGAAATAAATGACCACCAGTACCACTAGCGGCAATCAGGAGACGGGTTGGGGTGCGTGCCATAATTCGAGAGAGGGTAAATTCAGTCCTAGAATGAAATAATCTACCATAGTTATCGATCCTTACACAAACTATCACTAATGCGTAACTTGAACACGATTCCCAATAAATTTTTTCGTCAATCCCTCAATTTTTCCCTATCGTTGCTGTTAGGTTTGGGGTTAACTTTTACCCTTGCCACCGGTCTGCGGGCCGAAAAGCCAGAAACTGCCCCGGCTAATTTAAAAACCCTTATCTCCAAAATCGAAACGTCCGCTAATGAGCGGGATCTCAAGCAACTAATGGAGTTTTATAGTCCGAAATTTACTAATTCTGATGGTTTGACCTACGAAAAAACTAAAAAGGCTCTAACTCATTTTTGGGAACGTTATAACAATCTACAATACACCACGACCCTCGAATCTTGGAGTCGTTCTGGGGAAAAGTTAACCGCCAATACAATTACTAAAATTACTGGGACAGGAAAGGTGCAGGGACGAGTGGTGGAAATGAATGCCACGATTCGTTCTCGTCAGCAATTTCAAGGGAATAAACTGGTTTATCAGGAGATTTTAAGCGAGAGAGTCGAGTTAAGCACTGGCAAAAATCCCCCCAGTATTGAAGTGAGAATTCCCGAAAGGGTGAAAGTGGGTCAAGAATTTGATTTTGATGTGATTGTTCGCGAACCTTTGGGGGATGATTTATTGGCTGGAGCGGCGATCGATGAGAAAGTAGATATTGAGCGCTATATTAATACAAAGCCTCTAGAATTGGAATTATTACAGTCCGGCGGTTTATTTAAGCGGGTAAAAGCGCCGGCAACACCAGAAAATCGTTGGTTATCGGCGATTTTAATTCAAGGAGATGGGATTGTTATCGTTACTCAACGGGTTAAGGTGGAAAAATAGTGGTTATCTGGCGGCTTTTTTGGTGTTCCCCCTCAAGAGTGACCATCTTAGCTGCCCATAAACCATTGAGTACCAGTAACTAAATAATAGGCTCCCGTCACCATCAGTGCGACGCTACCCAAACGGATAATCGTCTCGGAATGTTGCAATAAATTCCGGCTTTGTTTGGCTAGACCAGTAAATAAACTGGCCAAGAAAATGAGAATTGTATAACCAAGAGCATAACTAACCATGGTCAGGGTGCCGAGGACTTGAGAACCAGTAGCGGCAGCGGCGGCCAAAACAGCAAAGAGGACAGGACTAGCACAGGGAGAGCTAACAAGAGCAAAAGTTAATCCGACTCCGTAGGGACCTGCTTGGGGGAGATTTAAGTTCATTTGCGGTAAAGGTAGCTTAATTACTCCCAATAACCATAGACCCATGACCGCCATAATCAAACCGACAACAATATTAATATAACCTCGGTACTCCACCATCACCGCCCCAGCAAAGGAAGAAACTAAACCGAAAAGACTTAAAATTGTCACCGCTCCTAGGACGAATAAACCTGCTTTACTGAAGGCATCCCAACGAGATTCTATTTTCAGGGTGCCGATATAGCTGAGGTTAACGGGTAATAGTGCCAGAATACAGGGAGATATGCTGGCAATTACGCCCCCCAAAAAAGCTAAGGGCAGTAAAATTAGAGGATTGGTTGTGTCTTGTCGATCTAACCATTGCTGATAGCTATTTTCGACGATCGAGATTGCTCTTTCCAGAGGATGGCCGATAATTGGTCCGATGGTAAGGACTAAAATAAGAGCTAGAAGCCCTAAAACCAGATAAAATAATGATTTTTTCGATATTTTCGCTTTTTTGTCGGGTTTCAACCCTTCGACTGACTCCGATACTCGTCGCATAAAATTCTCCTGAAATGATCTAAAAAAATAAAATTGCCCCGGGAGTCCTTGGCGATCGCTGGTACTCCCCAAGCTGGGCAATCTTCGACTATTTTTTATTAATAGCCGAGTTCAGTACGGAGGAATAGGCAGATTTATCGGCATTATTCCGGTATTGTGCCAAAATACTGCCCGTAGCGGGATCAATAATCGCAATCATGCCAGTTTGGGACTTATTGGCCTCAAAAAAACGACCTAGACCCAATTCTTGGGCTTTGCGGGCTGATTTGTCCGCTTTCGAGCGATCGCTGACATCTAAGACGATAAAATTAGCTTTACCTGCGTAATCTTTTTTAAGTTGGGAAAGAGTGGGGGCAACATTTTTACAGGCAGGACACCAACTAGCATAGATATCGACAACCACGGGTTTTCCTTGCAATTGTCGCGCTAAGGGACCGCCCACATTACCCTGTTTAGCAGCGCAGGGATTTTTCGAGGCACAGGGATCAGTGCTAGCGCAGGGATTTTTCGAGGCACAGGGATTAGCTTGGGCAATACTAAAAGTACCTTTACTGACCACTGAATCAGAATTAGTCAAGGTTTTCGCCGATGTTCCAGCTACCAGGGAAACCGTAACCGCTAAACTACTAAGACAAAGACCGAGCCATAATAACGCTGATGGTTTACGCATGAGTTAAATTTTCCAATTAAGATTAGAGATTTTTTGGTAAGTCAAGGGTATTACCCTGGAAGAATCCAGCTTGCCACGGGAGGAAACCAGTGCAGCTGACAGTTAAGATTAAATTCTAGAAACCTGAGTCTCAGATGAAGACCAGATAGATAATAGATAAAAAATCTGACTTTAACTGACAATTGCCCTCATCCATCCAGGAGAATCGTCCTTCAATCTTTTCAGCAAAAATTCATCTACCAATCACGAAGGGATCATCTTTTCCGGAAATCTTGCTGATAAAATCAAGAAGAAACTGGATTAGTTGCCGCTAAAAGACAACTTTTCGCCCTAATATGCCAATTTAAACCATTATTTCGCAACTATGACAGGAAAAGACTGGTTGGTGGATAATCATGGGCAATGCTCGGCCTACGAAATAACCCCCGCAAACTCCGAATTATCCCATCCCTACTGGCTCTATCGCTTTTTATCCGATCTAGAAGATACCTTAACCCAGATTAGCGATGATCGCTCACGATTAGAAGCAATTCGGATTCTAGTTCGCCAACTCTTAAACAATTCGCCCTGGTTGGATATTCTTAGTCTAGAACCCAATCCCGAAACCGGTTGGGAGGTATTAACCCTCTACGATGAGCCATTTTTTCCCCTGACAGTACAACTGGTCGCTTGGTCTATGGGTAGCACTTCCCCGATTCATAATCATGGTTGTTGGGGGGTAGTAGCTTTGTTAAAGGGACAGGAAAAAAACAGCTTCTGGCAACGTTCCCCCACCCCCGAATCACCGAATCAGATCAGAAAAGTCGGCGATCGCCTACTCATTCCGGGTGATATTCTCTGTTTAATGCCGGCTGCTATTCACCAGGTAGAAGCGATCGGAGATGAGCCAACCCTGAGCTTTAACCTGTATGGTGAAACTAACTATAGTCAGCGTTTCGAGTTCGATCTCGGACAAGGTACGGCGAAAAATTTTTAAATCTCCCTATATCACTAACCATATACCCATGAAGCTACCTCGCCTTGTCGGCATTTTTGGGCAATTTTTGCCTAGTAAACCTGTTTCTACTAGCTCGCTTCAGTTTCGCTTAACCTTAGAACTATTGACCATCTCGATTATCGGACTTGGTAGCGTAGCTATTTGGACAGGTTGGCAAATGGAGCAGAATTTAGTCGCTGCCCATAAACAAAATCTAGAATATATCGCTAGGCGTTTTCCTGAGCAGTTGGAAATGTACGCTCAGATGGGATCCCTGACTACGGGATTAGAAAAAACCATTGAGCGAGTCTCCACTGCGGGGTTAGTCATCTGGGTTAAAAACTCCGATGGACAACTGTTGGGACAGTCTCCTAGGGTTGATGGCAATGTCACCGAGATGCGTGCGGCGGCATCCCTAACCAGAGTACCCGATGTACCCCAAATTATTCACTTTGATGGACGCGATATTGTTTTATGTGGCACTCCTGTGACTATCAAGGGTCAACTGTCGGGGAAATTGTATCTATCCCAAGATATCACGGCCGATCACCAGAAATATCAGGCGGGGTTATGGGGCTTATTTTGGCTGAGTATTCTCGTCCTATTGAGCTTAATTATCTTAATTTCCCAACGGATCCGTCAGGCTATGTTGCCGCTGACTCGCATGAGTCAAATTGCTAGTGCCGTTTCTGCCGATGATTTAAATGGGGCGAAATTGCAACTCGAACAAGCGCCAGATGAAATTTTAGGACTAGCTACCGCTTTTAATCAGATGTTGTGGCGATTATCGGGAGCTTGGGAACAGCAACGTCAGTTTGTCGGCAATGTTTCCCATGAACTGCGTACCCCTCTAACAGTCGTGATCGGTTATTTACAAAGTCTCCAGCGACGCAGCACTAATTTAAATCCCTACCAACAGCAAGCTCTGGAAACAGCCACGTCAGAAACCGAGAGAATTATCCGGATGTTACAAGATTTGCTCGATCTCGCCCGTGCCGATAGCGGTCATCTCCATTTTCGCTCCCATCCTATTATTCTCAATACTTTGCTGACAGAAGTGGCGGCGATGAGTCAAAAAGTTAGCGATCGCAAGATGACTTTATTATTAACCAATGAAGATGTGGTGATCTGTGGCGACCAAGATCGATTACAGCAAGTTTTAATCAATTTGCTCGATAATGCGATCAAGTATTCTGCTCCCGAGCAACCGGTCGATCTGATCTTAGAAAAGCAGGCTAATTCCGCTCTTATCCATGTACGAGATCGGGGAATCGGTATCTCTCTCTCCCATCAAAATCGCATTTTTGAACGGTTTTATCGGGTTGATGAGTCGATGACTCGCTCGCGAGACGGCACGGGTTTGGGTTTGGCGATCGCTAAAAGTCTAATTGAAGGAATGGAGGGTCGCATCACTCTCCGCTCTCAACCCGGTCAAGGCAGTACCTTTACTATCATTCTACCTCTCTGGCAACCGCAGTTATGAACGACCATATTCTTCTCGTGGAAGATGATCCCAAGCTCGCCGAATTTATCACCACAGAACTTCATTTGGAAGGCTATCAAGTTACTATTGCTTCTAATGGCATGGATGGACTGAAAATCGCTAGGGATTCTTCACCAGATTTGTTAATTTTAGATTGGATGCTGCCGGTTATTTCTGGATTAGATTTATGTTTACGACTGCGAAAAACCGGGATGGAAGCACCGATTATCATCTTAACAGCTAAAGATGAAATCCCCGATCGAGTGACGGGCTTAAATGCCGGAGCCGATGATTATGTTACTAAACCTTTTAGCATGGAAGAACTCTTAGCTAGGGTGAAAGCTCGTTTACGTCGCACCCATGCCCAAGATTTAAATATATTTACTTTTGAAGATTTGACCTTGAATTGTCTTGCTCGGGAAGTGTATCGAGATAGTCAATTGATTGAATTAACGGCTAAAGAGTTTGATTTATTAGAGTTTATCTTACGTCATCCCCGGCAGGTACTCACTCGCGAGCAAATTCTCGAAACCGTTTGGGGTTACGATTTTATGGGCGATTCTAATATTATTGAAGTGTATATTCGTGCCTTACGGGTTAAGTTGGAGTCTGCTAATCCTAAACGTTTGATCCAGACAGTGCGAGGAGTAGGCTACGTTTTAAGAGATTATGCTTAATTGTGATTTATCAGAGGAACCGAGGGAGGAATTATTTAGCCCCGATTTGATCAAAAAGGCTGTAATAAATACTCTGATTAAATCTAGAGATGGGAAACATCGCTCGTCCATACTTTAAATTTTGTTAAATTGACTTGACCAAAAGACGTTGTTAGGGCAGCATCGACAGCATCTAAGCCGCGAGTCATTAAAATTCGCCCGATTCTGGGGGTGTTATGACGAGCATCAAAAGTGTACCATTGATGGTCTAAATAGACTTCAAACCAAGCGCTAAAATCCATCGGTAGAGGTTGGGGAGAAATACCGATATCTCCGAGATATCCAGAGGCATAACGAGCAGGAATATTTAGGCAACGGCAAAAAGTCAAAGCTAGGTGATTAAAATCGCGACAAACCCCCGTTCTTTCCCGATAGACATCATAGGCGGTTTTTGTCACTCGCGCGTATTCGTAACCAAAACGAATGTGACTATGAACCCAATCACAAACCGCTTGTACTCTTGCCCAACCGGGGGGAGTTTGTCCGAAAAGTTCCCAGGCAATTTCCGAAAGCAAATCTACTTCACAATAACGACTACTCATTAAGTAGGGGAAAACTTGGGTTGGTAACTCTGCTAAAGGAATTTCTTGGGCATTCCCATTAACAATATCGGGTTTCCATTCATTCTCGATAACCGCTTGATTATGAACGCGGATATGTCCAGCGGGTAAAATTAGACGACTGGTTCGATTACCGAAGCTATCTAAAAATTCTTCTATTTTTGTTGCTGGTTGCACCTGCAAGTTTTCCGATTGTCTAACTTGATCTAAAATTGAGGGGTGTAGATAAAGTTTTAACAACATGACCAAGGGTAAAGGGGCATCAAAGCCAAATTCATAACCAACATGGATTAACATTAGGCCTCCTATCTAGATGAAATTTTGTCAGGATTGGTAGAGATGGAACGCAAATAATCGCCAGACTGAAAAAAATTAAGCCCGACCACTTAGTTAAAAGTTTGAGGAGAAAGTAATAGTCAAGCTGAAAACCGATAAGCTTGATACAGAGTTACTCTCATTGTAAACTACTTCAAATAAAAGCTTTGTAACTTTGAACACAAGCCATCGGTAGGATTAGACCTATCGAAAAGAGTCCGGGGTGGATGGTTCCTCTAATAGACGGATTTCAATGGGGATGTAGGCCAGTTTAGCAAAAATCTTTTGTTGATAACTGACGGGCCACTATTCGTAAAGAAAAATTTCTAAGGGTCGCCAGAGGGCTACCCAACCACTAATTAATAATCCTTCTTCTAAGAAGTGAATAAATGTATCGCTGCCAAAACGACTAATTAATTCGCTGAGACTCAAACAAACAAAAAGAAAGGAGAGACCAATTATTAAAGATATGCGTCCCTGTCGCCAAATTGTGCGTAATTTTCTTTGTTCTCCCTGTTGGCGATAGTCAAAATAATTATGTAAAGCTGAGGGTAACAGATTTCGGGCGTTATTCTGTTCTTGACTGGGGAGATAAAAGACTAATTTAAGGGGGGTATTGAGGGGAAATTCATCCACAGAGTTAATAATATAATTTTCGGCATTATCGTCTAAATCTCTATCTAAAAATGGCGAAGGATCGAGAGAATTAAAGACTTGCTGTAACTGATTAAGTTTAATTTCAATTAAGTAAGTTCCTTCCTCCTCTCGATAATAGGATTGTAATTTATTTACCAGTTTAGACATTAGTTATTAATGTTAAGCAAATGGGGTGAACTGATACAACTCAAATCTACTAATAGAAGTTAATTAATCTTGCCTATGCAGGCTGAGGATTGAACTATCTCTGAAAATATTTTAGCTGTATCAGTCCCAGATTATTAATTTAATTTAGCGACCGAAACCAGCGTACCAAAAATAGGTAGCCATGGGGATTACTGTGGCTAAAACCAGTAAAACTATCACCCAAATTGTGGCGCTTTTATCGTCAGTTTCTTCTGCGGTAGTAAAGGTACTTTCGATATTAATTGTCGCTACTTCCGGCGGTCCGGGATCCGCTTCTCCAGAAAGTATCGCGGTTAGACGACGACTAGCATCGAGTAAAGCTTGATTATATTTTCCCCCATCTTTGAGGGGAACTGCCATAGTTTCCGAGAGGATACTATCAGCAATAGCTTCGGTTAATAGGGGTTTTGCTTCCTCACCAACCCGAATCGCAGTTTTATTGGTTAAAGTATCAAGAACGATGATAGTTTGATTAGTCCGATCTTCGGGATTAGGATACCATTCTCTCAGGATATCATCGGCTAAATTGTCAATTTTTTGACCGTAATCCAAGCGCCGGACTACCACCATTCTCACTTCCTGTCCAGTTTTTTCGGCGAGGTTTTTCAGATCTTTATTTAATTTTCCCTCGTTAGCGGCACTAATGGCCGAAACGGGATCGACCACATAAGTGGGCGCTCCGGGGCTTAAAATAGGGAGGTCATAGACTCCCATGGCAGCAGCCGGTGACAGGGAAACACCCAAGACTACACAGCAGGAGAGAAGGAGAGAAGCTAATAATTTGTGCATATTGATTCGGTAAAATTCCTATAGAACATAATAGGGGAAAAGTTTACTGTTTTTTGATTAGGGAGACGGGAGACGGGAAGTGGGGAGTATTTTCAGTGAACAGTGAACAGTGAACTGAAAACTCACATCTGATAACTGATAACTGATGACTAATTATGAGTGATTTTGAGCAACTAGAGTCTAAAAAATGGGAAAAACCCCTAGAAACGCAGTCCTATCGCGATAACTTGCTCTCGCGGGTGACAAGATTACTAATTTCTCAAGATATCCACTTGGCGATCGATCATACCCTAGAACTGCTCTGTCAATTTACCCAGAGCGCTCACTGTTACATTATTCAATATTCCACCTGTCGTCAGCAGTGGAGTATGGTTTATGAATACTGTCACCCCGAATATCCGCAAGTTATCCCGATTCGGGAACAATCACAAAATCTCTCGACGGAAACCTTTCCCTGGTTTTCGCAACAATTATTAAACGGTATTCCAGTTAAACTGGACTCTTTAGACGATTTACCCGCTACTGCTATCTCTGAAAGAACTATTCTCGCTCATAGTCCTACTCCCTGTCTCTTAATCGTTCCCATGTGGGATAGTTATGGGGTAACGGTGGGTTATCTGGGATTGGATGCAAGTGCAGAAAAGCAATGGACAGGGGAAGATGTCACCTTTGTGCGGTTGCTGGGAGAATTAATTGCGATCGCACAAAGTAGATATGAAGCAGAAAAAGAATTAAAAGAAGCTAAAGAAGCGGCAGTTAAGGCAAATAAAGCTAAAAGTGAGTTTCTAGCTAACATGAGCCACGAATTACGCACTCCTCTTAATGCTATCTTGGGTTTTACTCGTTTAATATCCCGAGATAGCAGCATCAGCAGTGAATATCGCCAATATTTGGAAATTGTCAATCGTAGTGGGGAACATTTACTAGAGTTAATCAACGATATTCTAGAAATGTCGAAGATAGAAGCAGGAAGAACGGTTTTTAACCCCAGTAATTTCGATTTATACGCTCTTTTAGATAATATTGCCGAAATGCTACACCCACAAGCGCAGGCAAAAGCTTTAAGCTTAATTTTTGATCGCAGCTCCGAGCTGCCCCAATATATATGTACTGATGAAAGTAAATTGCGACAGGTGTTCATCAATCTCTTGGGTAACGGATTAAAGTTTACCGAGTCGGGAGGGGTAACTCTCCGGGGAAAAGTAGGGGAGAAAAGAGGAGATTATCAGCGATTGCTCTGGGAAATTGAAGATACAGGCGCAGGAATCGCCCCAGAGGAGATTTATAAGCTATTTCAACCCTTTAACCAAACGGAAACGGGACGAAAATCCCAACAGGGGACGGGATTAGGTTTACCTATCAGTAAAAAATTTGTTGAGTTGATGGGAGGTGCGATCGGAGTTAGTAGTATTCTGGGTCAAGGAAGTGTTTTTAGTTTTGATATTCAGGTGGGTTTAGTGGAGGAAAATGAGATTAAAACCGAACCCAATAGGGCAAAAGTGATCGCTTTAGCGGAAAATCAGCCTAAATATCGCATATTGGTCGTCGATGATCGACCAGAAAGCCGGTTACTGTTGCTGAAACTCCTGACTAGCCTAGGATTATCCGTGCAAGAGGCGGCTAATGGTCAAGAAGCGATCGCAATTTGGCAAGCATGGCAACCTCATCTTATCTGGATGGACATGAGAATGCCAGTGAAGGACGGTTACGAAGCAACCAGGGAAATTCGGCAGTTAGAGGCTGATAATCGCGGAAAAACGGTGATAATTGCCCTAACTGCCAGCGCTTTTGAAGAGGATCGCGCCTTGGTTATTGCCGCCGGTTGTGATGATTTCGTGCGTAAACCTTTCCGAGAAGAAGTCATCTGGCAAAAAATGGGCGAATATTTGGGATTAAAATATATTTATGCCGATAATGAGCTAAATCAGCCCAATTATTCGCCAGTTTTTCTCGATTCCCTGCAATCCCTATTAAAATTAATCAATCCCGACTGGATTGGACAATTGCAACAAGCGGCAAGAGAATGTGATGATGAAAAAATTATCGCCCTAACCGCAGAAATTCCCCCCGATTATGCTACCCTTGCCCAAGGTTTACAACAGTTAGCCGGAGAATTTTCCTTTGATGCGATCGAAACCATAATTAAAGATTTAAACATATCTTAAGAGAGTATTTTATCCATACCTCAAAAACGTGATATTCTAAAGGCATAAATCCCTAAATATGGCAATTTTAAAGGATGAAAATGTTAAAAATGCTCATCGGTACTTTCTTGATACTACCGATTTTTTCCGTTCATGCTCAAGTCCCCTCGCTGCCCCCAATTAAGCAAAATTCCCCCAATCTTGGTGATCTACCGAATGATCCCACCCAGCAGAAAAATTGGGTTTGTAATCGAGGAGATCAACGCATTGCCGTGGCTGCTAAAGAAGAGCAAGGTTGGAAAGAATTAATTGAAAAACAAGGTTGGCAATGTGATGAAGGAAATACCGATATATCCGATCAAACTCTCAGTTTTTCCTGTGAACCAGAACAAACCCTCGGCATCTTGACAGTTTACTGGTTAAATGGTAGTAATGGTCAACAACAATTAAGCCAATGGCGAGATAAATTAGCGGCACAACAGGGGATGGCTTGTACCATTAATAACGTGCAGTTATTCGATACTCAAGAAAATATACCCAACCCATCACAACCATGATTAAATTAGCAGTTTTGCCTCAATCTATCTTCCTGGGTATCAGTTTACTATTAAACAATTCTCTACCCTTACTTGCCCAATCTACACCCCTGAGCGTCGATAATTTAAGAAACACCGTCTATAACATTCCTAATCGGGGTTCCGTAATTGTCAGCGATGGTATTTTTCAATCTAATGAAGGACAAATTTTAGGAGTGCAAGTCAGTCGAGAAGCCTTGATGGGGGACTATAATAATGATCAAAGAACTGATGGTATTGTCGTATTAAGAGTGATTACCAGAGATCAACAGCAATTACATTATTTAGCCCTAGTGATCGATAATAACGGTACTGCCACTAACACCGATACTGTCCTGTTAGCCGATCGAGTAATTGTCGATAATCTTAGTGCTAAAGATGGTACGATTACCGTCAATATGAGAAGATTTCTCTCCCGGGATCCTTCCTGTTGTCCGTCGGGAGTTATCACCCAACAATTTGCGATTAATCCTAGTATTAATCAATTGACTTTACTGAGTACCAACGAAAGTCAACCCACCACCCCCAATGTGCAGGTAGTACCTACTTCCCCCCTCAGAATTAATAATAGTAATCTCCCCTTTCAACCTCCTGCTGGGGCCATCCAAATCCGCTTTTAACTCTGTTTTTGGTGCGTTACGCTGCCCTAACGCACCCTACCTTTTTACTTAACAAAAAATGCCCTACAAATATCCCATCCAACGCTGGTATATTGCCGCAACTAATCCCGAAAAAATCGAGGTTTTAGCGCGGGAAATGGGATTATCATCCTTATTAGCAACTATCTTAATTAATCGCGGTATTGATACCCCCGAATTAGCTAAAACTTATATAGATCCTGAAGCGGATATCTTACCCTCTCCCCTGGGAGAATTTCCCGACTTAGAAAAAAGTGTCAATTTATTAGTAAAAGCGATCGCCTCTGGCGATAAAATTGCTATCTGTGGGGACTACGATGCCGATGGCATGACCAGTACATCTTTACTACTAAGAGCCTTGAGACATCTCGGTGCTAGGGTAAATCATGCCATACCCAGTCGCATGAAAGAGGGATACGGAATTAATCAGCGCATTGTCGAAGAATTTGCCGAATCGGAAGTCGGATTGATTCTCACCGTTGATAATGGTATTTCCGCTCACGAACCGATCGCCCTAGCGATAGAATTAGGATTAAAAGTTATTATCACCGATCATCACGATCTGCCGCCAATTTTACCAAATGCCTCCGCTATTCTCAACCCAAAATTATTAACCCCGAACTCTCCCTATCAGGGATTAGCGGGGGTGGGAGTCGCCTATATTTTAGCGGTGACAACTGCCCAAAAAATGGGTAAATTACAGGGATTAACCGAGTCATTATTATCATTATTTACCCTAGGCACTATAGCAGATTTAGCCCCATTAATTGGGGTAAATCGTCGCTGGTTAAAACGGGGTTTAAGAAAATTACCCAAATCCCAATTAGTGGGGATTCAATCCCTGATGCAAATAGCGGGAATTAGCGAGGAACAAAAGCAATTACAACCGGATGATATTGGCTTTAAATTGGGACCGAGAATTAATGCCATTGGCAGAATTGGCGATCCCCAGATAGTTATTGAATTATTAACCACCGATGATGCGGGAATTGCCTTAGAAAGAGCGATGCAGTGCGAACAAATTAATCGTACCCGTCAAGAATTGTGCGAAAAAATTGAAGAAGAAGCGATTAAATTAGTGGAAAAAACGCCGATTCTTTGGCAACAAGATCGAGTTTTAGTGTTAGTCGAAAAAGATTGGCATCATGGGGTAATTGGTATTGTGGCATCCCGTTTGGTGGAACGCTACGGAGTGCCAGTTTTTATCGGTACTTACGAGGAAGAAGATACGGGTAAAATTCGCGGATCTGCCAGAGGAATTGAAGAATTTCACGTTTTTGAAGCCCTGCAATTTTGCCAAGATCTACTAGGAAAATTTGGTGGTCATAAAATGGCGGGAGGTTTTAGTTTACCCACAGCTAATTTACTAGCATTTAAACAAAGATTAAGTCAATTTTCTCACAAAATTTTACAAATAGAACAATTAAAACCTTTAATTAAAATTGATACTATCATTGACTTTAAACAAATTACCCTAGAACTTTTTCAACAAATTGATAGTTTACAACCCTGGGGAATTGGCAATGAATTACCCGTTTTTTGTACTCCTAACGTGCGAGTAGTGGAACAGAAAACTATCGGAAAAAATCATTTAAAATTATTGCTGGCTCAAAGGGATAATACCAGAATTAAAGCCCTAGCATGGCGTTGGGGCGAATATTGCCCTTTACCAACTCGTTTAGATATTGCCTATAAACTCAAAGAAAATACTTGGAACGGCAATACAACTATAGAAATTGAATTAGTGGGAGTACGATTACCCCAAGAAAATGATAATATTAAAAAAGCAATTTTTATGCACGCCGACAAAGTGTATCAATGTAGTTTTTGGGGTGATTTAAACGAAATTCGTATCAAAAATGAACAGGGCGATATTTTGGTCGTGCAGAAAGGGCAGCGCATTGGTTTATTAGGCAAAAATCGGCAACAAGCTAGAGAAGTCAACGTGACTGAACCCCGTTTTTATACTTTAATTAAAGTTGCCATCAAAGCTTTGGCTATCTAATCTCTAAATCAATAATAGCCGAAATTAGACTGACTGATTTAACCAGAGTAATTGAAATCCATTTTAGCGCCTGAATATTGGTAACATCAATTATTCTACACCAATAAAATTAGTGCTTCTCAGTGAACAGAATCAGTAACGGGTTTCCCCCCTCCAACCGACAGAATGAGCGGGTGCAGCCTATCTTGTCCTCAAGGGTTTGGAGACCAAGCTTTTACGGTTTTATGGCAATATATAATCGTGTTTAATTTGGTTGGCGATCGCGTTGAAGGGCAGTCCGGGGAGAACGCAAAGGCGAATCGGACATACCGCGCCACAATCCCTCTTTTGTTTTATGATGGTTAATGAAAGCCAGAAAAACAATAAGGAAGTAAGGGCAGTAGCATGAAGAACCAGAGTGCTGTAGATATTGAGCAATTCCTAGAGTATTTAGAAACTTCTGAGACGGCTGATGACGTGCTTCCCGAAGAAATTGAAGCGGCAGAGAAAGCCTATCAGGAGTATCTAGAAGGGCGCGATCCTGGCAAATCCTTAGTAAAGTTAAAGGCTGAATTAGGATGTGGCGTTACATCATCTTAAAACCAGCCGAGCGTTACCTAAAACGGTTACAGCCTCGTAGCCAAGAGCGTATCTTAAATGAACTGGATCAATTGCTGGTTAGTCCTACTCAGACAGATTTCAAGAAACTTAAAGGGCGTGAGGGTTATCGTCTGCGAGTTGGTAATTATCGGGTATTAATGCAAGTCAATCGAGAAGAACGGCTTTTCATTATCACTGAGATCGGTTCTCGTGGTGATATTTATAAATAATACCGAATCCGACGCAGCGCGCCACAATCCCTCACGGAAGAGGATAGTTTGCCTGAGAAGGAGTAAAGCAGAGAAAACCACCTGAGACTCCTTCTCCTGTGAATCACTGCGATCGCACTGTTAGAATGCACTTATAAATGTGGTAAAATTTAAAATCAAATAATTAATGGCTACATATCTCAATTGACTTCTCCTATCAAAATAAAGAGCGACTGGTTATACAGCTTATGAATGTTAATGAAATTTTGGACACTATACTTTGCACGGCTACAACTTGCATTTTTTACTCAAGGACAATAATATAGTTGGAGAGTCATAATTAGAAGCAAATCACTCATTAAAAACATAATTAACCTAGAATTCACAGAAGAAGAAAAGAACTCACTATATTATGAAAGATTTCATCATCCCCATCCCCGGGTTCAACTGAAGATGGAAGTTCTTTGGTTAAAGAGTCAAAAGATACCGCACCAAAAAATTTGTCAGTTAGTAGGAATCTCGCCAAATACCTTATTAACCTATCTTCGAGATTATCAAGAAGGCGGAATAGAAAAATTAAAAGAAATCAACTTCTATCGCCCTAAAAGTGAATTAGATTCTCAAAGAGAAACCCTCAAAAAATATTTTGAGAAAAATCCACCAGCCACAATAAATGAAGCTGTATGTAGAATAGAAGAATTGACAGGAATAAAACGAAGTCCTACCCAAGTGAGGAAATTCTTAAAATCAATGGGAATGAAATGTTTAAAAGTAGGTTTTCTTCCTTCTAAAGCTGACCCAGATGAACAAGAAGACTACAAAGAAAAAAAGCTAGAACCAAGACTAAATCAGGCTAAAGAAGGAAAAAGGGCTGTTTTTTTTGTTGATGCCGCTCACTTTGTTATGGGAGCTTTTCTCGGTTTTGTGTGGTGTTTTGAGAGACTTTTCGTTAAGTCACCGAGCGGGCGTAAACGCTTCAATGTTTTAGGAGCATTAAATGCAATAACTCATGAAGTTATTCTGGTAACATATGACACTTATATTACGGCGACTCAAGTCTGTGAACTTCTTGAAAAAATAGCTGCTTTAGGACTAATAATTCCCATTACTCTAGTCTTAGATAATGCCCGCTATCAGAAATGTAAAATTGTTGAAGAATTGGCTCTTTCTTTGTCAATAGAGCTACTCTATCTGCCGTCTTATTCGCCTAATCTAAATTTAATTGAAAGGCTGTGGAAATTTGTCAAAAAGAAATGTTTATATGGTAAATATTATGAAAACTTTTCTGACTTTTCTTCAGCTATTTATGAATGTCTGAATGATGCCCATCTGAAACATAAAAAAGAACTGGATTCCTTGCTGACTCTACGATTTCAGAAGTTTAATAAATCTCAGATTATGAACGTCTAAAGTATATCTCTTGCCTTCCTGAAGAGGAGCAATATTTCATTGCTGATACTCTCAATAAAAGAATTCGTGAGCTAAGACGTTCCCAACTTGCTGCTAGAGGTAAACAAGCTGAGGAAAATTATGAGCAAGGTCATGTTACATCTGGTACGGTGGCTGACTTAATGAGTGCTTTGGATAGTGGTGATTAATATTGTCTGGGATGAGCCATTTTTAAAAATTCTCAAGAAATGGAAGAAGAAACATCCAGGCCAATCTTAATTGCGTTGTCGATAGACCTCGCATTTAGCTTTCACTGCGGTCAGAGTAAAGATGGGGGCAAAAACGGGTTAGGCTGAATAATATGGCTATGCTCGATAATTTGGCCAGACATATTTCTAGAGACGATGAACCAAACCATAGTGATCAAAATCGGTACTTCCAGTTTAACCGATAATGAAACTGGCCAATTATCCCTCTCCACGATCGCCGCTTTAGTGGAAGTCCTTACCCGATTGCGTGCTGCCGGTCATCGGGTGGTATTAGTATCTTCCGGGGCCGTCGGGGTGGGCTGCCGTCGTCTGGGAATACAGGAAAGACCGAAAAAAATCGCCCTCAAACAAGCGATCGCCGCCGTCGGTCAAGGTCGTCTGATGCGGATCTATGATGACCTCTTTACCAGTCTTGGTCAACCGATCGCCCAAATTTTGCTGACCCGTCCCGAATTGATGGAACGCACCTGTTATGTCAACGCCTATAATACCTTTCAGGCTTTGTTTGAATTAGGGGTAATTGCCATTGTCAACGAAAATGATACGGTGGCGATCGATGAGTTAAAATTCGGCGATAATGACACTCTATCAGCCCTTGTCGCCAGTTTAATCGAGGCTGACTGGTTATTTATCCTCACCGATGTGGATCGCCTCTACAGTGCTGATCCGCGGTCATTTCCCGAAGCGGCGGCTATTGACCGAGTTACTTCCGCGCAATTAGCGCAACTATCGATCGATGCCGGTAGTAGTGGCAGTCAGTGGGGGACCGGGGGTATGGCGACTAAATTGGCAGCGGCCCGGATTGCTACCAGCGCCGGGGTAGAAATGGTGATTACTAGGGGAAGACAGCCCAGCAATATATTAAAAATTATGGCAGGAGAGGCGATCGGAACCCGTTTTGAGGCACAAAAACGCAGTGATAACGCCCGCAAACGCTGGATCGCCTACGGACTAATGCCCATGGGTAAAATCTATCTCGATGCTGGGGCGATTCAAGCCATTTGTCAGGGGGGAAAATCTCTCCTCGCGGCCGGGATCACCAAAGTGGAGGGGGAATTTAGCGCCTCGGAATCGGTGCAATTGTGCGATCAAGAAGGACGGGAATTAGCCCGGGGGATTGTTAATTATAGTAGTGAGGAGATCGATCGAGTTAAAGGTCAACATTCCGAGCGTATTGCCAGTTTATTAGGTTATATGGCCGCAGAAACCATTATTCATCGGGATAATCTCGTGATTTTGAGTGCTTCGTCCACCACCTCGACTAATAAGGGATGATTCCGCGACTCAGAGCAAGTCCAGCCAATGCCTTAAATGTAAAGAAATGTCTCAAAAAAACAACAAATTGTTAGACAAGCAAGAGAGTTAGACTAGGGATGTCCCCCGAAGTTCAACCCTGTGAGATTATAAATAAAGCGAAACTCAAAAATGTCTTTATTGCTGTTGGGAGAAACTTAATAATGCGAGACGCGGTAACTAGCCTGATTAGAAAATACGATGTCACCGGACGTTATCTTGATCGAGATGCGATCGATAATCTTAAACAATATTTTGCCTCGGGAACTGCCCGTCTAGCTGCCGCCACCCTAATTAACGCTAATTCGGCGGCGCTCGTGCGTGGGGCGGCGATTCGTCTATTTGAAGAAGTTCCCGAATTGATCCGCGCCGGGGGTAATGCCTACACCACCCGTCGTTATTCTGCCTGTCTGCGGGATATGGATTACTATCTCCGCTATGCCAGTTATGCGCTGGTAGCTGCTGATACTAATGTTCTAGATGAGCGGGTACTGCAAGGACTGCGGGAAACCTATAATTCCCTTGGTGTTCCCATCGGTCCGACGGTGCGCGGTATCCAAATCATGAGCGAAATGATTCAAACCATGGCTACTGAGGCGGGTATTGCCGACACCTCTTTGATCGCCGAACCCTTTGATCATCTCACTCGGGAATTAAGTGAAGTGTCTATTTAAATTCAGTTATCAGTTATCAGTTATCAGTTTTGTTCGTTCAATCAGTGACCGAGTTTCTTAGTGGATTCTTTTGATGAACGGCGAACAGTTATTGCTATCGAGATGGCGTGATTTGCCGCCAGACAAACAGAAAGAGGTCTTAGATTTTACCGAATTTCTAGCCACACTTCTCTTGTCGTCGCCGAAATCAGAAGCTAGTCCGAACTTGTCCGCATCGCCAGAAAACTCTCAAACTCCCGATCGCAGCTGCCAGTCGATTCCCGCTTTGATCTAGGCAGTCAGACAACGCTATCGGGAATTACCCAATGATGTGGAATGGCTAGACAGTACGGTATTGATTCGCCAAGGGCGAGACGGGCGATGACAACTGCTTTTAGATGCGTTGTCGATGCCAGCATTGTATTCGCGATCCCCTTTCTGAAAAAACGATCGAATTATTTGCCCTTGCCGTTTTTTGGTTCGACGATTTCCCTATCCCCTAAAACAACAGTATTAACTCGCCGTCGGCGATCGAGCCATTGTTGTAAAATAATCGCCGCCGCTTCCCGATCGATCGCTCCCTTATCCCAAGAGGAAAACTGTTTTTTGGCTTTTAAGAATTCTTCCGCCTCTAGGGATGTGCAGCGCTCATCAATGTATTCGAGGGGTAAATCTAAGGCGATCGCTAGTTTCTGGGCGTATTTTTGCACCTGTTTAGCCTGAAATCCTAACTCTCCCGCCATGGTATAGGGCAATCCCGCCACCAAAATCTTAATATTTCTTTCCTTGACAATTGCCTCAAACTGTGCTAGTTCGGCAACAAAGGAAGAACGGACAATCGTGGTTAAACCGGTGGCGATTAAACCTGTGCCGTCACATCCTGCCACTCCTACCCGTTTTTTGCCGATATCTAAGCCCAAGGCGGCGACCCTTTCCATCACACTGGATGCCCCTGATCTGGGGGTTCCGAGGGGGGTTTAGCGGGGGGAAGTTCTCCCGGACTGTCGAGGGAGTCTAGGGGGGGATTATTAGGCCATTTTAACCAAGACATCCGACTAGGGATGGGAGTTCGTGGCACCGGTTGTAAACCCTGCAGCATTTCTGCTAGGGCGGAATTTTCTGGCTTAGTTTCGCGGATTTTGTGCCATACCGAGCGCGACATCATCAGGGTGTGGGAACTGCGGATCGCCCCCAATTGTTCCAGATATTCCCGTCTTTCGTGCTGATAATCAGCCGATATCAACTCTAGCGATCGAGGGGGATACTTGCGAGTGATCTGGGCCATCTGGATTAATAACTTAGGATAGAGCCAAGTGTAGGCAGGATGGACAATTAATTTCGCTTGATGGGGTCGCTCATCCCGATTAGATAGAATTAATTCAAAATAACCGATCGCCGCTTTTCGTTGTGGTTCAAAAACGTAACCGCTACTAATTTGCGGACCGCCGCACCAACCTTGACAGCGACCGAACAAACTATCCAGTAAACTGATTTTAAAATCCTGGATATGGCGATCAAATACCTGACGCAATAACGGCGGCATAGACACACAATCTAACTGATAAAGTAATTGAGCGTCAGCATTGCTCACAGGCAGTAAATTCGGTAAATCTGCCTCTTGTTTGCTCAATTCCTGTAATAATTGCGGCGGTAAAGACCAATAGGTTAATTCTGCCAAAGGCTGAAAACCGTGTTGCCGAAAAAGAGCCAAACTGTCCTTTTGATTGATATTAACCTCTAACACCCAGGTGCGGGCTTCCCAAACCGTTTCTAGACAATAACGCAGTAATTGCGCCCCGATGCCCTTGGGTTCGCCTAAAGACTCCCCTGGATGCACCCGCACCTGTTCCACCCGCCAAGTGCTGCGACTACTATTAAAGGGAGTGACTTGGATTGCCCCGCGAATTTTTCCTTCTTCTCCCCGATTGGCCAGAGACTCGGCCACATAGACATGAAAACGGTGTTGGAGAGGATTGGGAAAAAAACTGAGAATTTTAAACAACCCAAACCAAGGCCGCACCTGTTGCACCTGGGTGCGGAAATTTTGGGCGCGACGATCAATATCCTCATCGAAGTCATCCAGGGTTAAAGCTTCAATGTCTTCCAAATCCCGATATTGTACGGGACGGATTGGGCGATCGCTAAAATCGTCCCCTTGGGGAACAGGAGAAGTGGTCATGGCTCTGGGGTAAGTATCGTCTATGCACCTATCTTACCGAAAAATTGGGTTGAAAGCAGCAATTCAGCAATTCTCATTTCAAAAAGTAACAATTTGTACAGACAGAAAAAGAGATTTAACAGGTGGCAAAATCGCGATCGCCAATCAGTGTTGGACGGGTGTAATTTCAGCTATTCAGCAATTCTCAGTTTTAGACACAGCAAGCCTTTTAGGGATTTAAAGAACATTTTAAAGGGGGATTTTTGGGACAACTTTGGGTGTACTATCACGTCAAAAGCCTGAAGACTTGTAAAATGAAATTCGCCATCCCATTGAATTTTACCCCGTATTATGCAAACTAACTCCCAAAAGCATTGCTAAAGGGCAAATTTAGAATCGCTGGGGTTTTTCGGGTCAAATTTCCAATCATGACAATTCGATGCTACAATAACGGACGGTTAATCAGTCCGAATTTGCAGTAAAAGTCTTTGAGTCAATCTGTAGATACCACTAACACCCTAGACACTCTAGCTCAAGAACTGGCCGCCATTCAGCAGACCGGTTCTAAGCGCGTCGCTTTATTGGGTTCCCGTCATGTTCCCATCACACACCAGCAATTGATCGAAATGATGGCCTATGCCCTCGTGCTGGCGGGCAATCGGATTATGACCTCCGGGGCGACGGGAACCAATTCCGCCGTCATTAAGGGGGCGATGCGGGCAGATCCTAATCTGTTAACCGTGATCTTACCCCAAAGTCTTGATCGCCAGCCCCTGGAATCCCAAGAACAACTCCAGCAGGTTATCCATCTGGTGGAATGTCCCGAAAATGACCATCTATCCCTAGGGGAAGCCAGCAGTCTCTGTAATCGGGAGATTATCAATCGTTGTCAACAGTTAATCTGTTTTGCTTTCCACGACAGTCAGACCCTTTTGCAAACCTGCGCGGAAGCAGAAGATCAACGCAAGCTAGTTACCCTATTTTATTTTGACTAAATTCAGCGATGAATCTCTCCGTCAGTGCCATTCTTCTCTATTCGGTAGTGGCTGCCGCTATCTCTGTCTATCTACCTTTTCTGCTGGTGGCCTACGCTAGGGCTAAGGTGGGTTACAATACCTCCGCCCCCCGGGCCATGTTCGACCAACTCCCAGACTACGCTAAACGAGCAACTTGGGCCCATCAAAATGGTTTTGAAACCTTTATGATCTATAGTGCCGCCGCTCTCATGGCCTACGTTACAGGAGTCTCCTCATCCCTGGCGGCTAACTGTGCGATCGCTTTTGTGATCCTCCGGCTTCTATTTTCCCTTTTTTATATCACTAATATCCCGATCGCTCGTTCCCTGATGTTCGGTCTTGGTTCTCTGTGTACTTATACTCTCTTTGGGTTAAGTTTAATCAAGATTCAGTAGAATTCCCCAAAACCGAGACGGGAGGGACGAGAAAAGCTACAGTTCGGGAGCGGCAAAGAATTTACCTAACCCGAACTAAGGTTAATTGTGTTAGTGATAAACCGGTAATTTGGGATTATCCACTGATAACAAACCAGTTAAAAGTGAGGCGGGTTTTTGACTATAGGGCCAAGCAAAAGCATGGCGAAAAGCCGCATCTTGACAAGCTTGTAATTGTCGAAAGTCGATCACGTCTAGGGTGAGTAAATTCTCGTACTCGAAGGGCAGCCGGACATTGTGTAAACCAGCATTATCGGTACAGATAGCAATATCAACCCCCGCTTCAAAACAGCGATCAAAGACTATCTTTAATTGCGATAAACTTTCGAGAGTGCCAGTTTTTAAATAGGTGGTGGGACAGACTTCTAAACATTGATGACGACGGGCAACTTCCGGCAGCAGTTCTGGATATTGTAGGGGAATTTGAATACCGTGACCAATTCTTTGCAGATAGGGCAGTAATTGGGGATAACAACCGTTCTTTGTTTCATAAAGATGGCTGGTGGTATTTAAACCATTTTCCCTGGCATAACTGTATAAACCAGCAAATTCCTCTAGTCGAGTTTGGTAGTAGGAATCACCCCCAGCAATATCGATCGCACAGACGTATTCTCTCATTCCTAAGGCCAGATCAACGATCGCTTTGTTGACTTCGTAGGGAAGTCGCGAGTGCATACAGAGAATTTGACTGGTAATAATCGGATATTCGCTCATTTTCGAGGCTTGACCAACGATCTCGACAATTGATCGCATTTGCTCGATGCGCTCTGTTTGGTTCAAATGTTCGTCGGTGCGATAGTAGGGAGTATAGCGCAATTCTAAATAGGCAAGATTCTCGAAGATGTAAGCACCGCGAATCAGACGATAAATAAAATAGGGCAAAGTTTGGGCGGTTTGGACACTTTCGACGAGGGTGTGTAATTCCAAATACTCATCTAAACTGTTGCGTTTGCGGGTGTAAAATTCCTCAAAAGCGGGGTATTCTGGGAATTTGGCCGCTAAATCCCGCTCATGTCTGTGAAAGTAGCGCCAGAGAATTCTTGGTACTACCGATCCCCCTAAATGCCGATGCAAATCCGCGTATAAAGCCACAACTCCGCTGCTCCTTAGTCTCTCAAATATTCCTTAAATATAACGAAGTTTTACAATTGTTTGACAATCGTTCCCAAATAGTATCAGTACCTAGTCGGTGAACAGTGTGGGGAGATGGGAGATGGGGAGAAAAACGCTGATAACTAGTAACCGATAACTGATCACTGATCACTGATAACTGCTTAATGATTTGATAGCATGGAGGAAAACCTATAGAGGGTGAAGCGGTATGAGTGACTATAAAAATTCTTCTTCCATGCGCTATTTCTTGGCAGGATTAAAACCCTTTGCCCAACCTTTATTTTGGCTGCCCCTAGGAATATTTTCCTTAGCCCTCATTGCTTTCTCGATATATCAACGGAATCCTGAATGGTTGGGTTCGGTATTCGATACCCCCGGAATGTCCTTGCAGGAACGGGAAATCAGGGCCAACCAGATTACCGATACTCCTCTCCCCACTGCCGTACCACTGCCGGCCATTCCTGCCAATAATAATACCGCTCGCCCGGGGAAACCGGCCTCGACGCAGCCTTTTGATCCTTTAAATGCTAATCCCAATGACAACCAGAAACCCTCTTTATTCGCCCCGTTAATGCCGCCAGTCAAGTCAAATCCAGTACCGAATGCTAGTAAAGGTCTGCAACCGATTCAAGTGCAACCGATTAGTGGCAACACTAGCAATTATCCTTTACAGAGGGAAATCGAAAATCGCTCGCGGACTGCTAACTTGAATAATTATTCTAATCTCAACCCCGGGGGCAACCCGAATCAAGTCGCCCCCCAGGGAAATTATTCTCCTTATCAGCAAAATGTTCGGCCTCTACCCTCTTGGAATAATGCCAACCCTAACCCCGTCCCCGGCTCTATCAACCAATCCAACTATTATCAGCCGCCCTATCAGGCCCCCGTCTACGGCAATCAACCTAACGTCACTGGTTATCCCAATCAGGGAATGCCGCCCAACAATAATGGCATCCCCAATCAAGTTCCCTCTCAAAGTATTAACCGAGGTTTCTCCATCCAACAGCCGATTAATGCCCGGCCTTCTGGTTACTAGAGGAACTTAGATAGGAGCTTGCAGGAAGTCTAATAAAATCGGATTAACTATTTCTGGGGCTTCATCTTGGGGACAGTGGCCTAAACCGGCTAAGGGGATAAACTGTTTTACTGTCGGGAATCGTGCTAATTCTTGGCCCAAGGGCAAGGGTTCCCAGGGATCCTCGCTACCCCAAAGCAGAATCGCTGGACAGGGGAGAATCGGCAGCAGGTCTTCTGGGAGTGGGCCACCAGAATAACCAGTAAAAGCGAGGAAAACCTCGATCGCGCCCTGATCTCTGGCGGGTTTTAAGATTATTTCTACTAATTCCTCCGTTACCGCTTCCGAGCGCCGATAAGCTTGCAGGAGAATTTTACGCACTGTCTGGGGTTTAGCGATCTGTTGGAAGAAAAAAGCCCCAATTGCTTTATTTTTGAGAATTATTTGGGCAATATCCGCGCCTAAACGACGATACCAGGGTAATTCCCCCCGTTTTCTTTCGTGCAGTAGCCTGAGGGAACAATTGATCGCCGCCACCCCAAGGACAAAATCGGGATGATCGACGGCAGCCTGCATAATGGCGATGCAACCGATGGAATTCCCCGCCAAAAAAGCAGCACCCCCCACCACTTCCCGACAAAAATCGGCAATTTGCGCCCCCCAAGTCTCGAAAGTGTAATCGATCTCGTTTTTTGGTTCGGGTTTGTCGGAACCGCCAAAACCGATTAAATCTAGGGCAAAACAGCGACATTTTTCGCCTAAAACGGGGATATTTTTCCGCCAATGTCCCCAAGATGCCCCAAATCCATGCACAAGCACGATCGCGGGTCCTGTCTCCCCCGCACTTTGATAGGTGATTTTGAATCCCCGCCAATGCCAGATTTTTGGTTGTGTCTCTAATCCTAGAATTCGCTGCATACTTTGTTGTGTTTGTAAAGTATTTGTTGCTTTTCTTAATATATACTGTCAGGTTAAGTGGCGGCTTGGCTGGTGGTCTGGGGATGATGCCCAATCCCGTCGTACTCCATCTTGATGAAAAACGCTATATTACTGGACTTCACCCATACATAACTACTACAATGGTATAAAACCTTTATCCATCAGATGATTAAGCTAGAGGTTTAAAGACTGATTCGGGTTCCAATTATTTTTATTAATAAATATTTTACACACTTGATACCGGGTAAGCAAGAGGGCTACGGCACTACTACCAGATCATTTCCTCTAAAAAAATCAAGAATCACGTTGGCGAGTCCTTTGGTATTTTATCCATGACTACAATGCACAGCAACGCAAAGGATTAAGCCTCCATCACTACTACCGAATCACTGCCCATCAAGAGTAAGACTGATTCTGTGCTACCGTTTAAATTGGGGATTGCCGTCTAGAATTTGGTATCGACGACTGGCGACGGGCTCCCTAAAACGAAAACTTTATACCTCGCCCTTGAGATGACTGTTATAAGTTGTGTTGAGAAATGTGTAGAGTTGGAGCAAATCCTTGACGGGAACCTAAGCTCTTGTGATAACTTGTATAGGGGTTATCGACAAGACCCCCTCAGCTAGACAGACCCCTCCAGTTTCTCTATGTTTCATCCTAACCAATCGGAAACCCGCGAAGATATCCGTGAGTATGTGGCTCAACTACAACTTCACATGGCTTTACAAGCTCGTAATCTCGTGCCTAGTCTGACTAATACTAGAGATAGTCGCGAGAAACTGCTGCAGGATACCCAGGCGACTATTGAAAAAATCGTTTCTCGTCATTTCTAGTTGACCGATTTTAGCATAGTCACTTGAACCACAGGACAGGCATACAGGTGTCAAAATTGCCACTGCGGAGGCTGTTACTAATCTCGATGTCTCCGCTTCTGCAAGAGCAAGAATTGTCTCCTGTCCATCAGTAGACATTTACCTTGTCGTGACAGCAAAGTATAGACCACCAGTTCTTTCGGCTGTCTATACTTTGGATGGTCATAATCTGAGATTTATTAAACTTCTGAAGTCGTAGAGTGAGCAAGGAATCCAATTCATTTTTATGTTTCAAATAGGCATCATTCAGACATCCATAAATAGGGGTTGCACGGCTACAACTTGCATTTTTTACAAAGACAATAACATATAGCAAACCTAAATGAGTTGTGAAAAGGCATCAAATCTTTTCAAGTTAGGGAATTTGAAGAGATTATATTTGCCAAAAAATTCAAATAAAAGATTAACAATCTTAAAGTTTTTGCCGAATTGATTAAACGCTCTATTTGTCTTTGTCTTTCATTTTGATTGGTTTCTAATTGCTTTTTTTCTTTCATTTCTTGATAAAACTCCTCTATTTTACCCTAGCAAGCTCTATTTAGGGCTTGCTGAATAAATCTAAAAACCTTGTTGGATAAGGCTTTTAGACTTTTTTTCCCCCAAAAAGTGCCGACCATTGGAGGGATCGGTAGGGCTGTTTCATTTTCCATCTTAAAACAAGAAGTCGGAGAGACAGAAGGCAGAGGGCAGCAGGCAGGAGGGAGTTTTTTCAAGAGAGAAAATCATTATTATTAAAAAAAAGCCTCCCCTTCTCTCCCCACACCCCCACACTCCCTACCCTTCCTAATTTTCAGCCGACTTTGAAACAGTCCTAGGGTTTGGATTGAGTGATAAAACCGAAAGTAACGCCCAATTTTAGGAGAAAGTTTCCCCTGAAAAATCCCAAATTAGTAGATTTACAAAAATGAGATGCACCCTCTTAATAAGCAATGTCTCCATTGGTTTGAAACCAATTGACGGCATCAGCTAAAGCTTGTCTAATCGGTGATTGCGGTAAGTCCAGTTCTTGCACTGCCTTCGAGGAATCGTAGTACATGGACTGTTTTGACATTTTCACGCCATCAAGGGGTATAGAAGGCGATTTTCCGAAGACAGGAAGAACTTTTTCATCCAACCAAGCTATTAGTAAAGGAATCCAAAAAGGCAAAACAATTTTGGTGGCATTTCTGCCAGTAATTTCGGCTAATTCTGTCAACAAAGTTTTTAAAGAAGTGTTTTGATGACCTAAAATATATCTTTCGCCAGTTCTGCCCTTTTCTAAAGCTAATAAATGTCCCCAGACCACATCGCGCACATCAATTAGATTTAATCCCGTATTCACATAAGCGGGCATTTTTCGCCGCAAAGAACGGAGAATAATGTCGCTGGTGGGTGTAGGCTTAAGATCAAAGGCTCCCATGGGCGTACTAGGATTAACTATAACGATATCCTGTCCTCTTTGCGCTGCTTTCAATGCTTCCTGTTCTGCCCAATACTTTGATTTTTTATAATAACCCACCAATTGATGGGCGGGACTTTGATAAGTTTCATCAACACTTTCACCCTTTTTACCCACTCCAATAGCCGCCACAGAACTGGTATAAACTATTCTGGCAATTCCCGCTAAATGCGCCGATTCTAGCACATTTCTTGTACCTAAAACATTGTTTTGGTAGAGTTGATGTCTATCCTTTTACCAGAGAGAATAGTGCGCCGCTACATGAAAGAGAACTTCGCATCCGACCATTAATTTAAATAAGTTCTCATCATTTAAATGACCCCAGACAATTTCCAGATCTAAACCCCACAAATTTCTGAGATTACTCTGGGGACGGACGAGGACGCGCACTTGGTAGCCTTCGACTAAAAGCAATCGCACTAAATTCGCCCTGATAAAACCCGTTCCACCCGTCACAAAAGCACGCATTGCTCAAACTTTCCCCTGTTTTCACTTCCTATCGATAACTGAAATTTAATCTCCTTAACTTCATCATTACTATACCTTAATCTTAGCCAAAATTTAAGCTTTTCTTGATAAAATTTGAGAACAGATTATTTTAGACTGAGAGCAGTTAATTTTTAGTAAAAACATTCCTATGGATCCATCTCCAGAGTCAACTTTTGTTTGTCCGATTATCATCGAAGACGACAGAACGGGATTAGACACAGAAACTATCCGACGGGCCTTAAGGGATAATTTACTCTATATTCAAGGTAAATTACCGGAATTAGCCAGCAAAAACGATCTTTACATGGCCTTAGCTTATACCATCCGCGATCGTTTATTGCAGCGTTGGTTAACCACCCAACAAACCTATCTAAAAAAAGATGTCAGAACCGTTTGTTATCTCTCAGCCGAATTTTTAGTCGGTCCCCATTTGGCTAATAATTTAATCAATCTCGGTATCTACGAACAGGTGGAGAAAGCTGTCAGCGAATCGGGATTAAAACTAGAAGAATTAATTGCCCAGGAAGAAGAACCGGGGTTAGGAAATGGTGGTTTAGGTCGTTTAGCTGCCTGTTATCTTGATTCCCTTTCTACCCTAGAAATTCCGGCTATTGGTTACGGTATTCGCTACGAATTTGGTATCTTTGATCAAGAAATTCACGACGGTTGGCAGGTAGAAATAACCGATAAGTGGTTACAGTATGGAAATCCTTGGGAAATTGCCCGACCGGAAGCGGGAGTAGAGGTAAAATTTGGCGGTTATACCGAATCCTATACCGACGAAAATGGTAATTATCGCAGTCGTTGGATTGCCGATTATGTAGTCAAAGGAATCCCCTACGATACCCCAATTCTCGGCTATCGAGTTAACACCGCTAATACTATGCGTCTATGGAAATCAGAAGCTTGTGAATCTTTTGATTTTGGTCGTTTTAATCGCGGCGATTATTATGGTGCGGTGGATAATAAAGTTCACTCGGAAAATATCAGTAAAGTTCTCTATCCGAACGATGAACCAATTCAAGGCAAAGAACTACGTTTAGAACAGCAATATTTCTTTGTTTCCTGTTCCCTACAGGATATGATTCGTATTCACTTGTACGAGAACCCCAGTCTCGATAATTTTCATCAAAAATGGTCGGTACAATTGAATGATACTCACCCTTCTGTCGGGGTAGCTGAGTTAATGCGCTTGTTAATTGATGTGCATCATTTCGATTGGAATAAAGCTTGGTTTATTACTCAAAATACCTTCGCTTACACCAATCATACTCTTTTGCCAGAAGCTTTAGAAAAATGGCCTTTGAGTATTTTTGGTCGTCTTTTACCCCGATTAATGGAAATTATCTACGAAATTAACCATCGTTTCTTGGATAAAATTCGCATTATTTATCCCCATGATGACGGCAAAATGTCCCGTTTATCTATAATCGATGAAAGCGGCGAAAAATACATCCGTATGGCTCACCTCGCCTGTGTGGGTTCCCAGGCAATTAATGGGGTGGCAGCCCTCCATACAGAATTACTGAAAAAAGATGTTCTGCGCGATTTCTATGAACTCTTTCCCGAAAAGTTTAGCAACAAAACCAATGGAGTTACTCCCCGGCGCTGGATAGTTTCTAGTAATCCCCGCTTGACTGTTGCGATTACAGAAAAAATCGGCGAAAATTGGATTAAGCATCTGGAGGATTTACGCGGCTTAGAAAACTATGTGGATGATGGAGGATTTCGGGACTCTTGGCGACGAATTAAATACGATATTAAGGCAGATTTAGCCAATTATATCGATAAAAAAGTCGGCATTAAAGTTGATCCTAGTACCCTCTTTGATGTGCAGGTAAAACGCATTCACGAATATAAACGGCAACATCTCAACGTTTTACATATCGTCACTCTCTATCATCGCCTCAAAAATAATCCCAATCTCGATATTACCCCCCGTACCTTTATTTTTGGTGGTAAGGCAGCCCCGGGTTATTTTATGGCGAAATTAATCATTAAATTGATTAATTCTGTGGCGGAAGTGATCGATAATGATCCGACGATTGGAGGACGTTTAAAAGTGGTTTTCCTAACCGATTATAATGCCACCTTCGGTCAACGGGTTTATCCGGCTGCCGACTTGTCCGAACAGATTTCCACCGCTGGGAAAGAAGCTTCGGGAACTGGTAATATGAAATTCTCCATGAATGGTGCCTTAACTATCGGTACTCTTGATGGGGCAAATATCGAAATTCGTGAAGAGGTGGGAGCGGAAAATTTCTTTCTTTTTGGCTTGACAACTGAGGAGGTTTATGCTAAGAAAGCCGCTGGTTACAATCCCCAAGAATACTATTACCATAACGAAGAATTGCGGGCAGTATTAGACCTCATTGGCTCGGGATTTTTTAGCCGGGGTGATAGTAGTTTATTCCGTCCGCTTGTGGATAATCTTATCTACGATGATCCCTATATGTTACTGGCCGATTATCAATCCTATATCGACTGTCAGGAAGGAGTCGGTCGTGCCTATAAAGATCAAGAACATTGGAGTCGTTTAGCGATTCTTAATGTGGCCCGCATGGGTAAATTCTCTAGCGATCGATCGATTGGGCAATACTGCGAGGAAATCTGGCGGGTACAACCAGTAAAGATTGAATTACCCGATTATACTCAAGCTAATGCTGGTTTATCGGTAAATTAGAACCAATCTAGGCAGTAGGAGCCTGTTTATTCATCCTACTGCCCACAGATTAACTGTCCTTGGGCGACCCTAATACGGACTTTTACGGGATTGACGGGGCTCGAACCCGCAACTTCCGCCGTGACAGGGCGGTGCTCTAACCAATTGAACTACAATCCCATTTTTGCTACAATTCCAATTGTAACTTCATCATCAGGGTTATGTCAAGCACCTCTGGGAAAATTTTTTTGAGGGAGAGGGGAAGGGAAGCGGGGAGATGGGAGATCAGGAGAGGGGGGAAACAATTCATAACTGGGTTTTTAAAGTTGGATTGGGAGTTAATCGTACTATCGATCAAAAACGGATTTGCTATACTTCCAACGGTCACAATGTGAGTTTTTGCCGCTCTTCTCGACTTTGTATGATAATCAGTGCTTATCATTCCTAGTAGTCTTGCTAGGCAAGGCTTTGAAGACTATAGTTCTGGAAAATTATCCCTATTCTTCTTCCTTCCACACAGAAACGAGAAGAGCCGTTAGTTAAAGCCAAAAAATCCCAATCAAGTCAATCAGGAAAAATGTAAAGAATTATCAAAAAAAGTCTTTGGGCTAACACCCGCAGCAAAGACTTTGAGCTAGAATCTAGTTGTCGCTGGACTCAGAGGGGGATTTCTATGAAACTCAAATTGTTCGCTTCACTACTGGCAGCTAGTACGCTGGCTGTTGGGGCTTTGACGATTAGCAGCCAGCCTGGGGAGGCGCAAACTAATACCTATTCCTGCGAAACGAATCGGGGTGTACCTACCACCTATGCTCTTACTGCAACGGGAAAAAAGATTGCCGTCATTCGCTGGGTGAAAAACTGGGGAGGTAAATATACCCCTGAGGTTCGCTGTCAAGAAGTTTCTGCTAAATTCCAGTCAGCCTCGGAACAAGGTCTTCTCAAGTATCTAACCTACGGAATTAAGAGCGGACAAAAGGTTATCTGCGTCGCGGGGGAATATGGGGGGCCTTGCCTGCAAGTCCTATTTACTCTCAGAAGTAATGACGATCCTGATCGCGTTCTTCAAGATATGATGAGTGTCGGTTTTCGCGCTCAAGGACCCGTTGTGCAATCGGAAGATGGTTCGCCTCAGTATTACTACGATTTCGAGCAATTTCTGGAAAAAGCCCCCACTGCGGAGTAAAATTAGCTGGGTTTTAGCCTTCTACAAGCGCAGGAGAGGACAAAAGCTGATGAATTATAAATTTCTAGTCCTGGCAACGGGCATGGCAGGCTTATTGTTGCTCCCTATCCAGAGTTTTCCTCTCAGTTGGACTGTCCCCAGCGTAGTAGCGCAAACCGTCACTTCTCAACTGTCACCGGAGCAACTACAAAAACTACAAAAGCTGGCTCAGTCTATCACGGTCAAAGTTTTATCAGGAGATAGTGGTGGGTCGGGAATTTTGATTAAAAAAGAAGGTCAGGTTTATACCGTCTTGACTAACCAGCACGTCCTCGCCCCTGGAAAATCTACTCGCATCCAAACTCCTGACGGTAACTTCCATAAAGCCACGTCAGTCGCGGGAGTAAACTTTCAAGGGAAGGATTTAGCCCTGTTGCAATTTCGTGCCAGTGCTGACTATGCAGTGGCTTCCCTGACCAATTTAGCAACGGTGGCAGTCAACGAGCCAATTTTTGCGGCTGGCTTTCCCTTTGATGCTGATTTATCTCAACCCAGTGGGTTTACTTTGGCGACAGGACAAGTTTTATTAGTGCCGGAACGAGCTTTTAAGGAAGGCTACCAGATAGGCTACAGCAACAACATTGAAAAGGGCATGAGTGGGGGACCGATTCTGAACCGTCAGGGTCAGGTTATTGGCATTAATGGCATTCACGCCGATCCTCTGTGGGGAGATCCTTATGTCTATGAAGATGGTTCTCGTCCTACTGATGCCCTACGAGATTTGATGAGCCGCTACAGTTGGGGCATTCCCATACAGACTTTTGCTCAATTAGCTCCGCAATATGCCTCAGTAGAGGCGTTAGCTGCTGGAACTCCCACTGCAACGGAAGAAAACTTGCCGCCTATCGCTAATGATGTTAACAATATTGCCCAACAAATTACAGTACAAATCGATGTGCCAAATACATCACATTGCAAAGGATCGGGGGTAATTATAGTCAAACAAGGCAACACCTATACTGTTCTTACTGCCGAACACGTTATCCGTGAAACGGAGGAATGTGATAGAAAAAAACTTGAGATTATCACCCCTGATAATCAACCATATTTAGTGGATGTGAATGAAAATACAGTAAAAACCTTACCAGGTGTTGACCTAGCTGTATTGAAATTTACCAGCAAGCTTTCTTATCAGGTAGCAACGTTAGCAAGACACGATTTAGAGAAGAAGGGGGGGTTAGTTTTTGTTTCGGGTTTGCCAGGTTCAACAGTAGCCAATGGAAAAAATAATCGCTTGTTTACCATTGGAACTCTTTTCAACAAAGAATGGGGATCTATATCAGTCAAAGATTCTCTTTCTTTAACTTATGGTTATGAATTGGTTTATACTAATATCACTGAAGCGGGGGTTAGTGGTGGTCCCGTGTTAGATATACGTGGACACGTTATTGGGATTCACGGAAGAGCAGACGGAGAAGCCGTTGTAGATGAAGCTGGATCAGGACGTTCGATGCATCTAGGTTATAGTCTAGGAGTCCCAATTAATACTTTTTTGAGTCTAGTAACTAAGGTGGGAATAGAACCGACGCAGTTGAGGATATATACTGCTGAACCACCATCACTTACTGAATCAGAGACTCAATCAATCAAATTATCTTTACTCAAAAGAGTACAAAAACCAAACAACAGCAATGATGCTATCAATTGGCTAAATTATGGCAATCAACTATGGCGGTTAGAACAATATGAAGAAGCTTTGGCCGCCTTTGACAGGGCAATTCAAATTAAACCTGATTTTTATCAAGCTTGGTATTCGCGGGGGCTGGTATTGTTATCTCTAGAAAAATATTCAGAAGCTCTTGAAGCTTTTGAAAGAGCCATTCAAGAAAGTCAGGAAAAATTTGCTCTTGCTTGGCGAGGAAAAGGTGAAGCACTTATCAATTTACAGCGATATCCAGAAGCTCTGGCATCTATTGAGAAAGCTGTTGCTCTTAATCCCAAGGATTTTTTAGTTCGCGTATATCAAGGAATTTTACTACAAGCGCAGGAACGTTATCAAGAAGCGATTGTGGCCTATGATCAAGCGATTAAAATTAATCCTCATCCCTGGGCTTACAATAACCGTAGTTCTGTTAGAGCTAAGTTAGGAGATAAAGAAGGTGCTTTAGCCGATGTCAATAAAGCTCTTGAAATTGACCCTGATTATGCAGAGTCTTACCTCCAGCGAAGTTACATCAGATCTGAATGGGAAGATAGAGAAGGTGCTTTAGCAGATGTAAACAAAGCTCTTGAAATTGCTCCCAATTATGCTGATGCTTACTATAGCCGTGGTCTTCTTCAATATTATCGGGGAGATAGAGCTGAAGCAATTGCTGATTTAGGAAAGGCAATTCGGCTTAATCCCAATAATGCTTATTTTTACTATAGTTGGGGTGGACGTTATTCTAACGAAGGAGACAATCAGGAAGCGATCTTTTACTACAATAAAGCGATCCAGCTTAATCCTAACTATGCCGAAGCATATTACGATAGAGGACTGGCTTACAGTAAATTGAGAGATAGGCAATCAGCCTTGGCTGATTTTCAGAAAGCAGTAGCACTCTATCGGCAGCAAGGGAACACATTTTTTTCTCGGCAAGCATTGGCAAGAATTACCGAACTTCAAAGAACTCCATCTGCTGTAGAACCAGCCAATGTTACTTTATATGAGGGACCAGCTCTAAATACTACCTTTCAATCACCGGGCAAGATATCTATCGAAATCGTTGAGATCGATAGTTCGTCTCGTAGGGTTCAAGTACGGATAGCTTTTTCTCAAGGACTTTATGGTGAAGGAGTGTTTGAGGGACTTATTAATCAAAACAACGTTCTAGAGCTATTTGGAATACTTGGAACTTTGCAGGCTGCTGGTTTTCCAAATACTGATGTGCGCCTAGAATTTTTGCCGAATAAGACGATAAAGGGTACTTACTCAATTTATGCTGGTGCTCATGATTTCCGAGGAAGAACTCAAAATGGAGAGTTTACAGCTTCCCAAGTCCCAACAATGAGCAAGGAAACTTCTCTAGCAAGCTCTGAAAATGCTGAAGTCTCCTTCAATAGAGGTTATGCTCACCATAGTCAAGGAGATTATACTGAAGCGATCACTGATTATACTGAAGCGATTCGTCTCAAGTCTGACTATGTCGAAGCATACTTAAGACGCGGTATTGCCCTTGCTCAACAGGGAGAAAGTCAGAAAGCAATTGAGGACCTTAACAAAGCTTTGCACCTGAATTCTGATTTATTGCAGGCTTACTACATTCGGGGCTTAATCCGCGCTAGTCTGAAAGACTATCCGAAAGCTGTTGAAGATTATAACCAAGTTTTATTGCGTGTTCAGGAGATTGCAGGAATTGGTGTTCAAACAGAAATTAATGCACAGACTAAAATTCTAACAATCGTAGCAGTAACTGACAATTTACCAGCCTACAAAGCAGGTATCAAAACAGGCGACCAAGTGCTAGAAATTGACGATAAATCCACCGCTAATCTGAGTTTAGAAGAAGTAGTTAATTTATTGCGCGGTAAGAAGGGAACCCAAGTAACCCTAAGAATTTCCCGCCCAGGTAAGGGGGAATTTAAAGTTACTTTGACTAGAGAACCAATTGTCAATCCCCAATTAGCTGAAGTTTACTACAATCGAGGGCTTGCTCGTCTTGAGCTTAAAGACAAACAAGGAGCTAGAGAAGACTTACAAAAAGCTGCAGACCTCTATCAACAACAAAATAATATAGAAATGTACCAAACAGCATTGGAAAAACTCAAAGAGATTCAGTAGAAGTCAGCATGAATGTAGTTGATTTAATTAATTAGTTAGTGTATAATTTGTGTAATCCAGAATTAATGAGTTACTTTGGTGCGAGATAAAAATCTGGTTTGTTTAACTTAAAATACCTGTAATCAGTCAACATTAGCAAGATGAAACAACTATCCAAAAGTCACCAAAAATATCAAGGAAGAATCTTGTCAGACTCGATCATTTCACCCCAAGAATTAGCATTACGCAAAACTAGAAGAGATGAACTCGGTAGGCGCTGTCGAGAGATTTTCGAGCAAATACGTCCAGAATTGATCGAGAAATATTATAACTGGTTTATTGCTATTGAAGCCAATAGTGGAGATTATTTAATTGACCCTACCCTCGAAGGTTTAATGCAAAAAATTCGCCATCAATATGCGAATACAGAAGTTAAATTGACTACTTTCCGCCTCAATGAAACAGGAGCCTGTGGCATGATATGATTGTAGGCATATTTGGAGAAAATGGAGAGTTACTCTTTGAAATTGACTTGATAGCAGCTAATGGCGAACAATTTCCCCTTGAAGTGCTACTAGATACAGGTTTTACCACCGGTTGGCTGGCGATTAACTCCCAAGATTTAGAAGCACTACAGTGGACTTTAATTGCCTCCCAAATTGAGATGCAAACAGCTAGAGGAAAGGAGTTTTTTGACCTTTATGAAGGTCAGGTCATTATTGATGGTAAAGAGTTTATTATTCCGGTTCATGCTGGAGATGAAATTCCAGAAACTTTGCTAGGTTCACAATGGTTGGAAATAGTTGAGCTAGTTGTGAATAAATCTAAGGAGATTTTGACTATAGAAATTATTGAATTTGACCAATAAGTTAAGTAAAAGATAACAAATCGGTGAAGTATCTGAAACCACAATCATAGGGGTTTTAATTTTTCTTCTTGTCGCAGTTGTTCATGGATTTGACTATCCGCTTCCAAATCAGCTTCACTGTAAGGTAAATCTACCCCTTTAGCTTTTAAAAATGCGTCAACTTCAAGGCGAGTTTTCATCCCTAATAACTCTCGCACTTTCCCAACACTAATCGACCTTTGCCAATACGCTTCAACGATAACCATTTCCATTAACCTACACTCTAAACTTCCCCATTTAGCTTCAAGAGAAGATACAATATTGTCAGGTAAAGCAATCTGAATTTGCATGAATATTTCCCCATTTGTTATCATTTTTGTATCAATCTAACTGCAAAAACAGAGTTTAATGGCTCTTCTAGGTTCTGTGTGATAAGTTTAATTGACATAGGATCGATCGATCTTTGTGTCCTTTGTGTCTTTGTGGTTCGTTCCACCCCCTCGCTCTTGAGAAATGTATCTTAGAATACATTTTACCCACCAAAGCTGGGAGAGCCGTTTAATCAATAGTGAATGAATTAATTATTTTTTGAGCAGTTCCCTCAAGTTCAGAAAATTTTTCTGATTCCGCTTTATAGTTAATAATGTAGGCGTGATTTGCCGTTAATGACAAAATTTGTTTGATTTTAATTTTTTTACCTCCCTGTTGTTCAGTATAAATAATTTGCATAGCATCTAACTTACCCAACTTAGCGGGGATTGGTTTAGTAATAAAGTCTTGCGTAAATTTTTGACTAATTTGATTGACCGTCTTTTTAGTAAATTCATCTAGTGTAGTAGGGGATTCTAAGGAATGAATATTAACTATAACCATCGCAGGAAAAGATTTTGATATATTATCTTTTGGAGCAACAAATTGAACTACTTCCCCATTTATTAGCTCTCCAGGTATCGCTTGCCAACTTTTGGGATATGTAATTTTCCAGTTTTTGGGATAGGAAATTTTAAGGTCAGCATTCAACTGTTCCTTATTCGGGTCATAGACCCGATAAGGGGAAGTAATTGTAATTATTTTTGGTATTAACAGTAAAACAGCCCCCAAAGCTAAAGCAACGATAACCAGCTTACCCTGATAAAGTATTGATAGCTTCTTCTTCCTTGTCCAAACCAGAGGAGTAGCAGCAGGATTTTGACAAATAACGGGCAGCCCCATCACCCCCGGCAGTTCCGTATCTAATCCTTCTTCAGCTAGACGTTCTCTCGCCGTCCGCACCGACAAATACAAAGATTTACCCCTAGAAAATGCCTTGAGAAAATGCTTTAAAAACTCCTGTGCCACCTTATCGGGTACAGGTTCTCGCATGACGATCGCTTGAGGAATTTGCAAATTCTCCAATTCCTTGGCCAACCCCAACCCATCACAAGAGTTAAAAATGGCTAACTGTAACCCCCCTTCGATCGCTGTCCTCAAACCATGTTTTAGCTCACCGATAGTCAAACTTTCCCTTTGATTAATATAAATGCGCCCCACTTCCCCTTCCGTATGGCTGTGTCCGGCAAAAAAAAGGATGTCCCAGTGTTGTTCCCAAAGTTGTTCGCTAATCTTTTGTCGAGGCGGTTCTACCAAAAAAACCACCTCTGCCCCTGGCAAATTCTCCAAGAAGCGTCTATCTGCCGTCACGTCAATGCCCTCGCTATTGCCTAAAATTGCCAAGATTCTCAGCCTTTTGGTGGGGGAAGGTGGGCTAACAATTTTTTCAAAGACAGGAGCGGCGATCGCCACCTCAGCCTTGGGATAATGGTCAAAGAACTCAATCAAATTCCAAGGTAGCCGCCGCAAATAGCCATCCCCAGCTTGAATGATGAAGCGAATAGGTTCGGAACGGTTCAAATTCTCTAACAGACGCTCTCTCACCGGGCGAAACGACTCCGAGTTCAGCCAGCGTTTGAGGCTATCTTGCAAAGTTTGAAGGGTCTGGCGACAGTCGGCGGTAGTGGAAACATTGGTAATTTGGGTAGCAGGTGCTGTTAGCCTGACAACAACAGGCAAATGTCTATAACTAGACTGCCATTGGTCATAGTTTTGGGGAATTTCCGGAGCGCTTGGCAATCTACCTGTAACTTCGATAGAAGGAGAAGAGCCTTCCTCAGCAATTTGCAGGATAACGGGAAATCCCTGTTCCCAGTTGCCTTCTCCCAATTTAATAGTCACTAACTTAGCCATTGCTACCACCTGTCGTAATAAAGTTTGAGGCTCACTTGAGAATTCCTTGTGTTTTAAGTCTGGCCACAAAAGGCGACTCGATCGCTGAGCGCCGCATTTTTTGGGCATATTCCAGATCGGCAGCGATCGCTCCGTCCAATTCTTCTTTATGATCCCAATAGTAGGCGAAGGCTGAGTGAATCTGACTCATACTCAAATGGCGATGGTTGATTTGAATTTCTTCAGGAGTCCAACCGTAAGCCATCTGAGCCATCACCAGATCAATCACCTTCATTGTCGAGCTTGCAATCATTGGTATCCCGCGTTCGTCTATTTGAATATGCTTGTATTCGGTTAGTGCGGTTTTCATGATTAAACTTTCTCCGTTTACTTGTACTTTAGTTCCTAGCAATTTCTCAGGGGGAAAGTTCTGCTAGAGGGTAAAATCTTCGGTAATATTTGCCTCTCCCAGTCCCACCCTGACACTGAACTGTTCTCCCGGTGAACCACTAAACTTGAGTTGGATGTAATTGTCCAGTTCTCTTGCCTCAGTTTCCAAAAAGGTTTTCCCAGCCTCATCCAGCACCACTAATTGTAAGTGGGCAGGCAAATATTTCTGGTTTCGCATCGGATAGACCCTGAGGAGAACCGCTATCATTTGGTCAGTTTTAGGCAAGACAGCCACCATTAGAGTCACTGGGTGTTCCCCGATCAGCATTCCTAAATCTTTAACTCTCCTCAACCCACCCGCCAAGTTATGCGGAGCGAGCCGCCATAAACTCTCTGCCGCACTCCAACGGGTTTCTTCATCCTGAGTTACCTCTAGCAAGTGAGTGAGAGCCGCCAATACCTCAGAAGATGCAGTTCCTATCTCTCCCAAGCGCAGTGCTGCTTGTCTGCGACGATGCTCCTCCTGAGTGGTATAAATCGTCTCGATTAAATCGCGAACCGTCTTGGAGTCCATAAAATCAGCCCCGCGATCGCGTAAGGCATAAGCATAGGCAAAACAGGGTTCTCCAGGTGCAAAAAGCTGTTCAATCGTCTGCCAGCTTTCCTCAAAAACATTTTGCAACCATTGGCTCAAATTGACTCGG
Source organism: Microcystis aeruginosa W13-11 (assembly GCA_009995705.1). Taxonomy (GTDB): domain Bacteria; phylum Cyanobacteriota; class Cyanobacteriia; order Cyanobacteriales; family Microcystaceae; genus Microcystis; species Microcystis aeruginosa_F. The sequence goes on from JAADBR010000010.1 coordinate 95,201, forward strand.
CTTTTTAAGGAAACTGAACGAGATTGTTCCTTTTCAACAGCAAAGAGCTTTTCTAAACGGTAGTCTTGACTGGATTTCTGCCGCCCTGGTAAGCGATTAAGTTTTCCCAGAACTACTTTTTGGTTATTTTGGGCTGTCTCAAAGTCCGGGGAAGCGGGAGAGATATTTTCATACCCTTCACTAGCTTCTTGGTATTCCTCCCTAGCTTCCTCATATCGCTGCAAGCGAGTTAGATAATCCCCGATTAATTGGGCAATTTGACCGTCTAGAAAGGAATTTCTTTCTTGATTTCCGCTAGTGCCTGACATAGTTCATTGTCCTCCTGTTGGTTGGCTTTTCCAAAAACTTCGATCCACTCCTCTTTCGCTCTCAGAGGATCATGCCAATAAGCATGATAGAGAGCTTCCGCCTGATTCTCCCTTTCTCGATAGTAACGCTCCAAGACTTGATGGGCAGATTCTGTTCTTTCCTGCTTCTGCTCGTGGTTGAAACGACGGATGAAGGGATGAAGACGATACCACCCCTCACCTTGTTGTTCTACCTGCCAGACGAAGGAAAAACTGAGGAGCGAGTCAAAGGCAGCATGGGAGGGATTGCATTTCAAGGATTCGCCCAGATGAAAGTAAAGGTCTTCATTAAAGGCTCGACAGGCACTCAAGACATAAACCGCATCTTCCAACACCCTGTCTGTGTATTTCAGGAGTCTTTCCACCAAAATCCCTAATTTCCGCTCGAATCCCTCTCCTGTCTCGGAAACGGATTGAAAGTCGGCAGCGGTAAAGGCTTCTTTTTTTTCTTGCGCCATCCTGACTAAATCTGCACATAGCCCCAGCAAGAGCGGATGAACGGAATCGCCATCAAAACTACTATAGGCAATCAAGCTCTGCTGCACTTGGGTATCCTCAATTCCGACTCTTTGTAGGTAGTCGAGGGCATCGGTTACTTGAAAGTTCAACACTTGCTTGCACTCTAACTTGTCCGCTGTAATTGAACAATAGCTGGCTCGATGCCAGCGAGGAATTTCCCGTCCTGCCATGACGATGACAATTTGGGGCAACTCCAACAACTGCGACAACAGACACCGCAGCCACTCATCCTGCTTGAAAAATCTGGCACTTCCTTGATTGCGCCCTTCTCCCCAAAAGGCTTCGTGAGTGTCGAAAAACAGCACCAGTTTTTCAGGAGCGCCCTCTCTTTGCATGGCGACCTTGAGATCTTCCGCAAAAAAGTTAGGTAAAGCAACAATCAATTCCGTATCGGGATCTAAATCGGTGATCCGTTGAAAATCTTTTTGCTTGAGTCCTCGACCGTTTAGGTAGTGATTCAAGTCCTTACCCAAATGTTTAGCTACGAGATTCAAAGTGCTGGCTGTTAGTATCGCTAAGGTACCGGGTAAGCCTAGTATGGCCGCCAATTCTTTGTTCTCCTGAGCGATCGTTTTAATTGTGTTAATAATCCCACCAACTACAAATAACTCTTGTGAAGGAAACCACTTAGTTATATCAGTTTCATTTGTAAGTTTTCCTGTCTGTTTTAAATGCCAGATGCAAGAAAATTCATAAAGAGGAAAAGAGAGTTTATATCCCAAGCGAGCAGCATTGGTTGTCAACTGATTATGCAAAATCAGTAGCCCGTCAAAATTGTCTTGAGGTTGTTCTGGTCGCGATGACCTGGCTGGGGACTCAAAATCCAACAGTGCGGCTGGCACAAATTGAAAGTCACTTTCCCAGTCAGTAATTGTCTTAATAAACTCAACAATTTCAGGATGGGTTTTGGTTTTAAGTTCTGTCCAAGTTTCTAAAGGAAAGCGCTTGCAACAATTTTCCAATAAGAATTTCAGCAATAGCGACTTGCCATTGCCACCATCCCCATAGAAGAATAGGATTTTATGGGGGTCAAGCTCGTCATCGTTGAGATATTCTGCAAATCGCAAGGTTAACTTGTGTCGGTCGGTAAAGTGCCGGAGAGCGCAATTTAGCTGAGTTAACGAGGCTTTTTGGCTAGTGGGACCGCTGATGCTCATAGCCGTAGTACTTAGAAAATGTAATTGCTCTTAAAGTCTAAAATCTTCTCTAATTCTAGCCTTTCCTCTTGCCATGCTGACAATAAACTGCTCTGCCACTAAACCGTCAGACTTGAGGGTGCTGATTGGGTAGTATTGCTGAACTTCCTCCCATACATATCTACTACAATAGCCGAAAACCCTTATCCATCAATGGATAAAACCATTAACTTTTCTTTATATACCCCGTGTTTATTGTAATATTCCTTAAATAGACAAATGGGGGAAGTTTAGGCTAAAATGGCGGCCGTGTATAGTGATTCAATTAGGATTATTCGAGCAAGTGAACTTAGTGGAATTTGAGAGTGAAGATTATCCATCAGAAAAGTTAATTGCTTGTCAAAATCCCTTAATCGCTGAGAAAAATCAAAAACAAACAGAAGCCTTATTCTTTACAATACAATAAAAGTGTAATTAAGCTTGTTGGGGGCCTGAGCTATGACTAACCCGAATTCGATCGAACAGCTATCGCAAGAATTACTCGATCTAGACCAAGTAGATGCCGATACTGGGGCAGATTTGCGGCAAAAAGCCCAAGAAATCCTCGCAGAAACCAGTATTGACCTACCGATTCGAGAAGCGATCGCCGATAGTCTCAGTCAAGGCAATCAACTACTTACCCTCAAAACCGTCGGCAAGGAAGAAAGTTACTAGCACATTTGGAGTCAAAAGTCAAGATGAAAGAAAAAATTTTTTTTGTCTGGCTGGGGCGATTTTTGTCCTCTTTTGGGCTGTTATCGGGGATAAGTGGCTGTAATTCCCCTCTTTTGATTACTCCTCAAGTTCCCGCTGGTGGTTTAAATAGTTTTGCTCCCGATCAATTCCCCAGTTATAGTGCTGATGGTCGCTATTTAGCCTTCGCTTCCGATCGCTCCGGTCGTCGTAGTATATATTTATTCGATTTGCAAGAAAAGCGCCTAGTTAATCTTCCTAACCTAAATCGTGGCGATTCTAGCCAAGATCAGCCATCTTTAAATGCTGACGGTCGTTTAATTGCCTATATCTCCAGCGAACGCGGTAAAAGTGATGTCATGGTTTATGATCGTTCTAGATCCCATACAACCCTGTTAACCGCTAACCTGCGAGGAAGCGTCCGCAATCCCACCATTAGCGGTGATGGTCGCCAAATTGCCTTTGAAACCAACCAAGACGGTCAATGGAATATTGCGATCATTAACGGCCAATTTTAAATTTGTTCTACTCGGTCTTAATCGTTAAAACCTGTGGAGGAGTAGCATCTGGTGGATATAAAAAATTTACCTGTACTACACGCCAATCTCCAGGAGGAATAGTCAGAGTCACTAAAGATTCTCCCTCTTGTCCGCGTCTTTGGACAAGATGAAAAAATCTACTTTGTGCCTGTCCTTGATCATCGTTATAATTGACGGCTACCGTTCCCCGAAAAAACACTTGTGGGGCAGCCGGAGCGAGAAAACGCAAACCCTGCCCAATAATATCCTCTTTAATCGGTGTTTCTAGCGCAATAGTCACTGTTTTCGCCTCATCACTTCGATTAAATAGAGGTAAACTTAACCTATATTCCACACCGTAATTACCATGAGCTTGATAGGCCGTATCGGGATAGCGAACTAACATACTAGCACTTTGATTTTGTTCCGTTCCCAATTTGCCCCCAGGTAGGGTGCTAATCCCATAGGCTATAGATTGACCAGAATCAGGAATATTTAACCATAAAGAAGCTCGATCGACCAATCGAGCTGGCCAAGCTGAACCTTGGGACACTCCCGCTACCCGTCCATAAATTATCTGTCCTTGACTATTGGGAGGAGTGGGCGCTCGATCGCGCGGAGTCGATAAATCGCCTTTTTCTAGCAAATTTTGCCATTCTGTCAGATTTGGTGGTCTTTCCTGCCCATTTTCGTCTAGGGGTGCATAAAGAGCTAAACTAGCAGCGTAGAGAAGACCGTCACTTTCCAGACGAAGATAAGTGGATCTACCGTTTAAAGGGGGAGTCAAATCGCGCACGGGAATCGCCGCATTTAAGACCATAAAACTCTCCCCAGGGGGAATAATAATCCTATCGGGAAAAATATCCTGACGCTGCCCCATTAAAATATCCCCCATTACCCGACTTCCCGGCCCGGCAAAAACCGTCCCCTGATTATTTTCCACTTGTGCGGGTAAATCGATAAAAGCTGCATCGGGTTGACTCAAATAACTGGCCCCCTGCAAAATTTTAACAGTCACGGGATTAGGACTGGGATTGTGGAGTAATACACCCAGATAAAGGGTGCGTAAATTATCGGGAAAATTCCCCCTCGCTACATGGTGGGCAAAAATATCAAAGCGTCCCTGAAAAGCATAATTTAAATGGGCCGAGGGGAAACTTTTCTCTTGGGGGGGAAAAGTCGAAAGCAAAATCCCTTCTCCTAGCAATAATTCGGGACTATTGCTGTTAAAAACGGGAATTTGATCTAGTTGATTCGGCAAAGGACGCACCTGCGCCGGTCGAATTATTTCTACACTAGGGGGAGTTTGGGCAATGGGTAGTAAAAAAGGTAACATCACACAAATTACCATCTCAAGATAATTAATCTTTGATCGTAGCATTATTGGCTCGCTCAATTTAGATAGTATTCTGTTTGTCCATATCTAGAGGATTGTTTAATATTTCTTTGGGGTGTTAGCTGACCTTTTTGGTTAAGTAGTTGGTTATAATTAAATTTAAAATCGATTTTAGGTTCGATCCCCCCTGCCCCCCTTGATAAGGGGGGTGTCTGATAATTTTTAACGCCTACCTACTTAAGTACAATCAAGAAAAATTATCAAATTTCCCAATCGTTATTAGCTCTTGCCATTGAGCAAATCTATTGTCATCATAGACTAAAATCTAGATGTAACCGCGGTTTTCTGGAAACTTAGCCCGATATCTAGATATCGATCGAGCCGAAATTGTTATGATAAATTCATGAAGTTTTATAACAGTGTTTCCCCTTGAACATGAACCAAATCGACTATCTCAGGATTAGTTTAATCGATCGCTGTAACTTTCGCTGTCAGTATTGTCTGCCTGAAGATGCAGAATTGGCCTATGTTCGACCGCAAGACTTACTCACCCGGGAGGAAATTCTTACTTTAGTCGAAAATGTCTTTATTCCCCTCGGTTTCCGCAAATTTCGTCTTACTGGTGGAGAACCTCTCTTACATCCCGAAGTAGTGGAGATTGTGCGCGATATCGCCTCTTTATCTGCTACTAGCGATTTAGCCTTGACCACTAATGGCTATTTACTTGACAATTTAGCCGAAATGTTGTATGGGGCCGGACTAAGACGGATTAATATCAGTTTAGACTCCCTCGACCCCGACACTTTCGATAAAATTATCGGTAATCGCGGCCGGAGTCGTTGGCAAAAAACTTGGGCAGGTATTCAAGCAGCCCAGAGAGTGGGTTTTGACCCCTTAAAGTTGAATGTGGTAGTAATTCCGGGGATAAATGAGACAGAAGTGGAAGATTTAGCGGCTTTGACCATCGATAAGCGTTGGCACGTCCGTTTTATCGAGTTTATGCCCATCGGTAACGGTGATTTATTTCAAGAAAAAGCTTGGATTGCGAACGAGGAATTAAGGGGGCGAATTCGGGCTAAATGGGGTTTAAATGAGGGTCAAGTGCGGGGAAATGGTCCAGCTGATGTTTTTCAAATTCCGGGGGCTAAGGGTACAATTGGCTTTATTAGTCAGATGTCGGAATGTTTTTGTGATCGCTGTAACCGCCTACGTCTCTCAGCCGATGGTTGGTTGCGTCCCTGTCTCCTCAACGAAACTGGACAAATTGACCTAAAAACTGCCCTCCGTCAAGGAATTTCGCCAGCAGAAATCAGGAAAAGAGTCCGGGGATTAATAGAAATGAAGGCAGAAATAAACTTTAAACTGCGTGATTCCGGCACATCAACCGGCATTTATACCCGTACTATGTCCCAAATTGGCGGCTAAAAATCTACTGTCCGAATTCTACTCTAGCCTGTTCTACCATTTCCACGGTAACTCGATCGGAACCGGCATGACGAGCTAATTCTTCTATCCTTTGACGCGCTTGGGAACGAACAAAATAGGGAATATTTTCCAGTTTTGCTTTTGCTTCTGGGGTCCATTGTAGTTGATCGGAAAAATCTAGGCTCTCCCCGGTTTGGTGGGTAAAATGCATTCTAAGATACATTACTCCTAGCGAGTGAGTGGAACGAACCACAAAGACACAAAGGACACAAAGATCGATCCTATGTAAGTTAAACTGATCACACAGAAACCAGAAGAGCCTCATTTTTTTGAAATTCTCAGCTTAATCTCACCATTTAATTTGACAAACTGTTTACCTTCTCGGTCATAAACCCAACCTTTGATCGCAGTTTCTTCTCGATTAAGAGACTGGGGAGAAATCTCAGCTTCCCATTGAACTTTGTTATCAGATTTGTTGACAATAGTAGCATTGGCAAAGAATGAGCGATCACCATCAGAAGACAGTAGCACTAATTCTGGCGTTTGGCTACGTTCTGGTAAGGTGGCCCAACCTGTTACTTTTATCTTGCTACTCCTCGACAAAGTTATGGGTTTATCAGTTGTCATTGGCTGCTCAATCTGTCCATAAATCTTGGTAGGTTCTGTAAATTGTATTTGTTTGGGAAAATCTCGAAAACCTATCCTTTCAAGAATAAAAGCCCCATTTCTTATACGAACTAGAGCGGAAGGAGTCGCATTAGGCATTAAGGTCTCTAAGCAGTTATTAATTGGACAGTCCATATAGCGTGTACATTTCTTATGAGATTCGCTTACAGTTGATTCCTCTGTTTGATAAAAGGATTCATTTAAATAGTGGATAATTTCTAAGCAGTTTCTACCAGGGGATACTTTTTCTACCCAAGAACGTGCATAGACAATAACGGCTAGGTTGACGGAGTTATAGAACAAGATTAATAAGACAATACTGGTTAAAGTATAAAAACGCAACCTTCTATAGTTTTTCTGCTCTAAATGTGAAGATTGATAGCACATTAATAATCGACCCGTTTGTAAGCAAGATATCGTCAGTAAAATTAAGGGGGTAGTATATCTTGATGCTAGAGCCTGTTCTACCCCTAAGTTACTTCTAGCCAGAGTAACGAGTAGAGCAAACAAAATCGTAAACCAACCTATCGATAACCAAGGTGCTGCATAGCTAAACAATTCTGATCTAGATTTCCTTAATGAATAGAAATTGAAAAATAAAAATATCGTAAAAAGCAAAAGTCCAGTTAGATTAGGAATCAGGCGAAATGAAAACCCCGCTCCTAGAATTGTAAAAAAGTAGTCTAAAGCAGTTGGTAAATTCTTTAAAAAAAGTAATATATCGAGGTTACTTTTTGTTCTTTGAGAATCAATACTGTAGAAAAAATAACACAATAAAAAAAGTATTATATCAGCAATTCTCATTTCAAAAAGTAACAATTTGTACAGACAGAAAAAGAGATTTAACAGGTGGCAAAATCGCGATCGCCAATCAGTGTTGGACGGGTGTAATTTCAGCTATTCAAAAGCTAAGAATAAAAACGGCTAGGAGCAAGCAAGTATTGATTAAGAAAAAGGCAAGTTGAAATCCAAATAACCAACTGCCAGCTTGATATAAAGAGAATAGTAAGAAACAAGTTAATATATTAAACAAGTGAAAGGATAATTTATCTTGATTGTAACTAATCTCTGCTATTTTATACATTAAAAAGAACGTAATTATTACCAAAAAAACATTGAAGTATCTTTCCAGATCGAGATTCCACTGTGACGTAAAGGCAAGTAAGGCAAATATAGCTTTTGGAAATAAAATTCGGTGTTCGTTGTGCGGAGCAAAAAAATCTCCAAAAGTTGCAGAACCTTTGTCTATTTTATCAAATAAACTGACTAATGCCCATTGATCGTTAAAGGGAACATCTACGCTAAATTTAGAGATAAACCAAATAACTAAGACAACTGGTATCAGATAGGCAATAAAGATAATCTTGTTTTGAGACGGACTCAAGGTTTGACCATCTAGATTGCCCATGAAAAATCTTATTTGCTGCAATGCTTTTCTCAACATGGTTCTCCAATTCAAAAATGAAACGCATCAACCTCAAGAGTCGACAATGAAAGGCTCATTAGGCACTGTCCGATCATTAACAAAAGTAAATCAGACCCAAAAACGAAGCCCTCAACATCTTAACATAGAACAAAGAAAATTGAGTTCTTCGGTTTGTCTTATGCAATCGACGGGATTATAAGAGATGAAACCCTTATAGAGAAAGACATTTGGCGATTTTTGTCAATTGTTTTTGATCTAGAGCGAACTAATGAATTAAATCTCTTGCCAGATAAAGATTTAGTCGATTTGTGCTACCCTCTCGAACCATAACAAGTAACGAAGAGCCAAATTCTGTTGTCGGTGGTGATTCGGTAGTAGTGATAGCGGCTTAATCCTTTGCCAGCTGTGCATTGTAGTCATGGATAAAATACCAAACAGCTCCAACGTGATTCTCCATTTTTTTAGAGAAAGATAGGGGAGCATCTCATTTATGCAAGTGAGTAATTATACTTGTCCCTAAAACTGGTTTCTAGCAAGGTTTTCAAAATAGCTTGACATAAAAACCTGATTTAGGAGTTACAAAGGTGA
>JAADBR010000011.1 GCA_009995705.1 Microcystis aeruginosa W13-11
ACCTATTTGTGCCGTAAGTGTCTCCCTGTATAGATTTCAGCTACTTTTAGGCGTACTCACTCTCATCGAATTTTATTTTAAGTTAATTATGTGCATAACAATTACCGAAGAGCCCCCTCGATTTACCTTTGTCATTAATTTTAGAAACTTTATAGCGGTATGCAGTCGAATGAGGTATAGTGCAACAAGCTATGAGTCAGTCTAGGCAAGACTTTGTCTGTATCTCACTCAAGCGAATACCGCTATAAGGTAATTTCTTAATGGATAGCACAATAGTTTTTTTGTCAAAACCTCAGAAAGAATCGAGGCAATTTATTAGTTTATAATCTCGATCAGGGAGAATTGAGAAATAGCTTACAGCCTTTCTCATAAAGATGAAGTATAGTTTGATTTGGTATCTACGACCGAAAACTGCCTACTGTTAACTTTTCCGGCGTTCCCCAAAACAAAAAATTTGTACCTCATCATTATAAAAAATCTAAACAATGCCGCTCAAAACCCTTTAATTCTGAAGATAATCCTAAGATTTAGCCCGAAAAAGAGCCAGAAAGGTGAGGATAGCTAGGATGGAAGTGAAAAGCAATTTTGACTCGAAATTATACTAGGGGATTGATCGCATTTAACGAAACCCTTACCCTAATAGCATAAGACAAGAGAAGGACTTATTAAGGAGAAACCCAGCCATGAAAATCGGCGTAATCAAAGAAAGTGACCAAGGCGAGGCGCGGGTGGCGCTAGTGCCGGATACCGTCGCCCGTTTAGTCAAGGCGGGATTTGAGGTAATTGTCGAAAATGGGGCGGGAATTAGTGCCAACTTTGCCGATAGTGCCTATAGTGCCGTGGGTGCTGCTCTGAGCGAAAACAGCGAATATATCTATGAAACTGCCGATATTATTCTCAAAGTCGTCCCTCCTAGCGATAGCGAGATCGATCGCCTGAAAAATGGTGGTATCCTCATCGGCTTTCTCGATCCCCTGCGTCAACCCCGGCGCATTGCCAAATTAGCCGATCGCGGGATCACCGCTTTGAGCATGGAATTAATTCCCCGCAGTAGTCGCGCCCAGAGCATGGATGCCCTCTCCTCTCAGGCTAACCTCGCCGGTTACAAAGCGGTACTCCTCGCCGCCGTGCAGCTGCCGAAAATGTTCCCGATGATGACTACCGCCGCTGGTACGATCGCCCCAGCCAAGGTGCTGGTATTGGGGGCAGGAGTTGCCGGATTACAAGCTTGCGCCACCGCCCGCCGTTTGGGGGCAGTGGTGGAGGCTTTTGATATTCGTCCCCAAGTCAAAGAAGAAGTGCAGAGTGTCGGGGCGAAATTTATTGAAATGCCCCTAGAAGAAGATACCGTTGCCGATAACGGTTATGCCAAAGAGGTTTCTCTTAGCACACAGGAGCGCATTTGTCAAGCCCTATCCGAACCAATTAAGCGGGCTGATGTGGTGATCACCACCGCCCAAGTACCAGGGAAACAGGCCCCGCTGCTAGTTACCAAAGAAATGATCGCCACCATGAAAGCGGGGTCGGTAATCGTTGATTTAGCGGCGGAACAGGGGGGAAATTGCGCCTACACCCAACCGGGACGAGAAATCATCGAAAATGGGGTAAAAATCGTCGGAGCCGTTAATCTTCCTGCCACAGTGGCCACCAATGCCAGTCAGATGTACGCCAAAAACCTGCAAATGCTGCTACAGCTTTTAGTCAGCAAAGAGGGCAGTTTAAACCTCGATTTTGCCGATGACATCATTGATAGCGCCTGTGTCACCCACGCCAGCGAAATCCGCAATCAACGCATTAAATCCGCCCTCAGTGAACAGTTATCGGCTTTTTAGCTATCAGCTTTTTCTCCCTATCCCCCTATCCCCTATCCCCATCCCCTATTTCTTTAACCAATGACTGCCCAACTTTTAACCGCTTTAGTGGTATTTGTCCTCGCTTCCTTTGTCGGTTTCGAGGTGATCAATAAAGTTCCTCCCACTCTCCATACACCCCTGATGTCGGGAGCGAATGCAATTTCAGGTATCGCCGTTGTCGGTGCGCTCCTCATCGCCGGAGGCACGGATTGGCACGAATTAACCGTAATTTTAGGGTTAATTGCCGTTATTTTGGCGATGGTTAACGTGGTCGGTGGTTTTGTCGTTACCGATCGAATGCTGCAAATGTTCAAGAAAAAAGAGGCTAAATCATGAATAATGCCCTGATCACAGGGATCGAGTTATCCTATCTACTCGCCGCCATTTTATTTATCATCGGTCTTAAACAATTATCTTCCCCCGCTACCGCCCGTCAAGGCAATTTTCTGGCTGCCATCGGGATGCTAATCGCCGTTATTGCCACCTTAATCAATCAAGAAATCCTCAGCTATGGTTTAATCGCCGTAGCGTTGGTGATTGGTTCAATTATCGGCTTAGTTTCGGCGCAAAAAGTCCCGATGACAGCTATGCCCCAAATGGTGGGGATTTTTAACGGTTTAGGCGGTGCCGCCAGTGCTTTAATTGCCATTGGCGAATACTGGCGTTTACTGCAAAGTGGTGAAAATATTGCCTTTGACTCGATACTGATCGCTATTTTGGGTATATTGATCGGTGGTGTCACTTTTACCGGTAGTGTCCTCGCTTTTGCCAAATTACAGGAATTAATCAGTGGCGCACCCGTAACTTTTCCTTTCCAGCAACCCTTTAACATTCTCTTGCTACTCACCTTTTTAGGGGGTAGTGTCTATCTCTTTTTTAATCCCACCTCGATCGATGTTTTCCTGACCTTGGTGGCACTTTCCTTAATTTTCGGGGCTTTATTCGTGCTTCCCATCGGTGGCGGCGATATGCCCGTGGTTATCTCCCTCTTAAACTCTTTTTCGGGACTTGCCGCCAGCGTAGTCGGTTTTATCCTGATGAATAGTATGTTGATCATCGCTGGTGCTTTGGTGGGTGCGTCGGGAATTATCCTAACTCAGATTATGTGTAAAGCCATGAATCGATCGCTGGCCAGTGTACTATTTGGGGCATTTGGTACAGGTGCTAGTGCCGGAGGCGAAGCGAGCGCCACTTCTAGCCTTGATAAATCGGTTCATGCTATTGATTCAGAAGAAGGGGCCATGATGCTCGGTTATGCTCGTTCTGTGGTGATTGTACCCGGTTACGGCATGGCAGTGGCCCAAGCACAACACGCAGTGCGAGAATTGGCTGAACAGTTGGAAAAAAATGGCGTTGAGGTTAAATATGCTATTCACCCCGTGGCGGGAAGAATGCCCGGCCACATGAATGTATTATTGGCCGAAGCTAATGTTCCCTATCCACAGCTCTACGATATGGATGATATTAATCCTGAGTTTGAGCGCGTCGATGTGGCGTTAATTATTGGGGCGAATGATGTGGTTAACCCCGCTGCCCGTCATGATAAAGCTAGTCCGATTTATGGAATGCCGATTCTGGACGTGGATAAGGCACAGCACGCGATCGTGATTAAGCGCAGTATGCGATCGGGTTTTGCCGGGGTAGAAAATGAATTATTCTACAATCCTAAAACTTTTATGCTCTTTGGTAGCGCTCAAGATGTAGTAGCACAATTAGTATCACAAGTCAAGGATTTGTCATAATTCTTAACAAAAAAGACGGGGTTTTCACCCCGTCTTTTTTTTATGTGATTTTTCAGAGTTTAAAGATAATCAAGAACTAATTCCCCTTTGCTCACTTTTTCGGTAATTAAAGTTCTGACTAACTCTAATTCTTCCAGAGTCACTTTGCCATCAGACCTGATAGCTAGAGCGATTCTTTCCCTTTCCCCTTGAGTGATCACGCCATCAACACTAGCCTGTTCGATAATAGATCGCAACTTTTCTAGTTCCTGTTGTTCTTCTGTGGTTAATTCTACTTGATTAGGACGAGATATTTCCATAAAAATTTCTCCTTGAGGGATCAACACAAACTTGGTAATTTTTTCTAAGTAGTAGAATTCATGGCAGTTATCCCCAGTCAGGATCAGGAATCAGGGACGATGCCTAATCAGTTTACGCTCCATATCTGATCAGAAACCCTCTCAATAAATACTTTTGTATTAAGAAGCATTCATAAAGCTGAGAGCCTTGACTATTGCCTCTGGGTTATTCCCTTGCCTCACGGTTAACTTTAATTTTGTTCGACCACTTAGAGTTGGCGAATACATTATATAGCGGTATGCAGTCGAATGAGGTATACTGCAACAAGTTATGAGTCAGTCCAGGCAAGACGATGGTCTGTATCTCACTCAAGCGAATACCGCTATAAAGTGAATCGGAAGGCTCCCTTAAACTTCCCGTTGCCGAGGTCCCAGTGAGATAGGTGAGTAGTATGCTTATCCACAGGGAGGCTTGATTTGGGTGCTATATATACAACCAGTCTCAATGGCTGGCTGGTACGAATTATCGTGTCTGACTTCAAATATGTTCTTGTTCCCCAAACTGAAACATCTTTGGCCTGTTTGCCGACAAGATACAAAGCTGAAATTATTGTGGCATCCGAGGCGATGCGGACGGCGAATGGGATTGATATCGCCCCTAAAGAACTCTTCGCCTTCACCATGAACTGCAAAGTTCTTGGCGCTATGAGTTGGACTCTGGTAAATGCGTAGCCATCTGAAGATTCTCCCTGCTTGAGATAGTCACTGCTTAGTCTTTCAATGATATCGAGATCAATTTCATGATCTAGCACTTCTGAAGGAGGGTGCGTCGGCATGGAAAATCCCAAGAAGCTGTGATCGGCAAATACGTCCTCAGCAGCGTAGGCCGTTTCTATTTGACCCATTTCATCTATGGTTATATGCCTGGGCCTGTGAAACCCATTAAAGTGATTGCTTACTGAATAGCAATATGCTCCCGCGTGTTGGATTAACAATGGATTCCCAGGACTCTGGCCTTCTAAATTGGTCGATGGTAGCAATATATCGCCGGCAAAACAAAGTGGCCCGCCGATGGCATCGTTCCCTTGAGTAGGCAGGGTGCGATGATTGCGATCGCTAATTTGGTGGCTCCATGAGAGGAGAGTCACTTTGATTAGCTGGTCGGAGCCAACATCAACAATAGCCCAACGTCTGCCCCGCATCTGCTTAAGCTCGCGGATACTAGTCAGCAAGGCGACGGCATTACCAACCAGTGCGTGTCCAGGCTCGACTATGTACTCAATACCGGGTAACAAGCAGCAATTCTCATTTTGAAAGGATTTTGCGTTGTTTCAGCGATCTAGAGATTCGTTAAAGAATTTTAACCCCTCTAGGTGCAAGGGTTTTAATGTCATGAAACCTTAAAATGAGTAATCTGGGATTGTTGGAAACTGTTGCCCGTCATGGAAGTCAATGCCAAACCCACCGCCAAGATTTAGTTTTCTCATGCAATGATTCGAGCCGGCTTCGATTAAGTTTTTCAAATGATGAATAAACTGAAGCGAATTATTAAATGCCGATACATTATCCATCTGAGTTCCAATATGGATATGCAAGCCAGCTATAGGTAGTTTGCAACTGGCCAGAGCATCTGGCAATTCCTCGGATGGGATGCCAAACTTACTGTTGGGCGAGGCGTGAGAAACCAGATCCTGCCAATTAGTATTGTAGAAATATTCCACTGGTTTTTCTGGGTTAACTCGAACCAGCAAGCTCCCACTCCAATCCTTGCCATAAAGCTTATGTTGAAGATCATCTAATATAGCTTGGGAGTCAGCAACTACTGTTGAGCCTCCATCGCGGAGATTTACCATTAGCTGACGGTCGGGTGCCGGACTGTTGTATGTGATCCGATTCAACGGGAATCCGCAAGAAAGTGCCAACTCAACTTCATATTTAGAAGAGCAGTCTGCGGAGCATCCTAGGGATGCCAGTTCATTCAGAATCGCCATCGACGGATTAGCCTTGATCGGGTAGGCAACCTGAGATGGACTGCCGACAAGCTCCACAAAGTGGGACAGGTTCCGACGAAGCTGACCGAGGTTCAGTATGTAGAGAGGAGACCCATGGCGTTTTGCTATCTCCTCGATGTCAATTGATCGTGTCCAAGTTTCCATGATCCCTTCTATAATCTCGCTTTTGTCCAACGCCTAGCATCACCCGCAAACAGCGATCAGTTTACCGATTCTCAGGTATTTCCTCTCATAACTTGAGACTGGTTGGAGAAGCATTGAACCTTAGTTGCAATTGCTAACTCCCTTGTTCTCTACTCCAGGAAATATGAGCGTTCAGGTCGATCGCTGTTATCGTCGTTATCGAGACAGAATGTAACTTTAACAGGGTTTACTCCTTTGTGAACTTGACCTTATAACCTTGCCAGTTGATCTGTCAGGGAGGCTTTTTTTCTTAGCTTCAATTATTGATGTAACATCGGATCGGAGCTAGAAGTCTTTCTCTTAATTAAAGTTTACATTGCCCGGATCAAGGAAAAGCCTAGATGTTTTGACGCTCAACCGAGGGAAATTAATTTTGCACGACTACAAAATCTGACACGGGGAAGACCACGGGGTTACAAAACCGGTTAGGTGAAGATAAAATACCAGTGGTCGCTTTAATATCACCTAAATAGTCGGTTTTTGGTGTTTTTCCCCCGACTATCGGCTGCTCCCACTGGTTTGCTGTTGTTTGTTGTTGTAATCTGAGGAAATATAGTTCTTGCGTTCCCAAGCGCCTGAACTGCATTTGTCTCTCTGGTAGAAATTGTAACAGACAATACCCATTTTGTGTAAAAAAAAGTAAACAATTTGGTAAAAAATTATTTTTTGCGGTAATCCTCAACCCTCTGAGGACAGCCCCAAATTACTGTTTCCTGTTTGTAAACCACCATACCGGGCTTTGTGCCCTTGGGTTTATAGACGTATTTGGGACGGGTATAGACGACGGGAACCTGTTCACTATGGCGAGCGCGGCTATAATAAGCGGCATAATCGGCAGCAAATTGCAGATCGGCGGTTTCTGGAACTGTACCGGGACTTAAACGCAGTAAAACGTGACTACCAGGGATTTCTTGGCTATGAAACCAGATATCGTAATCGCTGGCGCTACGAAAAGTTAGCCGATCATTTTGACGGTTATTTCTGCCAATCCACAATTCTATTCCAGAGGGAGTAGTAAAGCGCATGGGTTCGGATTCTTTATTATTCGTCCGATTACGCTGGTAATTGCTTTCTAGATACTTTTGTTGGATTAATTCTTCTTGTATCTCGTCTAATGCTTGTAAATCTTCGCCGCTGCTATAATTTTCTAGTTGACTTAAACTCGATCGCACTTGTTCGAGATAGTTAATTTCACTAACCACTTCCTCTAATAAAGGTTCCACCGCTAACCGCGCTCTTTTTAATTTTTGATGTTGTTTATACAAATATTGGGCATTCTGCACGGGATTTCTTTCGGGATCGAGAGGAATAATGACAGGTTTTCCTGTTTGGAAATCCGCCAAAGTAATGCTAGTCATTCCCTGCTGTATTTGCTGTAGATTGGCCATTAATAAATCCCCTTGCTCTTTATAGCGATCAGCATGAGCAGATTCTGCTAGTCTTGTTTGAAATACCGCCGTTTTAGTTTGCAGTTTAGTCAGTAAAGAGGTAATTTTTTGGTTTAATTTTTGCTGTAGTTGTCGAAAGCTTTCTTGATTAATTTGATCGCTATAATAACGGTTTAATAATTCTTGGACATCTTTAGCTGATGCCAGCATTTCCCCACCGATAACTGTATAACCTTCGCTTGTCCATCCCGGTTGAAAGGTTTTATTTTCAAGGATTTTTAACCATTCTTGCCAAGCTGAAAAGAGCTTTTTCCAATCATTATTATATAACTGATCCGTGTTTAATTTCGGGTTAATTTTGGCTTTTTGTAACAGCGATCGAGCGATGACGGGACTAACCCCACGATAGGTACTAACTAACTGTTTTTCGATAGTTTTAGGGATTAAACTAACTCTGGCTTGCCAACTGCTCAAGGATTCTTCTAAACTGGGATTTGTTCCTAATAAAATGGGGGGTAGTTGATAGGTTTGTCCCGTTTGTACGGTGCGAATACTGGACTGGGTGGCATTGACTTGATGGGCAACGGTGACAATTTGATTGTCAGCCGTAGTTAAAATCACATTGCTATATTTACCCATAATTTCTATATACAAATGCCACAGTGCCGGATCATCGGGACGTTTGGCAAATTGCAGATCGATGACTCTTTCCCACGGGGCAACAAATGCTAATTTTGTCAGGGCAAAACCATTGAGTTGATGACGCAATTGATCGCTAAAAGTGAAGGTATCAGGGACTTTTGGCGGTGGATCACCAATGTGCAGCCGCGCTCCTTGGGGATGCCAAGAAATAATTAACCATCCCTTGCGATCAAAGGTTCGTAAATAGAGGGCGATGGTTTGGCGATCAATTTGATACACTTGTTCTAGTCTAGCCGGCAGCCAAGGGGCGGCAATTTCGGCACAAGTGGCACTGAGGGTGGTAAAGTCTAGGGATTGCATTTTCAGGATTCAGGAAATCTTCTCGATGCCAAAGTTGGCACCGCCAAGCATGAAAATATAATAGCTTCCCACTAAGGCTAAGACAAAAAAGTTGTTTCCTCAATTAAAAACAGATTTGGTGTCAGAATCTATCGGTGGAGGTATCCCAGTCTTAGCCGAAAAGCTGAGGAGCGCTTTTTCTGAGTTTTCTCTAGATGGCTATTAGCAACCGCACAAGCGTCCATCTTCCATGTGAACAATGCGATCAGCAATATCTAAAATCCGATTATCGTGGGTGACGAGTACAATAGTACGGCGCTGTTCTTTGGCTAAACGTTGCATCAAATTCACCACGTCTCGTCCCGTTTTACTATCGAGGGCGGCCGTTGGTTCATCGGCTAAAACTAATGGGGGATTACCAGCCAAAGCTCGCGCGATCGCTACTCTTTGTTTTTGTCCCCCGGATAAGCTATCTGGATAATAGTCAATCCGATGTCCTAAGCCGACTTCTTCTAATATCAAAGCAGCGCGTTCTTCTGTTTCCCGCCCGCCGAGATGTTCCTGAAGCTCGATCGACATTTGTACATTCTGTCTTGCGGTTAGAAAGGGTAACAAATTATGGGCTTGAAAAATATAACCAATTTGACGGCGGGTTTGGACTAATTGTTCTTCACTAGCCCCCCGTAATTCTTTTTCAAAATGCTGTAAGCTTCCTTCTTGAACAGAGCGTAGGCCACCAATTAAGGATAGTAAGGTTGTTTTTCCGGAACCAGAGGGGCCAGTTAAAATAACGATCTCTCCCTCTGTGATTTTTAAGTTGATCTGAAAAAGAACTTGTTTTTTCAGCGTTCCTTGACCGAAATAGTGATTGAGGTTTTGAATATCAATAACGTCCATAGACAGCCTCTTTCCTTGAGATGAGGTATAGATATTTGTTTCTTTTTTCTAAAAAATATCGGCTGGATCGGCATCTTGCAATTTTTTAACAGCAGTGGCTCCTGAAACAAAGGCCATGACTAAGGTTAAGATAAAGACAAAAACCGCTCGATCAAGGGACATATTGACAGGTAATAAGGTGGCATTTTTAGTAAACTCATATTGAATATTAGCGATCAAAAAACCCGGAATATATCCGAGAATGGCAATTAAAAAAGCCTGTTGTAAAACCATTGATAAGAGATAGCTATGACGATAGCCCATCGCTTTTAGGGTGGCGTATTCTGAAAGATGTTCCGAAACATTTGTATAGAGAATTTGATAAACTACCACTACACCAACAATAATTCCTAGAGCAACTCCCAGGTTAAAAATAAACCCGATCGCCGTGCTAGTTTGCCAATATTTTTTTTCAAAGTTAACAAATTCGCTTTTCGACAAGACTCGAACATCTTTTGGGAAGTATTTCCTGAGTTTTTCTAGGGTTCTTTGAATATCTTGATCCGGTTTTAGTTTAATCAAACCCACATCAATGAAGCCCTTCTGGCGATTGTCAAAAATTCGTAAAAAATTTATATGGCTAGTCACTAAATTTCCATCGGAGCCAAAGGAAGTCCCCAAATGAAATAAACCCACCACATTAACCTTTCGATTTCCGTTGGGATTTCCTAACTCCGTGCTTACCCGTCCATCCCTGCGAAAATCTTGGGCAATTGTCCCGAATTCAGTACGAGAACCCTGATCAAATAATACCGTATTAGGCATTTTTAATTTCTCGATATTTTCGGTAATTCCAGGCAAATTGAGTACGGGGTGTCTCAGATTAATACCAAGAACAAAAATATTACGCCAATAATTACGAGTATTAGGATTTTTCCATTGAGCAAAATCGAGATAAATCGGGCTAACGTAATCGACTTCATCAAAAGCAAGTGATTGTAAAAGTCGTCGTTCTGGGAAACTTTCCATCGCAATTAAGGCAGTCGAGCGAGGACTGATTAAAAAAATATCTCCTTGTAAACTTTGATGGAAACGAACGGCACTATCGAAGAGAGCATCGCGAATCCCCAACTGCATAAAAATAATCACCACGGAAAAAATTACGCCTGAAAGAGCCACCAGTAGACGAACTTTTTGATGCTTTAGCTGTAGCCAAGCCGTGGCCAACTTAGTGCCTCGTTTCTGGAATAATTTTCGCTTATTCACTTGGTTTCTCCTTGATTTTGGGCATTGCTATCCTTAATTACTACCGTCACTTCCAAATTGCTTAAGCCAGATACTTGGGCGCTCGATTCGGGGGTAAGGCGAATTTTCACTTCCACTACCCTGGCATCGGCATCGGCGACTGGATCGGTACCAAGAACATTTTGCCGGCCCACTTGTAAACCAATTTCGCTAACAACTCCCGTTAATTCTCCAGCTAAACCATCACTCCGAATTGTAGCGGTTTGTCCGATGCGCACCCGTTGAATGTCTGTTTCGTAAACTTCCGCGCGAACATACATTTCCCCAGTTTGTCCTAAATCAACAATCCCCTCATTGCCGACAACTTCCCCGGGCCAGGTACGAATTTTCAGAATTTGACCGCTTTTTGGTGCTTTTACATAGGCTAGGTTTAATTCGGCTCGGGCCCGTTTTACTAAGGCTTGATCGGATATTAATTGGGCTTCGGCCACTTGGACATCGACGGGACGAACTTCGGCGACCGCTTCTAAAGCCGCTTGATTGGCTTTGATCTCTTGAGCGAGGGTGGTTCGGGTGCGATCGAGATTGGCTTTGGCCTCCTGAATACGTTGCTTCATGGTGCGCTCGATTCGATTCAGATTCGCTTCCGCTTCTTGTAAACTTTTAGCTATGGTTTCCGCTTGTAGACAAAAGCGGTCTCGTTCTTGCTCCGGTACAGCCCCATCTAGGTACAGGGTTTGATAACGACGGCAATCCGTTTGTGCGTTGATTAATTCGGCCCGAATTCGTTCGATAGTTGCCTTTCGGACCGAGGTTTCCCCTTGTAACTCCGCTTCTAAACTGGCAATGGTCGCCTGTTGGGTCGCAATCTGTCCCCGTAATTCCGCTCGTGTTTTTTGGAAACGGGCATCTTGTGCGGCCACATCTCCCTGTTTTGCCCCCGCTTTAACTTGTGCTAAACGGGCCTGGGATATTTTCCTCTGGGCTTCGGCTTGGGTTAAAGCGGCTTGAAGGCGCTCATGGTTATCTAAAATTGCGATAATTTGACCATTTTTCAGATTATCTCCTTGTTTTACTAGAAGTTGGGCTACCCTCGTTCCCTCCATGAAAGCAGGGGCCGAGATTTTAATCACTTCTCCCTTAGGTTCGACATAGCCTCTGGCGGAGATGGCAGTGGGACTAATCTTCGATGGCGAATAAATCGCCGCTGGAGCGGGGCTATTCCCTCGAAAACGCATGAGAAAATAGGTAGCACTCGAACCAGTTAATATAGCCACTGTAATGACAGCAACACTTGTTATCCAGCCTCTAGGTTTCACAAAAAATGCAGATTTAACCATTGTTTAGTTGATTCTAACCAAAAAATAAGGGCAAAACAGGAAACTATCGAGACTGTACAAAGGCCGACGGGGAGGGAGTTAGGGATTTTTTCGGATCATTCGACCGATGAAAGCAAGGGCAGAAAAGAAGAATATAGCCCCACGGGTAGCTGGTTCGGGGGTAGACTGTAAGCTCGATTGAGCAACGGCGGCGATTGCTCTTTGTCCGGCGGTCGAGGGATGGAGTTGATCCCAAAAAAAGTAACTATCGGGATCACTACAAACACTCACAACCAGATTAGTGACTAGACAGGGTTCTGTTACGTTACTAAACCCAAAACGAGCGGGATTGGCTTGTAATTGGTTGAAACTATCCCAGAAATCTAGAGTCATAATTTTCACCTGGGATCCAAAGGTTGTTTGCAAATGGTTGATTCGAGTAAATAGCAGCTCTCGATGCTCTGTGGTGAAGTGATTGAGAGCCGCTTCTCGTCCAGTCCCTTGCACAAGAGGTACTTTTCCTAAATCGAAAAGATTACTGACCATGATTTGGCTGGCCCCCATACCAACAAGAGCGCGAATAGAAATTTCTAGATTGTTCACCGCCACCACTGGCTCAGTGATGCCGCCAAACACATAGTCATTAGCACCGGCAGCGATGATATATAATCCCCGAGGATCGGCGACCGTTACGCTATTAAGATATTGATTGACTTGCGTGAGGACTCCTGGCCAACTTGGATTAATCGTGTTCAGCGTCCCTGTATTCGCTCCGCCAAAAGCAAAATTGGTGGCGGCATTAACCGTTAATCCCAGAGATTGGGCGAGATACTCCACCCAAACTGGGCCATTGGTAAAACGTCCCTCGGCATACAGGGGAGCCGGTGGAAATGCTCCACCGGTAGCCTGATACACTCGACCGATATCTACGTTACTATCACCAAAAACATAGATTTCATCAATGTTAAAGCTACTCGCTTGAACCAAAGATTGCATTACTCCCCCACAGAGCAAGGAAAGAGAAGCAATCCTAAAAGCTTGAAAGGTTATTGTTCGGAGAGAAAGAGTACAATTCATGATTTATCCTTAACCAATATTCACGAGAAATAAGTGAGACAGATAACCTTTTACTTGTGGACATATCCTAAGGTTTTTGGAAATAAATAAAAACACATTTTCTGAGAAATGCTATTAAAATTGAGCAAAACAATTCCTTAGGAAGTTATTTCCTCTGGCAATTGATAAAAAGTGACCACGATCTGACAAGAAGGAATTCCATTGGCTAAAAATAGATAAAGACAAGCTCGTTCGGATGGTTTTTTTGACCAGCAATAAACCGGGATACCTTGTTGATTAGATGCGGGTTGCCCTGAAGCGTAAATATCGAGAAATAGGGGAGTTTTTCTTTTTTGGTCTGAATTGAGAGGACAAAGAGCAGCAGCAAGGATAAAAATAGAGCCAATTTCACTTAGGCGTCTTTGCTCTAACGAAACTAGATTGCCAGACTGTAGAGATGCTAATTCTTTTTCGGTCAGATTTAGCCCTAACGATTTGACTCCTTGGTGAATTTCTTCATAGGTAAACATGACTTTTTCCGAGTAATTATTAAGAGCAGGAATGGAGAACTTTCAGCAAAGAAATAGGTGGCTATTAATCATATTACTCGCTCATTCTAGCCGCACCTATTCCTAGAAAACACCCTTGATAAACACGTCTAGATCCAAGGGTTTAAAGAAGATTGATATTGATAATGTTTAAATTCCTCAGTTGTGCAAGCAATTTGATGATTGTGAGGAATTTTTTTCATCTTTAATCGATGATAAAATTCTCCAAACGAGGCGACTCCTGACAATAGCAAGAGTCGCAGGAAGTGATAGAGATGTTTAGGAGCTATTACTCCTCCCAAACCAAACCCCTTCCACTGAAAAACGAGATACCAAATCGCCGCATAGAAATGCGTGTACTTAATGCTCGTAAAGATGTTACTACGAAAAGGCTCATATTGAGCATTTTCTAGAAAGCTATCAAAATGGACTGGCGGTTGATAGTCACCTAGTAGCTGATCCCCTCGATAACAATCCAGTAAGCCTAGGTTAGCTTTTCGTTTCACTAATTGATTTAATTGTCCGTAAATCTCGACAAACAGTGAATTGACTGTCTGACGATGAATCTTGACAAATCCCTCAATAAAGGAAACATTGAGATGCCATTTTCCCACATACAGGGGTACCAAAATTCCGAACCACCATATGTACTCGAAATAGATTCGCCAACTCATGATACTGGCATGGCCGAGTTGAGTTTTGTGATCGCGCATAAGTTGATTCACTCCTTCCGCTTGTGCGAGATTAAATTGGTTGTAAGCGATGCGTTTAACCTCGGCATCTGCTTCTCCTACTAACTTCGATCGAATGACTTCAGTAACACTTTCGATGGCAAAAGTGGTCAGGGATGTACCCATAGAATAAAAAGCATCGAAAATATAAGCCGCATCCCCAATCACATACCAATTATCTGCCGAAAGAACTTCCTTACTGGTGTGAGCGATTCTCGGCCAGTAGTGAAAATCGATCTTCTCTCCACTGATCAATAAATCATAAAGAAGTTTGTGATTAGCTTTGAGAAATGCGTAAAACTTCTGTTCTTGATTTAGATAATCGGCGGGAATAATTTCATGATGATGGATAACTCCGATCGAAATTTCTTGAGTGTCTGTGTCCGTGGGAATCATCCATAGCCAATGACCTTGCCCGAACCAGTGATTAGTGGCATAGTAGTGACTACAGGATGTGGCTTCTGGATCATAGCCAGAGTGAAAAAGAGTTCGATCAATATTTTTAACCCGTACCCATGCCGAACCCGTATTTACACCACAAAGATGCTCTGGATCGAAAATAACATTATCCGTTTTTTTGCCGATAATAAATTGACGACCAGCGGCATCTACTAAATGTTTAGCGGTTAATTCAATCACTTCATCGTGCAATTTAACCTTGACTTGATGGGGATCATTTCCGGGATGAATAGTAACATCAACGACACGACCATTATAAAAATCAACTCCCATTTCCTTATTCATTCGTAACAGATCCCTCTCAAATTTAGCTCGATTCATTTGGCTAGAGGCAAGGGGGGGCTGTCGATTCGTCCAAATATGGTAGTAATCCTCGATGGTATCGGTTTTGTGAGAATCTTTCGGCCAGTGAAAATTTAAGCCAAATTTGGGAGGATGATTTTCAATCATGTATTCGTAAAGACCCAACTCTTTACAAATAAATAAATTAGCAATTTCTACCGTTGACTCGCCAATTTTTAGATCCTTATCGCTACGATTTTCTGGACGAGGATCGATTAAAGCGATCTTGATATTGGGAACCTTAAGCATCAGGTGACGGGCTTGGCAAACGCCCGCAAAACCAGCACCCATAATCACAACATCATAAACGAATTGCCGAACAGAATTAGTGGTTTTGATCATGACAATTACCGAGAACAGGAGTAAACAGAGACAGTGGAACAGAAAATTTAGCTGATGGTGCTAACAATGTGGGCAGGTAACAAAGAATTGGCTTCAGACTGGATCAGAGGTGCCGCTCCTCTAGAACCCTTTTTCATCTCCTTTTTTACACGAGCAATATAAGGCTCATAATCCACTTGCATTGTGTGACGGGCTGAATAACCGTAACGTTGACGAACTTGTTCTTTTTCTTGGAAGATTTCCCGTTTCATTGTCCTAGAATCGGGCAACTTGTACTCTCCTAATAAGTATTGACTAATCCACTGACTTTGTAATTCAGCGATCGGCATAACCGGACCGATCGGTTGTAATAGGCCAATAAAAAATAAATCGCGATAGTGAGGGTGAAAAACATGATGGAATAGTTGTACCTCATTATTTTTAACCTCGATCACTTCTGAACGGAAAAAAGGAAAGCTCACGTTATAGCCAGTGCAATAGATAATTTCATCCACTTTTTCTCGGCTTCCGTCCACAAAGATCACTGCATCTCCATCTAACTTTTGAATGTTGGGTTTCGGTTTAACTCGTCCGTGAGATAGGGCGGAAAAAATATCGGAACTGATAGTAGGATGAGCGTGCATATAAGGATGATCGGGATCGGGGAGACCATACTGGCTTAATTTTCCCACCTGCAATTTCACCGCAAAAGCTTGAATTTTTAATTTCCAGGAGAACGGTAAAAAACGGGGAATTGGCGCTAGATCAAGAGGGGTTCCTAAAACGTGTTTAGGAATAATATGAAAGCCACGTCTTACGGATAAGTAAGTATTTCGAGCAATCCGAGATACTTCAACGGCAATATCCATCGCAGAATTGCCAAAACCGACTACAACAATATTTTTATCCTGATAAATTTCCGCACTCTTATAGTAATGACTATGGGTTTGTTTGCCCTCAAATTCTCCAGGAAAAGACGGGTTAGGCCAACGGGGATTCCAATGGTGTCCATTGGCAACAATTAAAGCCCGATAATTATGGCACGATTGATCGTCGAGAGTAATTTGCCAACCACCCAATTCTAGAGGTTCAGCTTTAACGACTTTTGTTTGAAAATGAATATGGGGCTTAAGGCCAAAATGCTCGGCATAATCATCAAAGTATTGAGCGATTTGACTGTGATGCGGGAAATTAGGATACTCCTCCGACAAAGGATAATCGGAGTATTGCATCAGTTGTTTGGAAGTGTTAATATGCAGGGAGCGATAGGCACTAGATAAACCATTGGCATTGTTATAGACCCAAAGGCCGCCCACACGGTTACTCATTTCATAACAATCAAAGGTAATTCTTCGCTCTTTTAAGACCTTACAAGCTGCGATGCCTGAAGCACCAGCACCGATAATACATACTCGATCGAGCAGGGAATTCATCGTTCTACGTTCTCCAGAGTTTCAAAATTTCACTCGAAAAAGTCAGGGAGGAAATCAGGGGTACCCCCGATTTCCAAAGGGAATTTAATGCTGTTCAACTACTCGATAATGATGTTCCAGAACCGCCGGAAAAGCACCCCGTAGGATGGGCAATAAACGCTCTGTCCAATTCATAAAAACATTCGGTTGGGGACACTCGATCGCTCGGGCAATTACTGCCGCCACCGTATCGGCCGAAGCCATCGGCACTGGAGAACGACCATCAATTAAATACCCGGAACGCTTTTGGGCAACTTGCCAAAATTCTGTCTGAGTTTCCCCAGGACTCACCAAAACGACTTTAAATTGATTGCCCATCTCGCGGCGAGCAACGGTGAGTAGGGATGAAACCGCGCTTTTCGAGGCACTATAAACCCCGTAACCTGTGGGCAAAGCATAGGCAACGACAGAAGAAACGCCGACAAAAACACCGTCGTGAAGATGGGGAGCGCTAGCTTGTAAGGTGTAGAGTAAACCGAAGAGATTCACATCGAATAATTCTCGGGACTCCTCCTCGCTGGTCGCCAAAATCGGCTTTGTAATGCCGAATCCGGCGTTGGCTACGGCGGCATCTAAACCCCCTAACCCGGCGAAATGATTGATCGCCTCGAATTGTTGGCGACGGTCGCGCACATCGAGAGGATAAAGGTAGGCCTTACCCCCCGCTGCCTGTACTTGTTGGGCAACCTGTTCTAGCTTATCTTGACGACGGGCTGCTAATCCTAAAATATGACCCTCTTGCGCTAATTTAATCGCTAAAGCTTGACCAATGCCACTAGAAGCACCAGTGATGAAAATACGTCGCATAATTCCTCCTAAGATTGGATAATTGAACAAGAGCAGGGATATTTTTGATGAGAGAGAGAGCAAAGAAATTAGCTTTTTCTCGGGGGGTAAACATTGTCTAAATGGGGTAATTTCCCCCAGGAAATATCTACACTTGCAAGGGAACTTTTTCCGCTTCCACTTCCAGAGATTTAGTATCTACTCCCTCGACTATCCAAGGTTGAAGGGTATCCCCATACTGATACTCTTGAAAAGCCTGTCTCATTTCGGCGATCGATTGGCTTTCGCTGCCATGATTCCAGGTTAAACTATAGATAATATCTCCCAGACCAATGTAAATAGAGGTGGTCAATAATTTTGCCATTGTCCCCAGAGAACGGTGGTGGCAAACTTGGGACAGACCGCCACTTTTCCATTGCAGTTTTAGATACCAAATGGTCAGATAGAAGAAGGTTTTCTTCATGCTGGTAAATACGCTGGTTTGTTTTGGTTCATATTGGGCATTTTCGAGGGCGTGGGTATAACGCTTAGGGGTGTGATAGTCCCAAATCAGTTGATCACTACGGTAACAATCCATTAAGCCGATATTTTTCTTTTGGTCCACCAGTTGATCGAACTGATCGTGAATTTCATAAACTAGACTTCTGAGGGTTGTTTGGAAAGTTTGGACGAACTGGGGGATAAACTCTAAGTCTAAGTGCCATTTGCCCACAAAAATGGGGATCAAAATACCAAACCAAATCATGTTTTCAAAGTAAATTCGCCAACTCATAATACTGGCATCTCCCAAGTGACGACTATGGTTATGCATAAAGAGATTAATCGAGTTGATCAGGGTCAGATTGAATTGATTGTAGGCTTGGCATTTTTCCGCCGCGTTGACTTCTCCGGCTAACTTGGCCCGAATAATCTCCGTAATACTATCGATCGCTGATACGATCATTGTCGATCCGAGAGAATAAAAAGCATCGAAAATACAAGCAGAATCGCCAATCACATACCAATTATCGGGAGAGTATAGGGTTTTACTGGTGTGAGCTAGCCTCGGCCAGTAGTGGAAATCAATATTTTCGGCACTGGTGACCAATTGATAGAGAATATTATGGTTTGCTTTGAGAAATTCATAGAATTTTTCCTTACTATTGAGGCTTTCACTGGAAATATAATCATGGTGGTGAATCACACCGATCGATAATTCCATTGTCTCTATATCGGTGGGAATCATCCATAACCAATGACCTTTACCAAACCAGTGATTGGTGGCGTAGTAATGACTACAGCTTGCTCCTGTGGGGTCGTAACCAGAATGAAAAATTGTTCGATCAACATTTTGAACCCGAACCCAGGCCGAACCGGTATTTACCCCATACAAATCCTTAGAGTCGAAACTAATATTATTAGTTTTCTTGCCGATTAAAAATCTTCTTCCAGCCGCATCTACAAGATGCTTACCCTGTAACTCGATCGACTCGTTTGGTAATTTAACTCTAACGGTATGTAGTTGATCATTCGGGGTCAAATCGATATCCACTACCCGGCCATTATAAAAATCTGCGCCCATTTCCCGATTCATTTTCAGTAGATCCCGTTCAAATTTTGGGCGATTTAGTTGCGTCGAAGCTAAATCCGGTTGCCGATTTGCCCAGATATGAAAGTAATCATCGATAGTTTTTGTCCGCTCATTTCGCTTGGGCCAGTGAAAATTAAGACCATATTTCGGGGGATGATTTTCAATTAAATATTCGTACAATCCTAAATCTTTGCCAAAAAATAGTGTCGCTACTTCAACTGTAGATTCTCCTAATTTTAGATCCTTTTCTGTCCGATTTTCGGGACGAGGATCAATCATAGCGATCCGAATATTAGGAATTTTGAGCATGAGATGTCGAGCTTGACAAAGGCCAGCTAACCCGGCCCCCATAATAATTACATCGTAAGGGCGATTAGACATATTTTTCACGGTAACAACTCCTAGTATTTAAAAAACTTTTGTGGCTTGGATATAGACGCTCAAGAGATAGAAAAAAACTGATTTAGGGAATACTTCAACTTCGCTAGATTTTTTCCCAGAAAGATTCGGCCAAGAAATTTAGTGATCGGATCAGAAAGCATCTTGAATAGTCGAAGGTAAAAAACTGGGTTGAAATTGACCTTGTTGATCGGCAAGAAGCCAAATTACATCCTGTTCTCCCACGGCAAGTTTCTGGAAATTACCCGCCGCATCCTGACGGAAATACTCGAAACCTAAGGTCATTCCCCGTTCAAATACAGCCCTCAGTTGCATAGAAACGTGAATTTCTTGAAAAGGGAGAGCTTCTCGTAAATAGTCAATCTGACTACGAAGACAACGAAATTCTCCTCGTTGGCCAGAACGTCCATAGAATTCGGGGACTAGGGAGTAACCGAAACGGTCACGTAAACGACCTTGCCAATCACTATAGATGGCGAAGTTAATATTTCCGATCGCATCCGTTTCTTCTAAAGAGGTGAGAAAGGATTCTTGCCGGAGTAATTTTCCTTTCTCGCGGGGGTAATGGCCGCGGTAGAGTTCCTTGCCCAGGGAGAAAAGAGAAGGAACTGGCGAAGTTTGAATCGGTTCATAAAGACCCGCCATAAAATCTCCTAAAAACTGAGGTAGGGGGTGAATTTTTGAGCCTTGACTAGGAGAAATTTCTGTCCAAGTCATGGTTAAAGTACTATGGGCAATTTTTGCTTGTATCTCTTGCTCTGTCACCCGAAACCAGTCGTAACCAAAATTAACAGTTGATCCAGAAACTTCCTGCACCCAAAAATGAACTTCTACTTGATCCTGTAGTCCTAAATCTCCAAAAATCTCTACTTGGCTACGATTGGTTACCATTCCCCACCGTCCCGTTTTGAGATATTCCCCCAAGGTATGACGGATCGGTTGAATTGCCCGGTCTCGTACTTGTCCCATCCAGTGAAAGAAGTAGGAAAAATAAACATTTTGGCTAATGGTTGCCGTTTCCTTGTAACCCACAGGCCAGCGCCAGATTAGTTTTTGCAAGGGAGTGGAAACGGTGGTTTGGGGAGGGGAAGAAATGGGGGTTGAATTGACCACCACCGCTACCATTCTTTGAGGATTGCGGGTAAGTTTTACCGGAAAGGTAAGCACAGATAAAGACTGACCGGCAACGAGACCTCGAAATAAAACATTTTCTCCGAGAGATCGTTCTAAAACTAAGTCGATGTCCATGGCTTGGGTAGCTTTCCGGAGAGCTTCTAGGGCAGCCCAGATGCGAGTTGCTGCCTGGTCGATCGATTCTACTCCTCGAGCGAGTAATTGTTGAAGTAGAAGTTCTCGTTTAAAACTCAGTAAAGCGATCCAATCTTGGGGACTTCGTTGAGTAATGGGGGCGATATCGCATCCTTGCCGACCATAACCGGAGACACAGAGACAGAATTGCTCATCATGGGATAGGGAAACCCCGACATTTTCCACTCCCGCTCCTTGCAGAATCGGTTGACCTGATGTTAACCACTGAATTTCAGGAGTTTGAGGGAGTGGTAAACCATCAATCCCCGGGGGAAGAGTTGTTCCAGAAGTGATCGAATATAGCGGTGCTTTCATCGTTTTCCCTGGTTCCCAAGAATCAACGGCGGAAGTAATCGTATCTTGTCTGAATTTGCCCATCTTGAAACATTCTCCGAAACTAGGTGGAGAGAATGAGACGTTTTTCGCACCATTCTCCCGGAATGATTAGGAAGGATTGAGGAAATTTCCGACTGTTTTGGCGAATAAGGGAACTTCCTGTTGTCGGCGCTCACTGCTGGGTAAATTTTGTAACCCGGGTTGATAGGTGAGGGCCAGGGTTGGGGGATCGATCCCGAAAGCTTCGGCCGACTGTTTCAATTGTTCTTGTAATCGCCGTTCGTCCCGTTGACCAGGATTGGCGATTTCCTCCGCCGTGGGATTGTCGCCTCGATGTTCTAGAATCCTTAACTGATAACCTTCTAACCTTTCCAAAACCTCCCCCTGCTTGTTGACTGCCGTGACAGTGGTACGATACTCTTTGCCCTCGCGTCCTTCATTGATAGCTAGTCCAAAACAGGATTGGTTCCGGGGAATTTGGTATAGATCAATGCGATCAATGCGGATGGGTAAACAGATATCTTGAGGGATAATCGGTTGTACTGATTGCAGAAGAGAGTCGCGATAGTAGGGATCACCGAGGAGGAACGGTCCATCGGCTCGATCGAAGGTTTCTTTTTCCGTTCGTTCGCCGCCTACTTGGGTGGAGAATAGGAATTCTTTCGAGTTGAGACGATAGACATTTTTTAGTCGTTGAAAACGGGTTCCTTGAAAGAGCAACCAACCGTAAAGATCCTGTTTGGGGTCAAGATCTAGGGGTTGATCGGGTACAGTTACCGTGGAGAGGGGAACTTCGGCACTTTGATCGTCGAGAATCAAGGTGGCGGCAAAATGGGCGATGGTAAACCCTGTCCGTTCCGTACGGATTTCGGCGCGCACTTGTAGCGGCTCAAGAGGAGATTTCTTTTCGAGAACTCGCGCCCAAATTTCGATCTCTACTCCCTGTTCGGGATCGACAACGATCGGTCGCTCTAAGCGGATATCTTGCAGACGAAGCCGAGAAAATGCCGTTTTTTGGCTGACATAGAAGGCTGCCTGAGCCATTGCCTCTAAACCGAAGACAGTGGGGAAAAGATAGGAACCTTTATAGATATGATCCCGAACATAGGAGTCTTGAGCGAGGGTAAGACGGGTGCGGAAACCCACTTCTACTCCCAATTCGATGGTGTGAATATTCTCGATAAATGAGAAAGAGGCGGGGGGTTCGTAACGATGGGTACGCCATGTATCAAAACCTCGTCGCATGGTTTCCACGCCGCCCAATTTGGACGTGACCACTACTTGAGAATCCCCGGGATCTTTAAACATCAGTTCTAAGAATCGATTCACTCCATCTTCTGTGGGCATGGCCTCAATGCCCATCCGGTTGAGATTCCGAACCGTTCCCATGCGCGCCCCCATGCCCACTTCTGACCAGACGCTAAAGGCGATCGCCAAAACCGACGTTTCTGGGTGTCTTTCGCCAAAGTTGCGAAGTAAAAGGTCGAGGGATTCATTGGAAAAGCCATACCAAGTATTCCCGGGTAATCCCAAAACCGCACTAATGGAGGAGAATCCGACAAAAAGTCGCGGCGGCATTTCTTCTAAGGCTTCCATTAGGTTCAAAACGCCCAAGACTTTGGGGGCTACTTCCGATTTGGCCTCGCTGAGAGTGGAATTTTCCACCCGACGGGGTTTGTTTAACGCCGAACCATGAATCACACCGGTGATCGGCCCTAGCTCTTGGCGAACATGAGTAACTAGCTCTCGGGCAGCGATCGCATCGGTGACATCACAGGAATAGTAACGACAGATCAGCCGTTCTTCCGCAAACGCCCGTAGGGTTTGGGCGATCTCGCGCGCACTAGCATCAAGGGGATCATCTTGGGGATGGGGAGAACGCCCCACAAGGGCGGTTTTGACTCCAGTGAGTCGAGCGAAAGCGATGGCACATTCGGCGGTAATTCCCTTGGCACCACCGGTAATCAATACCACGTCCTCCGTTGACCAAGATAGGGAACGGCAAGTGTATTGGGTGCGATCCTGTACTTTCGGGCGAGGAAGGCGACGGATCGATTGTTCATCGTAGCCCACGGCTAAATAGGCTTCTTTGCGTCCGATTTCACCAATGATGGTTTCGGTCAACGCGGGCGAGGGGTTTTGGTTGGGTAAATCAATCACCCGTACCTTCAGATCTGCCCGCTCTAAATGCAGACTAGCGGCAAAGCCCATCGTACCGCATTGTTCCAGATTGCTCATTCCGGGTAAACGACCGAAGTGACCTCCCCCGAATTGAAGATAGGCGACGGTGACATATTCCCGTTCTAATTGCTTGGCACTGAGGGGAGTTGCGATCGTTCTGAGGCGAGACATAGCCCTTAGTAATCGCTCCGAGGAATTGCCATGCTCTCGCGCTTTTTGCGGCAAAATTCCCAGGAAGTGCGTATATTTCGGGTTTTGAATCCCTCCTTGCCGGGCCATTTCTTCGTAGGTGATCTTCTCGACCATCGCACCCTTGTCTTGCCAGTGCTTCTCCAGCATCTGCACCCAATCCGTTTCTTCCGATTCGGCGACGATGAGAATGTGTGCTTCTGGCCAATTGTCATAGGCAAATAAATTGGCGGTTTCCCAGTTTTCTCTTTCCTCTGCCGGCAGCTCGATCGCTTCTTCGGGAGAATATTCTACTACGAAGTTACGAACCCAAGGAGAAGAGCTAGAAGCTAGAGAGGGAGCGGTTGGGGCGGGGGAAGGAGTGACCGACCCGGGGGATTGACTATGTTTGGCTAAAATCTCAGCGATTTCGCCCAAGGTGGCATTGGCAAACTGAGCGGGGTCGATCTGGCCGGCAACGCCCAACTGTTTCGCCGCTTCCGCCACTAATTCCGCGGTTTTAATGGAGTCTAAGTTCAGGTCGTCCAGTAAGCGCAATTGTAGGGACAAACTATCCCCCGGAAACCCCGTTTTTCCTGCAACTAATTCTAGCAAGAGGCGAGAAATCGTTTGCACATCCTTTCCGGATTCTATGGTCACTACTGAATTGGGAGTGGAAGACTCCATTGGGGTGGGCATCACTTCTCGCACGGCTTCGAGAATTTCTTGAAGCGATGCGTTCGCTAGAGTGGTCGGATCCACTTTTCCCGCTACGCTGCACTGCTTGGCAAAATCGGCAATTAATTCCCCTCCCTTAATAGAATCCAAATTTAAGTCATCTAGCAGTCTTGCTCCTAGGTGAATAGTATTTTCGGGAAATCCCGTTTTCTGCGCTACTAAGACAATTAATTGAGTTTCTAAATTGGCAGGAGGTTGGTTAGCCTCGGTGGGGACAGATTTCCCGGGAGCGGAATCGATCATAACCGGTGGTTTTATTGTAGGATTCTCTAGGGTCGGAGCCGAAAAAGAATGGGCCGGACTTTTCCCATTGTTCGGGATATCTGAAGGCTTAAAGTTACTGCCTAGAGACTGTAAATCGGCGCGGATTACTTGAGCGAGAAAGGAACCCCTTTGCTGAAAATAAGCTGAGAGAATTGTCAAAATTCTCTCATTCATTTGTTCGTTGGGAGAAAGTTTTTCGTGAGTCATGGTATCATCCAGCGAATAGGTTTACAGGAAAGAGAGGTTTTCTAAATCAGCCCGAATTAATTCGGCTAAAAATGAGCTTCGTTGCGAAAAATAATGACTGAGAAGATCACTGATTTCCTCTGTGGATAAAGCAGGTAAGTTCTCTAGAGAAGCTGATTTAGATGTGGTTTGAAGTGGAAAAGGGATGATTTGATCGAGTTCCTCAGGCTCGAAATCGAAGGAACGCTCACAAGGATTATCAATGAACAGGCGTTCTGACGCTGGAATAAATGGACGAATTAACCGATTTTCGTAGAAAAAATTCCAATTAATACCAGTTCCTTGCACAAATATCGCCGCAATTGCTGTATTCAGATCCCGTGTATTACCCACTTGAGATTCTAGGGGCAAACAGAGGGGAAATTCAGTGATTTCTGCGGTCAATCCCGAAAGAACTTTTCCTGGACCCACCTCCAACAAGAAGTCACATTGACGAGCAATCTGTTGGTATAGAGAAATAAAATCAACTTGTGCAGTAATTTGGTCGGCGAAGTGTTCTGATAGAGAAATTACTTGGGAAACTTGCTGTCCTGTTTTACTAGATACTAACCACAACTTCGGCGTTGGATATTCCGCAAAAGAGCAAGTTTGGCGAAGTTTTTCCGCCGCCGCCGCCACCATTTGCGAGTGAAAAGCGTTAGCGACGGGTAATTTTTTTCCTTGAATCCCTCGCACCAAAGCCCTTTCAAGAACCGCCAAAACACTATCGACCTCACCCGAAATCACTGTTTGCGTGGGGCTATTTAAATTGGCGATCGTCACATATCCCGCGACTCCTCGTAGTAAGTCTTCCGCTTGAGAACGGGAACAAGCTAAACTGGCCATTGTTCCTGTAGTGGAACTACTCTCCGTCATCACCTGTCCCCGGAGGGCGGCGAAACAAATTAAAGTTTTTTCGTCATAGCAATCCGCCGCTTGGAAGGCCGTTAATTCTCCTAAACTATGACCGCCCACAGCCACCGGTTTAATTCCTAATCGCTGTAAGTATTTCTGCCATAGTAAGGACACAAAACAAACCGTTTGGGGGGCGATTTGGGTTAAGGCTTGGAACCAATTTTCCACTTCTTCGCGATTGATGGCTCGATCGAGAGGACGGTAGATCACCGGACCGATCGGCACCAATCCCGCTTCTTGCAACCATTGATCGGCTTGGGAGAGAAAATCCTGCGCCCAGGGGTAACGTTCCACCAACATCCGCGCCATATTTAAACGTTGCGAACCTTGGCCAGGGAAGAGAAAGCCGATTTTAGTTCGTTGCACCTTTTCGGCTAACCAAAGGTCTTTTTGAGGAGAGACGCGCATTTCTCCGCTTCTAAGGGAGGACTCTATGAGCAGTAGGGAGAGGCGATCTAGTCCTGTGGATAATTCCCTGGGAGTTGCTGCGATCAGGGCGGCCCTCGTAGAGCAGTGTTCAGGTAATTCTTGCGCCAATTTAGCCGCCAAATCGGGCATTTCTGCCAAACTCATGCCTTCTAGTTGCGGTTTCAGCTTTTCGACGATTTTGAAGAGGTCTGTCGTTGAATTCGCCCCAAAAACAAATAACTCTGTATCTTGGTTAGACACGAATAAAGCCCGTTCGGCTATGCCAGATTTGAGACGAGTTGTCGCCGGATCGCCGGAAGAAAGGGTCACATGGGAGTTAATGCCCCCAAAACCCATCGCCGACACTCCCGCCCGTAAAATCTCCGTTTCTGGGTAGACTTCCCCTAGTTGCACTGGATATAAACATTGGGCGCTCTCCTCGAAAACGGGATTCGGTTCTTGACAGTTAACGGTCGGGGGAACGATCCGCTGATTAACCGCCATGACCGCTTTAATGAAACCCCCGATCCCAGCCGCCGCTTTCGTATGACCAACTAGGGATTTAAAAGAAGTCATGCCACAGGAACGAGGGGGGGCAGGTTTCGAGGCGTTCATGGCTAGGGCTACCCCTTCAATTTCAGCCCGATCGCCTACGGGGGTTCCGGTTCCATGTCCTTCAATAAAATGAAGAGACTGGGGACTATAACCGGCTTTTTCGTAAGCTCTTAATAGGGCTTTGGACTGTCCCACCTTAGAGGGTGCGGTAATGCCTCCTTTGCCGTCGGAGGACAACGCCCAGCCGTCCAACAGGGCATAAATGTAGTCGCCATCGGCCTGTGCGTCCGTTAAGCGTTTGAGGACAACAAAACCACATCCTTCTCCTGGAACAAAACCACTGGCTCGGCGATCATAAACCCTCATATCCTGAGCTGTCAGTGCGCCGGTTTTGGCAAAACCAATTAATTCAAAGGTATCGAGACTGATATCAATGCCACCGGCTAAGGCCATGTCTAAATCGCCATTACTTAAAGCGTTGGCGGCAGTGACAACGGCGATTAGGGAGGAGGAACAAGCACCATCGACAGTATAACCACCACCGTCAAAATTAAAAAAGTTACAGATTCGTCCGGCTATGGTGTTGGACAGTCCTCCAGCAAGGGTATCTTCGGTAATGGGTGGGAAAACGGATTTATAGAATTTCTCCATTGTTTCGAGAAGTTCTTCCACAATTGTTCCAGAAAGTCCTTTGACTTCGGCAGCGGCTCGCAAGGCTCTTCGTACGTAGGGCCAACGTAACCGCATCACATTCGAGCGAGTATGTTCTCCAGTTAAGGAATTGCCGAGAATGACCCCGGTTTTCTGGGTGGGAACGGTATCTCGACGATACCCAGCATCTTCGATCGCTTTGTCGGCTACTTCTAAGGCTAACCAATGCACGATGTCGGTTCCATCGACCGTTTTTTTGGGAACTCGACGATTAATCCAGTCGAATTGAAAGCCATCAATGAAGGCCCCGCGTGTTCCGTAGGTTTTATCGGGAGTGGCGGGATCGGGATCATAATATTCCGAGAGTGGTAAACGTTGATCGGGAAACTGGCGAAATTGACAACGACGCGCCAAAATATTCTCCCAAAGTTCGCTTAATTGTTTGGCACCGGGGTAATGGCAACCCATTCCGACAACGGCTATAGGATGGGCGATTTTATCGCTTTGAGTTTTCGTCATTTTTTTCCTTGTTTTGAGGACAACAATTGTGTTTGATAACTATCTGGTTATCCTAGGAGCGAGGGAATCTAGCTAGGTCTTTTTTCGGTATTTCCCGAAAGCTTATGATTTATTGTCGTTTAGCAATTACAACTATCTCATTTGCACTTAAAATAACCTTGATAAAATCACGGTATATAAGCCAAGGTATTCAATTATTCAAGGGATTTTCCAGAGAAATGTTAAAGGGAAAACTTTAGCATCTACTCTATAGTCGTAACTTGTTCACAAGTATATGGGTAAGTTTCAGCAGTGACAATCGAAGTTTAGGATGTTAAGGGAGAAGATAAGCGGCTCTTCTGGAAGTTTAGGATGTTAAGGGAGAAGATAAACGGCTCTTCTCGACTTTGTGCGATCATCAGTGCTGATCATTCGTAGGAGTCTTGGCGACGGCAAGGATTTGAAGAGTTGAAGAGGGGAGCATCTCATTTATGCAAGTAAGTAATTATACTTGTCTCTAAAACTGGTTTCTAGCAAGGCTTTCAAAATAGCTTGACATAAAACCTGATTTGGGGGTTACAAAGGTGAGATGCTTCCTTTGAAGAGTATATTTCTGGAAAATTATCCCTATTCTTCTTCCTTCCACACAGAAACGAGGAGAGCCGATAAGCAGTAGATGCGTTTGAGAGTTTACCTCTTTTTAATGGTTATCTCTCGTCAAGAACCTTACTGCTATTTAGGGTTTGCTGAATAAATCGTAACTGCCGAGGTAGAGAAAAAAGGCGTTAGAATGTCAACCATGACTTACGAAGAACAAGCCAACAGAATTAAAGCATTAGAGAAGGAAAATCAAGCTCTGCGGGAAAAGATAGCCGAGCTGGAGAGGAGACTGGGATTAAATACTCAGAATAGTTCTCAGCCTCCCCAACAGACAAACTTAAGAAGGAACAAGGAACAAACAAGTTTTTACTCAAGTTCTCAAGGGGGACGTTCTGGTTTTTTCCTAATTTGTCAAGACCTCGGTAGTTACGTTACTTTTTACTTTTATAAAAGGGTTTTTTAACGACGGTAGCGGGGTAGGTGCTGCCGCGGATTTCCACTTCGATCGCCTGTCCGATCGAGGCGAAAGGTGTGGGAAGATAGGCTAAAGCGATCGCTGTGTTTAAAGTTGGTGATAAAGTGCCACTGGTAACTTTACCCACCACTTCCCCGGCGAATACTACCGGATAATCGTGACGGGCGATATGTTTGCCGGACATCTGCAATCCCACCAAGAGCCGATTGACACCATTAAGTTTTTGGTCTTCAAGGACATTGCGACCGATAAAATCGCCTTTTTCTGGTAGATGAACCAACCAATTTAGTCCAGCCTCTAGGGGACTCGTGCTATCGTCGATATCCTGTCCATAAAGGGCTAAAGCTGCCTCTAAACGCAGGGTATCCCGCGCCCCCAAACCGCAGGGAGTCACCCCTAAATTTAAGAATTCTGTCCAAAGTTGCTGTCCGATTTCAGGAGTGGCCATAATTTCAAACCCATCTTCTCCCGTGTAACCGGTCCTGGCGATAAAAACTTTTTCCCCGAAAAGCTGACTTTCCCAGTGATTAAATAGGCCAAAATCGCTTAATTTTTCCCCGATCAAGGGCTGTAAAACTGTGGCTGCTTTAGGTCCTTGCAGGGCAATTAAGACCCTTTCTCGGGATAAATCCTTTAATTTGACCCCCGACCCCTCCAAATTGCCTAAAATCCATTCTCGATCTTTATCGGTGGTTGAGGCGTTAACAATTAATACGCCTTGACTTTCGCTTTGGTAGTAAAAGATAATATCATCGATTATGCCACCGTCTGGGTTAAGTAAAACGCTATACTGCGCCTTTCCTGCCCTTAAACGGGCTAAATTAGAGGGAACTAGGGTTTGGAGAGATTGAACCAGATTATCTCCAGTTAAGATAAATTTGCCCATGTGGGAAATGTCAAACATCCCGACACCGTTGCGGACAGCATTATGTTCGGTTTTTAGGCCGCTAAACTGTATCGGCATCTCCCAACCCGCAAAAGGGGTAAATTTGCTGGTTTGTTGGGTAATTAGGTTGTATAAGGGGGTACGAATAGCGGGGGAAGTTGCTTCTTGGTTAGCCACGGTGTTCTCGATCGAATGGTTTTCTGCCTAGAGTAGCATAGCAGTTATCAGTTATCAGTGACCAGTTATCAGTGATCGATCACTATCCACTATCCACTGATTAATGATTACTGATTACTGAAAAAGCTCCCCACTCCCTTAACCTTTCTCGCACTCTATCAATGGGAATAGCTAAACCGCAGCCCAATCTAACGGCATTTTCTAGTGGTTTAGGAGTGGAGGGATTATCACAAAATAAACTCGCTTGGGAAATCACTCCCACCACTTGATTTTTATCGTTTAAAACTGGACTTCCCGACTGTCCAGAAACGACAAACATGGATAAACTTAAGGATTTTTCGT
The DNA here is from genome assembly GCA_009995705.1 of Microcystis aeruginosa W13-11. Lineage (GTDB taxonomy): Bacteria > Cyanobacteriota > Cyanobacteriia > Cyanobacteriales > Microcystaceae > Microcystis > Microcystis aeruginosa_F. The sequence continues at coordinate 30,289 of JAADBR010000011.1, forward strand.
TATTATCATTAACCGTGCCTTTGCTGACAGTCCAATCTTTTTGATTAAAAGGATTACCGATTGAGATTACCGGTTGACTAGGGGCAATTGGTAGGGGTGCTAAAGCTAAAGGTTTTAAATCTGGGGGGGGATTTTTTACCTCTAATACTGCTAAATCGAGCCAGTCGTTAGGGGGGGTAGTGTGGAGAATTTTAGCTTTTGAACGTTTGCGAATTTTTCCCTGGGGTGGTTGGCTATAATACTCCACAAAAACGCGGAATCCTCCATCGATTTCTTGACGGGAATTCGTCACCACATGGCGGTTAGTCAAGATCCAAGCTGTGTCTTGATTTCTTTTTAATAACCAACCAGTGCCGATACCATTTTTATTTTTGCCGCGAATGACAATTTTAACAATTGAGCGTTTTAAATTCACCAGAGGATCACTCTTAACACTGGGAATTATCTCTGGCATTTTTAATAATTCGGGATGATCGTGAATTAATCGACCTCGTTGGATTTCCTGTAAAACAAATCTAGCTTCTGATAAATTGGGATCAATTTCTACGGCCTGCCGACACCAATTTAGACCCTCATCAATCTGACCGCTATTGATATAGGTATAACAGAGATTTTCGTAAATCTTGGCATTTTTGGGGCTAATTTGGCGCGCTTGTTGAAAAACTGCCATCGCTTCCCCTAGTTTTCCCTGTTCCGCTAAAGCTTTGCCCAGATAATTATAAATATCCCCATCTTTAGGAGCGTAAATTAAAGCCTGTCGATATATTTGCTCTGCTTCCTGCCATTTTCCCTGTTTTGCTAGGGTTTCGCCTAATTTTTTGTAGGTTTCACCCTGATTAGGTATCAATTCTAGAGCTTGCTGATAGGCATAACTGGCCTCTGGCCAGAGTTGCTGTTCACTGTAGGCCTTTCCCAGATAAAAATAGGCTTTTCCCTGACTAGGATCGAGAAAAACCGCTGCTTGCAGAGCTTTCGCCGCCTCGTCCCAACGTTGTAAACTATAGAGAGCTTTTCCTAGCTGAAATTGCCCTTTAAAAGTTGGTTTAATGATAATTGCTTTTTGGTAAGCATCGATCGCCTCTGACCATTTTTCCTCCTGCGCGAAGATATCCCCCAAAGCCACTAAATGATTACTTTGGGAGGGTTCCATCGGTGGTTTATCATTAACGATAAAGCCACGATCATAGGCTTGTAAGGCTTCAGAGTAGCGTTTTTGACTTTGCAAGACCTGAGCGATTTTTATATGGGCTTGGACTGAATTTTCGTCAAAAGATAAAACTGTTCGGTAAGCAGACAGAGCCGATTCCTTCTCCCCCGCGGCCAAAAGTTGATCGCCTTGCCAAAGATAAGCCAAGGCAATAAGATAAAAAATAGCAAAGGGAGCGGCGACGATGAAGGCAATAATTAAAAATATTTGCAGGGGTTTGCTAGAATAGCGGCGACCGATTTTAATGTCTTTTCTTTTCATTTCTTGGTTAGGATAGACAACAGGCTAGAGGTGGTTCGATAGCGGGCCGTTCACACATATTTTCCCTTTTTCCTGTTGCCCTTTCCGCAGTTCTGGCTCTCCTTCTTTCTGGGGTTTGGATGTAATTTTGTCCAACTACTTACTGATTACCGCTGCAGGCGCTGGGTAGGATTAACATAGCGTCACCGAAGGAATAGAAACGGAAACGTTCTTGGATAGCTGCTTGATACAATGCCAATAGTCTTTCCCGTCCGACTAAGGCACTGACTAACATCATCAAACTGGACTTGGGTAGGTGAAAATTAGTGATCATGCCGTCGATAACTTGCCATTGATAACCTGGATAGACAAATAAATTGGTTTTTCCCTGAAAAGCGGTTAATTTATCGCTCTTAGTTTCTTTAATTGCCCCTTCCAAGGCGCGAGCTACCGTGGTTCCTACGGCAATAACCCGGCCACCTCTAGCCTTTGTTTGGGCAATTTTTTCGGCAGTTTCGGCGGAAATCTCTAAAAATTCTTGGTGCATTAGGTGTTCTGTAATATTTTCCACCTCCACGGGACGAAAGGTTCCCACTCCCACATGAAGGGTGATATAGGTGGTATCTATACCCTTCTGGGCGAGCTTATGGAATAATTCGGGAGTAAAATGTAATCCGGCCGTAGGAGCCGCCACAGAACCCTGTTTATCAGCGTAAACTGTTTGATAACGGTCTTCTTCCGCCTCCGATTCAGTGACATAGGGAGGGAAAGGAATATGACCGTACTCCTCCAACATATCCCAAAAACTGCGTCTGGGATGACGTTGAAATTCCAGCAGACGACCACTGGTGTTCAGATCTCGATCGACTACTTTCGCTAACCATAATTTTTCTTTGTTTTCCGTTCGCCCTGTTTTCGGATAAAAAAGGACTTCTGAACCGACTTTAAAGCGTTTTCCTGGTTTTACTAGAGATAACCAACGACAGTTATCTTGTTCTTCCAATAGTAATATTTCTATGGGTGCGCCGGTGGTTTTACGTCCAAATAAACGGGCCGGAATCACGCGGGTATCGTTGAGAACCAACAAATCCCCCGGCTCTAACCAAGTGGGTAAATCCCGAAAAATAGCCAAATTATGACTATTGGGAGAATCTACCACCAAAAGACGGGAACTGTCTCGGGTTTCTGCGGGGTTTTGGGCAATTAACTCCGGAGGAAGGTGATAATCGTAGCTGGAGAGTGATTGGTCAGGGATCATCGTCATTATCATCATAAAGATCTTCGCAAAAGTTGGGTAATTCTACCCAGGCGAACTTCACTAAATCGGGGATTTCTCCCCTTGGTATCTGGAACGGTTTATCGTCAGACTAGAGATATAACACTAATCGTGACTGTTAGCCAACATCCCAGCGGCCAATATGGACTATCTCTATTTTCTTGCTAACGCTAGTTTAACGCTACGAGTCACCGAATACCTGCGATCGATGACTCATCTACCCTCCTCCGTCATGACGGTTATTCATCAGATTAACGGTTGGGTGGTCAAGGTAAAGTTTAATCAAATGCTTACTCCTTGCCAACACGGGGATTTTCGCGCCTACATGAATGAGTTAGGGATTCCCTATCAACCGGAAATGCGTCTCCAGATGGTTTTTTGGAGTTTGGAAACGGGACAATCTCCCATTGATGTCATGCGTCGTTACCAAGTGGCGATCGTCTCCCATGGTACCCCGGATCAGCAAGATATAGAGGCTTTTCGGCAACAATTTACTAAGGGGTTAGGATACTGTCCGGAAACTCTAGCCTAGGGTTTATTTTTTCTCGGGATGCTCTTCGAGGGCAACTACAGGACTTAAATCGTTGATGTGATTAATTAATTGATACAAGCGTCCGTAACTCTTGCCGTTAAAGTAAAAAACTAGACGAGGTAAATGGTAACTGGAATCCCGATCCTCTCGTTCTAGAATTTGACTGGGTTCGATTTTCCCTTTAACTACGATATCGCCGAAGTTTTGATTAATTTGTTCGATCTGTTCCCCGCTTAGTTCGTGATTAAGGCGAATAACAAAGGATTCTCCCACAAAACGGCTGGAGTGATACACCCGATAGAAGTGGCGAATTATTTGACAAGCGTGGTCTAGATCGTTGGTAATAGTATAAAAATTCCGATCTTCGGCGGATATCAGTCCTCTTTTTTGCAGATTTTCACTAATTTGTTCTTGCCAAGTTTGCCAGTAATCCCCATCAGGCTCATCAATTAATACTAGGGGTGCAGGTCCGTATTTACCCGTTTGACAGAGGGTAAGCGTCTCAAAAGCCTCATCTTGGGTGCCGAAACCGCCGGGGAATAAAGCTACTGCGTCACTTTCCCGCAGAAAAAATAGTTTTCTAGTAAAGAAATATTTAAAATCAATTAATTTGGCATCATTTATGATATAGGGATTAGCCCCCTGTTCAAAGGGTAGCTGAATATTTAATCCGAAGGAATTTTCCCGTCCGGCGCCTTCATTCCCTGCTTGCATGATGCCACCCCCAGCACCGGTTAACACCATAAAACCGTATTGACTGATACAGCGTGCGAACTCTACTGCGAGACGGTATTCACTGCTCTCGGGTTTGATGCGTGCCGAGCCAAAAATGGTCAGTTTACGAATGTGACGGTAGGGGTAAAATACCTGAAATCCCTTTTCTAGATCTTCGATCACGTAGGTTAAAATTTTCCAATCGAGGCGATCGATTTCCTCCTCGGCAATTCTGACTATTGCTTCCAGAGTTCTTTGAATCCATTTGCCATCTTTTAAGTGGGGCAAATGTTGCACCAATTTCAGCAAGTCTTCGGTTAATTGAGAATGGGAGTTGTCCATTTATCATTTATCAGCTTTTTGTTTTGCCGTTAATCAGCGATTTTTTTGTGAATAAGTATCTATGCAAAATTAATTATACATTTCGATACAGCTTATGGCTTACTCGCCAAGTTAAGTTGGTTCGGAGTTTGAAGAATTGCTCAGAAGACAATTCATAATTAAAATCAGCGACGCCGAATCATCTAAGGACTAATATGAATTTGACTGAGAATATAACGCAAGCGATCATAATCATCTTTAAGTAAAACACTTAACTGTCTGCCCACATTCACTAACCATTGTCGATCGGCTTGACGCAATTGATACATCTGACGGATAGAAGCGGCTGCCAAAGCTTCCACGGGAGTATTTTTGACCTGTAATAAAATTCTTAAAAAGTCTAATTGTTCACTAAAATAAACCACTTCTAACGACTCGCATTGATAAACTGCCTGATGAATTTGTGGGGGGCGGGGAGGAATATATTGATAGATATAACCTCGACCGGAACCATTGCCATTAAATTGTCCTGACAGGGTTTCAAAACCGATAATAGTTGCCCGAAATTCCGTTTTTAACATAGCGAAAATCTGCGGCTGTTGTTCCCGCAATTCAGCCAAAGATAACCCCAAAGCTCTAGCACGATGTACCGAATCGATCGGGGCAGTGGTGGCAAAGGTGACAATCCCAAAAATCTTATTACCCGTTTCTTCATCGTAGGCTTTTACCCAACTACCAAAAGCAGGCATAAAAGGAAAGTTTAACTCCTCTGGTTCCAAACATTGCGCTAAAAACTCGGTGGTCGTCGTCTCGATAACTTCGGCGATATGATCGGGATGGCGGTTATCCGTGGCCAATTGCGGTAAGGGTGGACGCATGGTTATTTTTTGCCTTTAGCTGGGGCAATAATTACTTCTTCTAATTCCGAGAGATTAAAGGTGACTAACTTATCCCAGTTGCCCCCCTCAAAAAGAACGGCCACTCTCCCATCGCTTAAACGCTGGGCTAAACCTTCAAATTTATAGTAGGTATCATCGGGATTGGTGACTCGAACGGTACTACCTGGCAAAATCATAGGATTGACGACGAAATTATAATTACTGTCTCTTAGCTTATCAAAAATTAGTTATCGCTCGTCGAGTGTCGGCTGGCAATAAGATGAAATATGACGGGATTTGGCATCATCCCCAGAGGACAGACTACTGTTCCCCGCAAATAGCATGAACTGTGTTGGGAGTATAGTGATGGCCGCCTTAGCCCAAGGAAGACTGCGGCAAAAACAGGATTTGCTGGTAGAAGCACTCTCCGGTCGGGTGCGTCCTGGTTAGCAATTTATTCTCGCCCAGTTACTAAGTCTGATTGACAGTATTGACGAGACGATTGCCCAGTTTGACCGAGAAATTTGTGAAAAAACGTCTGGTTAAACGTTTAGAGAAGCTTGGTTATCAAGTTACTCTTGAGCCTGTTCTGGTTGTCTCTTAAATTGGTCTAGAATATTTCCCAGTTGGGCTGTCGCCTTTTCCTGACTTCAGCCATCTACTGCCGTGGTTTTGTGACCACATTGTCATGTTCAAGTCAGTCAGGAGACAGGACACAGGTTTTAGGTTTTGGGGGTTGGGGTTTTGGGGTTTTAGTTCAATTCCCCCCACTTCCCCATTCCCCCACCTCCCCATTCCCCCACACCCCACACCCCCAATTCTTATGAGAGATTCCCTATCGAGCCGTCTAAGAGTACAACAACACTGCCTCAATCAGGTTAAATTAGCCTTGAGAAAGCAGGGCTTTAGCAGTCAACGCTCCTTAGCCGAAGAAGCTGAATTTAGTCTGGCCACTGTCAGCAACTTCCTGACGGGTAAACCGGTAGAACAAGCCACTTTTGAACAAATTTGTCGTCGATTATGCCTCGACTGGCAAGAAATTGCCGCCCTGAATTTTGAGCTAACAGCACCCCCTCAAGACAAAATTCCCGTTAATTCGGCAGCCAAGAGCGAAAAATTGCAGACATTGCCCCCCTATCCTAATGGGGCAGTTCCCCTTGGTTCCCCATTTTATTTAGAACGTCTTCCCCTCGAAGAACAGATAAGGCAGGAAATCAAGAAACCGGGGGCTTTAGTGCGGATAAAAGCTCCCAAAGAAATGGGCAAAACCTCCCTACTTTTGAGAACGCTCGATTTTGCTAAACAGCAAGGCTACCGCACGGTGAGTTTGAACTTAGAACAGGTGGACCAGGCCATTTTGGGTGATTTAAACCAATTTTTGCGCTGGTTGTGTGCCAATGCCGCTCGTCAACTACAGTTAAAACCACAATTAGATGAGTATTGGGATGAGGATTTAGGCAGCAAGATTAGCTGTACGGTTTACATTCAAGACTATCTCCTGGAATCGATTACCGCCCCCATTGTCCTGGCTCTCGATGAACTTAATCAGATATTTGAACATCCCCAAGTGGCCAAGGATTTTTTACCGCTGCTGCGTTCTTGGTACGAGGAAGCCAAAACCCTACCTATCTGGCAAAAACTCCGTCTTATCGTCGTCCATTCCACAGAAATTTATGTCCCCCTACAGCTCAATCAATCCCCCTTTAACGTCGGATTCCCCGCACAGCTAAGTCATTTTAGTCTGGAGGAGGTATTGCAATTAGCCCAAAGTTATCAACTCACCTGGGAAAATCAGGAAAAAGTCCAACAACTGATGGAGCTAGTAGGAGGACACCCAGCTTTGGTACAAACTGCCCTCTACTATCTCAGTCGGGAGGAAATAACCATGACGCAAATATTAACCAGTGCCACCTCAGTCACGGGGATCTATGCCCATCACCTGCGGCGCCATTGGGCAGTATTAGAACAACAGCCGGAGCTAGCAAAAGCCCTCGAGCGGGTGATGAGTGCCGTGGAACCAGTACAATTAGATCCAATTCTCGCCTACAAACTCAGCAGTATGGGGCTACTCAAACAATCGGGAGATAAAGTGGTACCAGGCTATGAATTGTATCGACGCTATTTTTTAGAGGTGAAATCCTCTATCAGTAAACAGTAATCAGTTATCAGTGAGGGTGTGGGAAGTGGCGAGAACAAAGCTGCCTTCTGCATGAGTGCCTTTTGAACCTAGTAAATCAATTTTGTACGACTACTTATGAATATGTCAAACAAAGATACTGTCCAAAATACTGTCAACGTTGGTAATTTTAGTCGCTCGCAACTCGGTCGGCCGGATGAGAACAATTTATATGAGGCAGTCGCCTCAATTACTGAGGGACATTGGCCGGAAAATTTGTCGGGATACGTTTTTATCGTCTGTCCTTTTCATAGAAAAAATGACCGTCATTTGTTCTCTGGCGAAGGTGTAATTATTAAATGGGACTTGCAAGGGAAAAATAATCAAGTTAATGTTTATAGTAAAAAACTAAAAACTTGGGATAGTTTTTGGCGAAAAGTCTTACCGATATTTAATATTAGTCAAGCGACTTTTCCCGCCGTGGTCAGCATTTTAGGTTCTTCGGAAATAGCGAATACTGCTATGGTTAAACTAGAAAAAGTTTCCGAAGATAAACAACTAGAAGAAACCAGATTAATTCTCACTGCCGATGCGGGACGTTACTGGGAAGTGGACCCCGTTTCCCTTGATACTATCACTCCGATTGGTTATTTTGACCAACATCTTGTTTCCGTGCCTTTATCTTTTTTCCCAGTCCTAGAAAATACCGCTCACCCCTTCTACGACAAAAAGACCAAAGAATTTATCACCTGTGAATTAAAGCTAAAACTTATATCGGGAGGTATGTTAAAAGATTTAGATAAATCGGTGTATATTGTGCTTTGGGATCAACAAAAACAACTTAAACCCTGGAAACTACAGGGAACTATCCTCGATGGTAGCCCCCATTCGGTCATCGTCACCGAAGATTATATCATGATTCCCGATATGCCCTTTCAGATGGGAGTAGCCAAACTATTAGGTATCAGAATTAAGCCAGAAGAAACCTATCCGAAAACTCAAATTTATCTGGTTAAACGTCAAGATCTCAAGGAAGAAGAAACCTCCGTTCCCTCGCAATTAATTACCTTCAATGGCGACAGTTATCACTTCCTTTGTAATTACCATAGTACCAACGGTCAAATTCAGCTGGTGGCCATCCAACACGCCACTATTAGTTTAACCGAAGCGATCGAAAAAGACGATATCCAACATTTTACCGGTCAGAGTTATCCCCCCGAATACCACGGCATCCCCTGGATGTTTTCCTTTGATGTCGGAGTGCTACGCAAAGTGGTTATCGAAGATGCCAGGGTGATAAGCGAACAAGCTTTCATCCATCCGGGTTGGTTCTGTACCAGTCTCTACACCGCCGACCCCCGGGAATCGGAACAGGGATACAGTGCCGTTTATCAAATTTATCTCGGTTATGTGCGCGAATTAATTTGTCGTCGTCAGTATATGGATTGTCGCGACCAAAGCAATCGCATCCTCAGCGATGCCGAACTTCCCTGTCATGACTTGCCCTCGGTATTAGCTAAGGTTCCCTTTGATAAGGATTGGAATCAGTTAAGTCAACAGATTAGCCAAGAAAAAAATGCCAGTGATACTCATGTATCACATTTAGGTCGGGGACTACTGGATTTTTATGTTTGTCCTGATGGCTATATTTTAGATAGCATTCAGTTTATTCCCCAAGAACAGGCCTATCTATTTACGACGGTTTTAACCCCGACCAAAGTATTAGAAGCTTGGTTATTTAACCCTGACAATCTCAAGGACGGACCGATTGCTAAACTGAGCTTACCTGAAGATGTTCACTTTGGTTTGACCTTGCATTCTGAGTATTTCGAGCAGGTGCTCCCTTCTCCCCGTCCTTCCGTCTCACAGGTAAATCGAGTTCTGTCAGCCTTGCGGAGTTTGGTCTTGGTTCCCGTAGAATTTTTCTTGGGGAGACCCGCAGCCGTTTACAATCGCCAAGTAAAAAAATGATTGTTCTCAAAGGATACGACATTCTTGCCCAGGTTTACGAAAGCGTTAACTCAGAAGTCTATCGGGCTATTCGCACCGTCGATAATCAACCGGTTATGCTCAAAATCCTCAAGCAAGAATATCCTACCGCCCAAGAACTAACCCACTACAAACAGGAGTATAAAACCATCTGCGGTCTGAACTTCGAGGGGGCGATTAAAGCCTATGGTTTAGAAACCTACCGCAGAACTCCCGTGATTATTTTGGAAGATTTCGGGGGTGTATCCTTAAAAAAATGGCTAGGGGGCAAACCTCTGGCCTTAAGGAAGTTTTTCAGTCTTGCACTCCGAATAGTGGCCAATTTAGAGAAAATTCACAACGCCAAGGTTATTCACAAAGATATTAATCCTGCCAATATAGTTCTTAATCCCGAAACAGGACAGATTAAAATCATCGATTTTGGCATTGCCACCGTCCTACAGAGGGAAAATCCCGGGCTGAAAAATCCCAACGTCCTGGAGGGGACTTTAGCCTATATTTCTCCCGAACAAACCGGACGGATGAATCGCAGTCTCGATTACCGTACAGATTTTTATTCTTTGGGCGTTAGCTTCTATGAACTTCTCACCGGACAATTACCTTTTCGGGCTAACGATGCTTTGGAATTAGTTCACTGTCATCTGGCTAAACAACCTTTGGAGATTAATAGTCTCGTCAGGGAGAAAATTCCCCCAGTGGTGGAGGCAATCATCAGGAAACTGATGGCTAAAACCCCCGAGGAACGATACCAAAGTGCCTACGGTATTCGAGCAGATTTAGAGGAATGTTTAAGACAACTGGAAACAACGGGTAAAATTGAGGATTTTGTCATCGCTAGGCAAGATCTAGCCAATCAGTTTCAAATTCCCCAAAAACTCTACGGCAGGGAGGCGGAAATCGCCACTCTCCTCACTGCTTTTCAACGGGTGGCCACGGTGGCTAAAAACTCCTCTCACACCGAACTGATGCTAGTTACGGGTTATTCTGGCATGGGTAAAACCACCTTGGTTAAGGAAATTTATCAGCCAATTACTGAAAAACGCGGCTTTTTTATCTCTGGTAAATTTGACCAGTTTCAGCGGGATATTCCCTACGCTGCCGTGATTAGCGCTTTGACTCATCTCGTCAAGCAACTTTTGGGGGAAAGTCAGCCACAACTGCAACTATGGCGACAAAAACTCTTAAAGTCTTTGGGGGCGAATGCACGGGTTATTATTGATGTGATTCCCCAACTAGAATTAATTATCGGTCCACAACCAGAGGTGTTACAATTAGGAGCGATCGCTACTCAAAATCGCTTTAATTTAGTCTTTAAAAATTTTATTCGGGTCTTTTGTTCCCCAGAACATCCCCTGGTCATCTTTCTCGATGATTTACAATGGGCAGACTTGGCCAGTCTCCAGTTAATAGAATTAATTATGCTCGATGGCGATATGGACTATTTATTTTTAATTGGCTCCTATCGCAGCAACGAAATTAATTCCACCCATCCCCTAACCGCTACTCTCGATAAATTAGGACAGGGGGGTGTAATTATCAGTCAAGTTATTTTAAAACCTCTGGAGCTTGAACAGGTCAATCAGTTAATTGCTGACACCTTAAATCATTCACCAGAATATGTGCAATCTTTGGCCGCTTTAGTCTGGCAAAAAACCCACGGTAATCCTTTTTTTGTCAATGAATTTCTCAAAACTATCTACTGGGAAAATTTGCTATTTTTTCAACCGGGGCAGCAAACAACCACTAAAACCGATAATAGGGGCTATTGGCAATGGCATCTCGGCCAAATTCAAAGGATTGGCAGTACCGATAATCTGATTCAATTTATGATGGGCAAAATGCAGAAATTGCCTCCAGAAACTCAGGAAATTTTAAGTTTAGCGGCCTGTCTTGGCGCAGAATTTAATTTATATAGTCTAGCAGTAATCTCTGAAAAATCACCTCCAGAACTTTTGCCAATTCTAACTTATGGTAGTGAAGCTGGTTTAATTATTCCTCTCTCAGAATTAGATGAACAATTACTGATTCAAGAATATAAATTTGCTCATGATCGTATTCAACAAGGAGCTTACGCTCTCATCGAAGACAGCCAAAAATCTTTAATTCACCTAAAAATTGGTCGCCTACTTTGGCAGCATACTGTCGCCAACGAATTATCGGAAAAGATCTTTAAAATAGTTGATCATCTCAATCTTGGTTATCAACTAATTAGCGAGAAAAAAGAACGAGAGTCAGTGGCTAACTTGAATTTACTAGCAGCCCAAAAAGCCAAAGCCGCTAATGCCCAAACTGGAGCCTTAAAATACATTAAAATTGCTCAAAAACTTCTCAAAAAAGCAAGCTGGAAAAATAACTATCAACTGACTTTAAATATTTATTCTGAAGCCACAGAAATCGCCTATTTAAGTGGGGATTTTGAGCAAATGCAGTGCTGGGCTAATCTCGTATTAAAACAGGCAAAAACCACCCTGGATAAAGTAAAAGTTTATGAAGTCATCATCGAAGCCTATCACGCCCAAAATCACGAACTAAAAGCGGTACAAATTGGCTTATCTGTCCTCAAAAGCTTAGATTTCGAGATTCCTGAATCCTTACAATCATCAGATATTCAAAAAGAACTAACTAAAACTCGACAAAAATTAGCGGGTAAAAAGATCGAAGATTTAATTAATTTACCGCCGATAAATGAGGAAGAAAAATTAGCAATAATGAAGATAGCAGGTGCCATATTTTCTCCCGTTTTTATTGCCGCCCCTCATCTCTTGCCCATTCTAGTATCAAAACAGGTTAACCTATCGATTCAGTACGGCAATAGCTATCTAGCGGCTTTTACTTATGTTAATTATGGCTTAATTCTTTGCGGTCTTTTAGAAGATTGGGAAACGGGTTATCAATTTGGAAAATTGGCTTTAAACATTGCCGATAAATTTCATGCCAAAGCCCTGATGCCGAAAATAATTGCCGTCTTTTCCACCACTATTAGTATCTGGAAAGAACCGATTAAAAATTCCCTGTCCTTGTTAAAATCTTCCTATCAAACTGGTTTAGAAATGGGGGATCTATACTACGGAACAACCTGTGCCTATCTTTACTGTTTTCATTCCGCCTTTATCGGACAGGAATTAACAGAATTAGCCCGAGAAATAGCTAACTATGATCTGGCTTTTGTTAAGCTCAAACAAGAAAACACCCGCAACTATCTAAAAATCTACGGACAAACAGTTTTAAATCTGCTGGGGCGCTCGGAAAATCCCAGCCGTTTAGAAGGAAAATACTATCAAGAAACTGTTATGTTACCGTACCATCTAGAGGCTAATGATCTCTATGGTCTCTGTGCTTTATTTGTTAATAAATTATACCTTTGTTATCTATTCGGACAGTACGAAGAAGCTATTGAAAATGCTAACCAAGCCCAAAATTATCTGGGGGGAGCTACCGCTACTTTCTTAATTTCTCTGCATAATTTCTATGATTCCCTCGCTCATTTAGCTATTTATAATCATCTGGACAATGACCAAAAACGGCAAGTATTAGAACGAGTGATGAATAATCAGAAAAAGCAACAGGAATGGGCCAATCAAGCTACCCCTAACTATCTCCATAAATTTTATTTAGTGCAAGCGGAAAAAGACCGGGTGCAGCAATCCTATCTAGAAGCTATAGAAAACTACGATCTAGCCATTGCTAAAGCCAAGGAAAATGAATACATTAATGAAGAAGCACTGGCTAACGAACTAGCGGCGAAATTCTATCTCGATTGGGGTAAAGTAAAAATTGCCAAAACCTACATCAATGAAGCTGCCTATCTCTATTCTCTTTGGGGAGCAACAGCTAAAGTCAAAGATATAGAAAGCCGCTATTCTCAGTTAATGGTCAATAATTATGGTTCCAATTCCCTGACCGAAACCACGAGAACTACCACCAGAAAAAATTCAGTTAGTCATTCGGGAGAACTATTAGATTTAGCCACGATTATGAAGGCATCCCAAGCCATTTCTAGCGAGATAGTTTTAGATCAATTACTCGCCACCCTGATGAAAATTCTCATCGAAAATGCTGGGGCGCAGCTGGGCTATCTTATCCTAGAAAGCGGCGGACAACTATTGATTGAAGCCTCCGGTTCAGTGCAGGAAGATAGGGTGACAGTCTTTAAATCTAATGCGATCGAAGAACATCTTCCCGTGTCAATTATTAACTATGTCGCCCGGAGCGGTCAAACCGTTCTTAATAACGATGCTGCCCATCAGGGCAATTTTAGCAACGATCCCTATATAAAAATCCATCAAACCAAATCGCTGCTCTGTTCGCCTCTGCTCGACCAAGGACAACTGCGGGGAATTGTCTATCTAGAAAATAATCTCACCGTCGGGGCTTTTACCCAAGAAAGATTAAAAGTGCTGCAACTGCTCTCTAGCCAGGCTGCCATCGCAATTACTAACGCCAGACTCTACGCCGAAATCAAAGCCAAACAGAGACAACTAGCGCAATTTTTAGAAGCCATGCCAGTGGGGGTATTCGTCCTCGATGCCGACAGTCAACCCTACTACGCCAATCAAACCGCCCAAGAGATTTTAGGAAAAGAGATAGTTAATATCACCACGGCTAATCAGTTGGGGGAAACCTATCAGTTATATCAAGCTGGAACCGATCGATTGTATCCCATAGAATACCATCCGATTGTCCGAGCTTTAAGGGGGGAAAAAAACGCGGTGGATGATATAGAAATTCACCAAGGAGAGAAGATTATTCCCCTAGAAGTGTATGCTACGCCCGTTTTTGACGAAAAAGGAGAAATTATCTATGCGATCACTGCTTTTACCGATATTAGCGAACGAAAACAGGCAGAAGCGGAACGGATTCGCTTTACCGAAGAATTAGCCGAGTATAGCCGCACCCTAGAACAGAAAGTGCAGGAGCGCACCCTGGAACTCAGCCAAACCCTAGAAATTCTCAAGGCCACCCAAGCAGAATTACTGTTTGAAAATGAACTGCTCAGAAGTACCGAAGAATCTAGCACCTTTGACTACCAAGTGGGGGGCAGTTTACCCATGGATGCTCCCACCTACGTGGTCCGCGCCGCCGACCGTTATCTCTATAAAGCCCTCAAACGCGGCGATTTTTGCTATGTTCTCAATCCCCGTCAAATGGGTAAGTCTAGTTTAATGGTACGCATGATCGATCACCTCCAACACGAGGGCATCTGTTGCGCTCCCATTGATTTAACCCGTATCGGCAGCGAAAATGTCACTTCTGACCAATGGTACAAGGGGATAGCCTTCGAGTTAGGGCGGCGTTTTGGCCTGCTCAAAAGGGTCAATCTGAAAGCTTGGTGGCAAGAACGGGAAGATGTCTCGGCAGTACAGCGCTTGGGCGAATTTATTGAAGAGGTGTTGTTGTTGGAAGTGGGGATAGTGGAAGGTTCTCCCCCGAAACTGATCGCGATTTTTATCGATGAAATCGACAGTGTTTTGGGCTTAAATTTTGCGGTTAATGACTTTTTTGCCCTGATTCGTTCCTGCTATAACCAGCGCAGTTTTAACCCGCTCTATCGACGTTTGACCTTCGCTTTCTTCGGTGTTGTCACCCCCTCCGATTTAATTACCGACCACCAAATCACCCCTTTTAATATCGGTCATTCAATTCAATTGGAGGGTTTTAAGGAACACGAAGCCCAGCCTTTACTGCGGGGATTGGCAGAGAAAGTTACTAACCCGCAAACTGTCTTAAAAGAAGTCTTTGCTTGGACAAACGGTCAACCTTTTCTGACCCAAAAACTCTGTCAGTTAATTCGCACCGCTGCCTTACCGATTCCCCCCAATGGTGAGGCCTCCTGGATTGAGGACTTAGTACAGAAGAAGATCATTGACAATTGGGAATCTCAGGATGAACCGGAACATCTGCGGACTATTCGCGATCGGCTTCTCAACAGTCATCGCTCCCAGTTGCTCCTGAGACTCTATGAACGGATTTTAAGGGAAAAAGAGCTGATTGCCGAGGATAGCCCTCCAGAAAAAGAGTTACTTTTATCGGGGTTAGTGATCAAAGACCAGAGCCGGCTGCGGGTCCATAATCCCATCTATCAAGCAATCTTTAACCTCCATTGGCTGTCCAGGGCAAAATCAACCTAGTAAGTAGATAGATGTTAAAAGTTGTCAGATTTCCCCCCTTATCAAGGGGAGATTAAGGGGGGGATCGGCACTTCCTTTATTCAGGGTGGCAGGGGGGGATCGAAGGCAAAATCAATCAATACTAAATCCTGTTTAATAAGTTATAGGATAGTGGGAAGTTAAAGTTAGATTGGGAGTTATCAAACTATTAAAAATAGATTTGCTATTACGCCCTAAGCAGTCGCTGATTTAGCAGCACTCGCTCCTATCATTCGAGAGATCAAAACCCTGGAAGTCCCCAAAAACTCCAAAATCTGAATCGCTAGTTGGGGAGAGGAATGTCAAGATTTATTAAATATAGAGAAATTGCGGCATGGGATATGATATGTATGGTTGCCTATTAGTCTAAGTCAAATGAACATTAGACCTCTTGCAAAAATCAAAAATCTTCCGTTAGGTGAGGAGTCAGACTTCGGCCGTGAGACTTCGATGGCTCAGATAGTGGTGCCATTCAGACTTAAATTGACCTTTTAAATACAGCAACTTTTTCCGGAATGTAGTGATTAGGAAAAATTTAAGAATACTTTCTCACCTAGCCTGGGCTTTTATATTAACCGATTAAGAGGATAATTACCGTGAAAACAGCGAAATATCCCGAAAAAATTGCCGCTCTCTGGACAACATTCCTCTTGGGAACTCTATTTCACACCCAACTGGGGTTAATGCCGCTTTTCCATGGTCAATCGATCGTCGAGAGTCATCAGACCAGCAATCTCGATCCGATTTTCTGGGGAATGTTGCTCTTTTTTTTGCCGCCAATGTTAGCGATTATCGGGGTCAATTTTAGCGAAAGTCGCTCCTTGCGAAAAGTCCATTTCTGGCTGACAATTCTCTATTCTGTCTTGAATTTAGCCCATCTGATCGCCGATCTTTTGGTCAGACCGATCGCCTGGTATCAAATTGCTCTCATGGCAATTTTATTGATCATCGGACTGATTTTAAATCTAGTTTCCTATCAATGGCTGCGGTTAGCGATCGCCCATCCGCACCATCTCTCGGAAAGTCATTAGTAGTGCCAAGATCAAAAGGTGGCCCGTTGACTAACTGATTCAGACAAAAGGATGCCTTTTGATCTCAAGTTGGGGCTTATTAGGGTAAAAGCCAGCTTAAACCAGAGCTAAAGGGATTTTTTCGGAGAATTTAACTTAAAAAATCTAATTAATCCTTATTATTTCCCAGATCAGCCCGTAAATTCTTCCTGTTTCCGGGCTGACGCTGCCACCTCATCTCACCAAGTACGGATCTTTTTAGCTATGATAGTTCAGAACCAAGCCAATAAAGGGAACTTTTGGGGCTGGTTATTCATCAGAAAACTCCTAATCGGAGGAGTTAAGCAGACGATATAGTTCAGATTAACGGCAAATATTGGTTAATAGTAATAACGAGGTAATTATTTTGATGAAATCTCTCATTCGTTGGACGGCAACTCTCGGTTTAGTAGGAACGACAATGTTGACTTCGCTGCTGGGCAGCTATTCTAAAGCACTCGCTTTACCGGAAGAACAAATCGTCAAAACCTTGCAGTCTGTACCTGTCTTCGCTATTGCCGATGATCAAGGAGTTCCCCTAATCGCCGTAGAAAAAGAACAGAAATTCACGGGGGTTTTTGTCAGTAAGCAGGACGCACAAAACTTTTTTGAACGACTGAAAAAAGAGAATCCTGAAGTGGCCAGCAAAGTTAAAGTTCAGGCTGTTTCCTTGGCACAAGTCTATAAAATGCAAACCAGTCAAACCGATCAAAATCGTTTAATTATCGATTTTGTTCCCAAAGAGTCGGAAGTAGAATCAGCGAAAAAACTGCTCAGTGAAAGAGGTCAACCGTATCAAGGTGGTGTACCTTTATTTGTGCCGAAAGCAGGAAAAGAGAGTAATTTTCTGGTGGTCAATCGCAATAATCAGGATTTTATTCCTTTCTTCTTTGAAAAAGCCGCCGCTTTGCAAATGGTAGAACAATATAAAAAAGCTAATCCTGCCGAAGCAGCCACGGTGAAAATTGATGTTATTCCCTTAGAAAGTGTCATCGCCACCCTACAACAAAGTAACGATGAAGCTTTAACTAAAATTCTTCTCTATCCTAGCCAAGAAACGATTGATTTTATCCGAGCAAATAGTAACCAAAATGCTCCCAACCAACCTCCAGCAAATCAGCCACGCCCTAATAATAATACCAATAATCCCCCCGCCCCCAATCGTTAAGCCTTGTGTCTGCTAGTATTTCCGGTCAAGAATTAAGTCAATGGCGCCAACAGGCGATCGCGGATTTAGCGCAAGCGCAAATATCTCCGAAGGAATTGGATATCTTTCTGCAAGCAGTGACAGATTTAGATACTCTTTCCTTGCGCTTACAATCCTTTCGCGAACGAGAAAAAATCCCTTTGAGTTATTCTTGGTCGGAAATTACTAAACGCTGGCAAAAACGCCTTCAGGCAAGGGTTCCCTTGCAGTATTTGCTCGAATCGGTGGTCTGGCGTGATTTTACCCTGAAAGTCTCCCCAGGGGTCTTAATTCCTCGTCCCGAAACCGAGTTATTAATCGATATCGTTGGAGAAACCGTCAGGGGAGACGACGGGGGAATCTGGGTAGATCTGGGAACCGGTAGCGGTGCGATCGCTATTGGTTTAGCTAGTGTCTTGACAAAGGCAGCAATATATGCTGTTGATTACAGTCACACGGCTTTAGCGATCGCCAAAGAAAATATCATCAATACCGGTTTTGCCGACAGAATTATCTTAAAACAAGGTTCTTGGTGGACACCCTTAGAGAAGTGGAAGGGACAGATAAGCGGTATGCTGTCCAATCCTCCCTATATTCCCAGTGCAGAAATCCTTGACTTACAAATTGAAGTGCGGGAACATGAACCCCGTTTGGCCCTCGATGGAGGTGAAGACGGATTGACTGCGCTGCGCTATCTAGTGGCCACTGCTCCCGATTATCTGCGATCGGGAGGCCTTTGGCTAGTGGAAATGAGAGCCGGTCAAGGAGAAAAAGTAGCGCAAATGCTAGAAAATCAGGGTAATTATCGACAAATTCAGATTATTAACGACCTAGCAGGTTTTGACCGCTTTGTTTTGGCCGAGCGAATTTAGCGCAATGCACCCGCTTCGCAGTCCCGCAGCCAGAGACGCACAGCTTGGCCGATGGTGCCTTGGCTGGTTTCTAGGGGAGGTAAGGGGACTTGAGCGGGTTCAAGGGCAGCTAATTGACTGTAAATCGTCACTAATCGCCATCCTTCCCCAGTTTTAGTTAAAAATAACCAGTGATAATTCTGGAGAGTGACAGAGCGATTTTCGCTATACTGACGCTCTAAAGTCGTAAAAAAAACCTGTTGAGTGTCATCGGCAATTTGACCGGAATATTGACTGGCACTTAAAGGTAGGGGTGTAAATTCGGGACGACCGGCAATAATCACAAAAACCGGTGTAGATAATTTTTGATCGATTTGGGAACGGGTAATAACTCGGTTAGCATAACCGGGTAAATCTGACAAGAGGCGATCGACTAGAAGATTTAAATTCTCCGGACAGCTAGAAAGAGGAAGACTAACAGCCGGTGAGTTAATCCCGAAAATAACCAGTAATGCCCCTAAATATCGGCTAATTCTTGACAAATTTTTGTCCATGCTACCTTTGGCTCCTCGGCACCAGTGATCGGTCGTCCAATTACTAGATAATCAGCCCCAGCTTTAAGCGCTTGGGCCGGAATCATCACCCGACTTTGATCCCCTTTGCTTGACCAGGAGGGACGAACTCCGGGGCAAACTAAGAGAAAATCCTCTCCACAGACGCGACGCAATTGCGCCACTTCTTGGGGAGAACAAACCGCCCCATCAATTCCCGATTCCTTGGCCAATAATGCCAGATTTAAGGCATATTCCGATAGTTCTAGGGGAATTTTGAGGTCGAGGGCTAATTCCCCGGCGTTAAGGCTAGTTAAAACGGTGATAGCGAGAAGTCTTGGCGGCGATAGCAGGTCAGAGATTGCCCCTTTCGCCGCCGTCAGTGCTTGCCGTCCGGCCGTTGCGTGCAGGGTGAGTAAATCCACTTGATAGCGACCAGCTGAACGACAGGCCCCGGCGACCGTATTGGGAATATCATGGAATTTGAGATCGAGAAAGATCTTTTTTTGTCTTTCTTGCAGAAGCGCCAGAATTTCTGCACCGCTACTGACAAATAATTCTAGTCCCACTTTCCAAAAATTGACTTCCGGCAACAGATCAAGGAGTGCGATCGCTGATTCTAAATCCGGCACATCGAGAGGAACAATAATTCGGTCTGAGTTGGTCATATTGGGGCGATAAATCAGAGAAAAATCCAATCGGCAAAAGTGGCAGCCTGTCCGCAATAAATGCCATCACGATCGATGATATTCCAAACGATCGCTTTTTCAATGCGAAATAGTTGACCGTTTTTCGTGATCCTTACCCCGTGATAATCGTTGATATAGCCCTGTTTTTTGACTAAATCCAGCATTTTTTGGCGTTCTTGGGCGATTTCTTCTCCCTCTACCGTCGCTCGCGAAGGAGTTGCTAATAATTCTGGCCAAGTTAAACCCCAGAGATCGAGGGCGCTGCGATTACCATAATTAAAGATCGGATTAGTTTGCGTACCGTGGGAAACCAGCACAAAAGGGGCATAAAAGAGCATTTTACTCTGTTCTTTGCCAGTACCGATCCGGGGTAAAAGCGATCGCCCGATTAATTGTTCATAACTATCCAGCAGCAATTCTGTCCAAGCTATAATAGCTAAATCTTGCCAAATTTCCATAAAATTACTGTTAAGAACTGGTTTAACCTTCCCTTTGCCAATATTTATAGGCTGCGTAGGCTAAAGTAATCACTCCCGTCAGAATTGCCGACTCATCCACTAAAAATTCCGGATGGTGAAGGGGGGGATTGAGGAGATTAGTCGAACCCACTCCCAGACGGAACATTGTACCAGGGGCCTGTTGCAAATAAAGGGAAAAATCCTCGGCCCCCATGGAGGGTTCCGAGAGAACTAAAACCCGATCCCGTCCCCAAGCTTCTAAACCAGCTTCTTCGACTAACCGAGTTAAAAATTGGTCATTTTGCACCGACGGCACACCCCGGCGATAATTTACTTGACATTTAGCGTTATATGTGCTACAGACATTCGTGACCAAACTCTCGATCCATTCCGGGAGATGGGCGTGGGTTTCTGGGTGCAGCGATCGCACTGTTCCCGCCATGCGTACCTGATCGGCGATGACGTTGGGGGCGCGACCACCGCTAATCTGGCCGATGGTGAGGACAATGGGACGCAAGGGGTTTTGAGTCCGACTAATTGCCTGTTGCAAAGTGGTGATTACTTGCGAAGCGATCCAGATAGCATCGATCGCCTCGTGGGGCCGCGCCCCGTGGCCGGATTCCCCTTGAATAAAAATCTCCAGATCGTCGGCAGCTGCGGTTAAGGCCCCGTAACGAACCCCGATCGATCGGGCCGGAATCGAGGGGAAAACGTGCAGCCCGAAAACGGCGCTGACATCCCGCATCACCCCCTCCCGGATCATCCAACTGGCCCCCTGGGCGATTTCCTCTGCTGGTTGAAAGAGAAAGCGTATTTTTCCCCCCAAAGGTTCCGAGAGACGGGAAAGCACCATCGCCACCCCTAAACCGACGGTAGCATGAACATCGTGACCGCAGGCGTGCATAATCCCCGGTTTGCGCGAAGCAAAGTCTAAATCGGTCTTTTCTTGGATCGGTAGGGCATCCATATCGGACCGGATAGCTAAAATCCTTCGATCACTGCCTTTTCCCGCCAATTCTCCCTTAACTCCCGTTTTTCCCACCGCTTCCTGCACCGATAGACCACAGGAAGACAAAACCCCGGCAATATAGGCGGCAGTTTGATATTCTTGCCCGCTTAACTCCGGATTCGCGTGAATGTGGCGGCGAATCTCCACTAATCGGGGTGCGAGATTCTCGGCTATGTTTTTAATCTCGGAGAGCATGAAAGCAGTTTTACAGTATCTTTAGGGTTAATCATAGATCATTTTTTACCTAAAAATCGGGCCCGGCTGATTTTCAGCCTGAACTGTCTTCTCGGCATTCTGGGACTAAGCTAATTTGTCAAGAGGATACGGGAGTTACTATTCATATCTTAATTCGGTAACGCCTATCGAGAGAATATTCCAGCTATGATAGAAAACAGTGTCTAGTTAGGAAAAAAACATGGTTCAGTCTTCCGAAAAAATTGAAGTTAAGTACGGGGAAAGAGAAATTACCGAAGGAACATTAATTACTTTCCCCAATCCACGCCCCGGCAGAAATTACGATATTCAGATCACTCTGCCGGAATATACCTGTAAGTGTCCCTTTTCCGGTTATCCTGATTTTGCCACTATTTATCTTAGCTACGTTCCCGATCAAAAGGTGATGGAATTAAAGGCGATTAAACTTTATATTAATAGTTATCGCGATCGTTATATTTCCCACGAAGAAGCAATTAACCAAATTTTGGATGATTTGGTGGCGGCTTGCGAACCCTTGCAGATGAAAGTTAAGGGGGATTTTCATCCCAGAGGTAACGTACATACCGTGGTGGAGGTGATGTATAAAAAAGAATAGCATAATTGTCTAGTTTGGGGATGGGGTTGCTCCCATCCCTTGCTGTTCTAGTTTTTGCTGTTCAAGTTTTTTGCTATCGTCATCTTCAATACCCATTTTAAAATTTTCCTCTATACTTAGAGCTTGAATCTTATCGTTAAGAGTTGGTTTATTGCGGCGTTGCTGAATCAAGGTATGTAATGACAATCTTGCACCCATCCAAAAGTTGGTTTGGGTCTAGGTTTTAAACATCCCACAAAAGAAGATTCATATCTCAAATCAGCAACGCCCTTATTTTTACGCAAGCCCCTAAATCCGTTGAGTAACGCACAGAAAACGGGTTTCTCCGAGAAACCCGTTTTCTACTCATGCACTCATGCAAAAAGGGGAATAAATAATCAGTCTTTAAGGCTCTTCGTTACCCTTTATGCTAAATCAACAGACAAGATGCCAAGACAACATACTTCTAACCCAAAAATTCCGAAAGTTTCTAAAGCCATAGGCTCTCCGTTTTATTAGTTTA
>JAADBR010000012.1 GCA_009995705.1 Microcystis aeruginosa W13-11
TGAGGAAATCAAATCTGAGAGGGTTTTGTCAAGAGGTCAGGCGATAAATTGTATCCTGAGCTACCAAAATTAGATGATGCAAATTTGAGCCTTTTTGTCAATGCGTAAGTCCTACAATTTAATGTCACGGTTTGGAGCCAAGAAGTTAAGAAAAATAAAGGCTGGGCTGGTCATAGGATTGAGCGTCATTTAGGCTTGGCTCTCAACTCATCTCGATCTCCTAATTTTGGTAGCTGGGAGTTAAAGCTAGTTCCATTAGTAGCCAGACGAACAGGAGTACTTAGGGTAAAAGAAACGATGGCGATCACTATGATCGATCCAGTGGAAGTTGTAAGCAAAGAGTTTGAGGATAGTCATCTTTTCAATAAATTACAGAAAATCGTTGTTGTAGCGCGCGTCTTCGAGAGCCAATCAGACGAGCGTTCTCTTGTGCATTCAGTAGCTTCTTTCGATCTTGATAATCCTGAAATTTACGATCAGGTGAAAGCGGATTATAACCTTGTTTGAGAAACAATAAGAACTCAAGAATTTTCAAGTCTTAGCGGCAGAATGGGCAAACTTGTGCAACCAAGAACAAAGGGTCAAGGTCATGGAAGCACTTCTCGCGCTTTCTATGCTCGCACAGGGTTTGTCGCACATATTTTAGGAGAGGGCTACTCGATTCCTTTGCCCGTTACACCAGAATAAACTTTCCTTGGACAATTTTGTGGCTATTGTCAGCATAGGTATCCAACAGACAACTTTCCGGTTGTACCTCAACAGATAACTTAAGCTGCCTAACTATATAATATACAGAAACTTTCTGTCTAACAGTCCTCAGAGTAACTATAGGTGGAAACTTTCGGCATATTACCCCATTTTAGCGCAATCGCCAGAACTTTTCCGCATATTATACCCAAGAGCATATTAGCCAGATTAAACAACCTCTTTTAAGTAGATTCCTAACAACAAGCTGAAATAAAATAGACTTTTCGGGAAGTCTAGCACTAATTCTTTAATCCACCCGACAATTAACTAATTTTCAGGGCAAAAGTGTCCTATTTATTGGTGTACTTGCAGATGAAGGACATAATGACCTAAAATCAGCTTATCTGACCATAATTCGTACTCTAGACGCAAATATTCAGGGAGATTATTCCCCTCTAATTGGAGACTAGGGGTATAGTTGCGGACGCGAAAAGCGTAACCCGGTTGAGAACTTTCGGCATTTAACCAGTAGCGACTGACACCAAAAACCCCTTGTTCCCAAAAATGACGATAGGCGAATCTTCCCTGGCCCTGCATGGTCATAATTACCCGATTGGCCGAAATTTCTAGCCAAATTAATTTATTTTGTTTATTTTCGGGTTTAAGTGTCTCTATTTCTGCGAGAGCCACCGGGGGTTGATTGAGGAGAAGATGAAACCGGTGGCAATCCTTTTGGTAAAGGGTAGCGGAAGTGTCTAAAGAGGAGAGGATGGGTAAGATCTGTGGAGAGCAGACAGAAGGAAACGGGACGGCGGTGATGGGCAAGCATAGACTAGACTTAATGGTGTCCTTATCTCCAAAATAGTCGATTCTCCCTCCACCTCTACCGGCACCGGAAATTTTTTTAGAAAAAATCCAGAAAGCACTTGCATTATTGAGGGACTTATGATTATAATTGTTAATTGTGAGTAGCCTTCCTCGGTAGCTCAGTGGTAGAGCGGTCGGCTGTTAACCGATTGGTCGTAGGTTCGAATCCCACCCGGGGAGTTAATGAAAAATAGCAGCAGCAATAGTTTTTTATTGCTGCTTTTTGCTCTCACTAGAGAATTTCAGTGATCGCATTTTCTGGACCGACTAGAGAAATGTAAGGATTTTGAAAATATTTATCGGCTACCGATCGCGCTTGTTCGGGAGTAATCTGATTAATAGAATCCAGGAAAGTGCGATCAAATTCAATCCCCAAACCTAAGCTTTCATACCAACCGTATAATTGAGCGATTTCGGAGTTAGTTTGTTTACCGAGAGCATATTGACCCAATAACTTATTTTTAGCTGACTGTAACTCCTCCTCACTCAAAATTACTTTATATAACCTTTCTGCTTCCTGACGCAATCCCGCCACTGCGATCGCTGTGTTTTGGGGTGCAGTACCCATATAAATGACAAATTGGGAAGAATCGAGACGGGTGGGATAAAAAGCGGAAACATCGTAGGCTAATCCCCGTTTTTCTCGCAATTCCACGAATAAACGACTAGATAACCCATTCCCCAGATAGGTACTCAATAATTTTAAAACGGCATAATCATCCTCTTGTACAGAAGACCCAGGGTATCCTAACATAACGATCGCCTGTTGACTAGCTTGGACGGTAGTTAAATAGGTGGGCTGAAAATCAAAAGCGGCTGGGGGTAAACTAGATAAAGGAAGATCAGGAATTGACCAACTGCCAAAAATTTCCGTTACTGCTTTTACTGCTTGCTCTAGGGTAATACGGCCAGAAAGACTAATTACCAAGTTATCGGGACGGAAAAAGCGACTATGATAGGCCAGCAGATCCTCCCGTTGCAATTGCGAAACCGTTGCCTCCGTACCCAATAAAGACATACCATAGGGATGATCCGGGTACATAGCGGCGCGTAATTGATTAAAAGCTACATTAAAAGGCTGTTCCAATTGAGAGCGAATGCTTTGACGGGTGAGATTTTTCTCTAATTCGATTTCTGGGAGTGGAAAACTGGGAAAACGAATAATTTCCGCCGCTAGACGCAATATATCTAAAAAATCCTTGGTAACGGTCTTTAAACTCACCACAAAATAATCGGTCCCCGTATCGGCACTTAAACCGGCCCCTGTGGACTCAACTCGATCAGCAATTTCTAGGGAAGATAACTTTTCTGTACCTTTGGTGAGCAGCACGGCCAAAAGACGGAATAAACCCGCTTTTTCGGTTTTTTCCCAACGAGTCCCCGCATTTTTGAGAAAAATCCTCCCCGCAACCAACTCCACGGCCGTATTTTCCACCACTAAAAGAGTGATGCCATTTTCTAAGGTTAAGCGGTGAATGGGAGAAGCGGACATCGTTTATTCACAGGGTTGCATTATTGTAATAGCATATCGCTCCGGGGAGAGATACTGACGCGCCAGACGCTGGAGATCTGACGGTTGCAAACTTTGGATAACTTGGGGATAGATCGTTGCTAGGTCGGCAGCTCTCAGGGTTTGATAATATCCATAGAGTCCGGCTAATTGGCCCGGGGTTTCTGTGGAGAAAATATAATCGTTAGTTAATATCTGTTGAGTGCGGTGTAATTCTGCGGGGGTGACGGGATGATCGTGCAGATATTGGATATGTTCACAGATAATAGCTTCAATTGCCGCGGTTTGTGGGCTAGATAGGCAAGCACCGATGGTAAAGAGACTAGCATCTCGTTGCAGGGAAAAATTACTGTTAATATCGAGGACGATTTGCGCTTCTTCTCGTAGCTGTCGCACTAACCGCGAACAGCGTCCCCCAGCAAGAATCACCGAAAGCAAGTCTAATCCAAAGGCATCTTCTAGGCGATCGCATCCCGGTCCAGTCCATCCCATCAAGAGACGAGAATGTTCTAGGTGGGGTAAATATACTTGGGAACGACGAATTTCGATCAGAGGGGGTTCAGCAGCCACTAGATGGGGAGGGGATTCCGAGGGGACGGGAAATTCCCGAAAAGATTGCCGGATAATTTCTAAAGCTGGTTGGGGTTCAATTCCCCCGATAATCGCCACACACATATTTTCCGGTTGATAATAGGTGCGATGGAAACAGCGCATTTGATTGGGGGTTAATTGCTCTAAACAGGGTTGATCGCCTAAAATAGAGCGTCCGTAGGGATGGTTTTGATAGATACTTCCGCAGAGGGTTTGGTAGGCAATCCAATCGGGATCATCATAACAGGCCCGTAATTCTTCTAAAACTACATCTTTTTCCCGATAGAATTCCTCATCGTCAATCTCAGCATGGAGGAGAATTTCGGCCAGATGGGGTAAGGTATATTCAATTTGATCCACACTGGTGGTGAGATAGAAGTGCGCGTAATCGTGACTGGTGGCAGCGTTGGTCATTCCGCCACAATTTTCGATTAAATAGTCAAAGAGTCCGGGGGGAAGTTTTTTCGTCCCCTTAAAGATCATGTGTTCGAGAAAATGGGCCGTACCTAACCATGGCTCGGGTTCGGCGATCGCACCCGCTTTCACCCACACATCCACCACCACCACAGGAGTCACGGGTAAGTACTGATGAATTACGGTTAAGCCGTGATCTAATTGCCATACCTGAGCGGGAAAAGAACTTGTTTGACACTGCGCTATCAACTTAATCAATGTCCGTTAACCAGATTTTTTGTTAAATTCTATACCTAGGTTATCTTATTCTCTTGTCTGTTCCACCATTAAAAAACTTTTGTCATGATTTCTAGACAATTCCGCCAAATATCAGCCTTATCAGTGATCAGTTATCAGATGTGAGTTTTCAGTTTACTGATTACTGTTTACTGATTACTGTTTACCGATCCCTAATCACTGATTACTGATTACTGCTTACTGTTCACTGTTCACTGTTCACTGAAAATACTTCCCACTAACTGAATGACTGAACAAGATACTGACTGGATAGGGTTGATGATCGGCAATTCTCGGCTACATTGGGGATATTTTCGCGGTCAAACCCTGTTAGCTTGTCTTGATACTCCCCACCTGAACGAACCCCTAAGTAATGAATTTTTGCAACAAATTTTCCCCAAACTCTTGACAAATAAGTGTAACTGTGAATTGGTTGTCGCTTCTGTGGTTCCTAGCCAAAGAGAATTATGGTCAAATTATGGCAATTTACGGATAATTAATTTAAAAGATATTCCTTTACTGGATTCATATCCAACATTAGGCATTGATCGAGCTTTAGCTGTCTTAGGTGCGGGAAAAAAGTACGGATTTCCCTGTTTAGTCATCGATGCGGGAACAGCTTTAACTTTTACGGGAGTGGATAGGGATAAAAAGCTAGTGGGGGGGGGCATTTTACCCGGGTTAAAGGTGCAATTAGCCAGTTTAAGGGAACGGACGGCAGCCTTACCAGAGGTGTCCTTATCGGAAAGATTACCGCAGATGTGGGCAAAAGAAACAGCAGAAGGGATAAAAAGTGGGATAATTTATACAATTTTGGCGGGAATAGAAAAATTCAGTCGGGAATGGTTAAATTTATATCCAGAGAGCAGGATAATTTTAACGGGGGGAGATGGGGACTTAATTAGAGATTACTGGCAAGAAAACGCCATTACATCACTCCTAGTGGATAAGATGATAATTTTTGAGGGAATTGCCGCAGTTAAGGGGATCTCCTCCTGTTTAATTGACAAAGGCGAACCTATCTAGTAAAGTTGGAGAAAGTTTTCTCAACTTGGGAAATTTCCGAACAACTAGGCAAAAAATTCAGGATATAGTTATGGCGATAGTTCTAGTAACCGGTTCTGCTGGTTTAATTGGTTCCGAATCAGTCAGATTTTTTTGTGACAAGGGTTATACCGTCGTTGGAATTGATAATAATATGCGTCAGGTATTTTTTGGCGAAGACGCTTCAACGGAGTGGAATCGAGCCAAATTATCCCAAGATTACGGGGATAAATACATTCACCATGCTGTAGATATCCGCGATCATGAAGCTATTGCAGCTATATTTAAAACCTATAGTCATGATATATCCTTAATTATCCACACGGCAGCGCAACCTTCCCACGATTGGGCAGCTAAGGATCCCTATATGGATTTTAGTGTCAATGCTAACGGAACTTTAGTATTATTAGAAAATACTCGTCAACACTGTCCCCAAGCAGTATTTATTTTTTGTTCCACCAATAAAGTTTACGGGGATAGACCGAATGAATTGCCCTTAGTGGAAAAAGAATTACGTTGGGAAATCTCAGAAAATCATCCTTATTTTGCTCAAGGTATTGACGAGTTGATGAGTATTGATGCTTGTAAACATTCTTTGTTTGGTGCCTCGAAAGTGGCAGCGGATGTATTAGTACAGGAATACGGGCGTTATTTTGAGATGAAAACTGCCTCTTTTCGTGGTGGTTGTTTAACCGGTCCAAGTCATTCGGGAACCCAATTACACGGGTTTTTATCCTACTTAATGAAATGTACGATGATTGGTAAAGAATACAGTATTTATGGGTATAAGGGTAAGCAGGTACGGGATAATATTCATAGTTACGATCTCGTCAATGCTTTCTATCATTTTTATCAGACTCCGCGAGTGGCAGAAGTTTATAATATCGGTGGTAGTCGCTTTAGTAATTGTTCCATGTTAGAAGCTATTCAAGAATGTGAAGCGATTGCGGCTAAAAAGTTAAACTGGCAGTATGTGGAGACTAATCGCATTGGTGATCATATCTGGTGGATTTCTGATGTGAGTAAGTTTAAAAATCATTATCCTGATTGGGAGTTGACCTACACAGTAACAGATATTCTCAAAGAGATTTTTAATCAAAACGTTAGCCGTTGGACCTAGGGTAAATCAAGAATTATTCTGGTCAGCTTTGACTTGCTAGTTTTCCCTCGTTACAAAAGTGATTTTTAGCAAAATATACTGCTAGTGATTGAGGGAATCTGTCAATTATTTAACCAGAGGAGATTAATGATGTTATTAATAGCAATAAGTAGGGAGACACAATTATTTGTAGGATGGGTTAGCGCACTTCGTAACCCATGCGGGAGTTGGGTTTCATGCTTCAACCCAACCTACGTTCATCTTATTATATTTAATTCCACCCACCTACTTATTGACCTAGAAAAACTAAACCAGATCATATTTTAAGATACTATTATGTTAACTAAAATCTACAACAATAAAATTTTTCGATTTCTCATTGCTGGGGGAGTGGCATTTCTAATCAACTTATTCTTCATTTATTGGTTCATTGACGACTTAGGATTTAATACCCCATTTCTGAAGAATGTTGCTAATGTTATTTCGATAGAAATATCTTTAATTGCTAGTTTCTTTATCTATAGAATCTGGGTGTGGACTGGGGGAGATTGGACAATTAAAGATGTAATTTTGATACAACTTCCTCTCTATCATCTCTCGGCGGGTTTAGCAGTTTTACTGCGAGTTTTTTTGGTATTTCCATTCTTAAACTGGCTAGGAATTAGCCCTGGAGTTAACACAATGATCGGGGTTTTACTGGGTGCTGGTATTAATTATGTTGCCAGTGATAGCCTAATTTTTAAACCTAAGAGTAAGACTAATGAGACAGAAATGTACTATCCCGAAGGATTAGCACCAGCTTTCGAGATGGACGGTTACTCTCACCCACGTCAATCAAGGGATAACTATGCAGTAAAAACCCTATCAATAGTTATTCCTGCTTACAACGAAGAAGATTGCATCGAAAGCACAACTCACTTAATATCTGAACGTTTAGAAGAGGATAAAATTGATTATGAAATCCTAGTGGTTAATGACAATAGCAAAGATAACACCGAATCAGTTCTGCAAAAAATCAACCAAGAAAATCCTCGGATTCGCTACATCAATAACTATTATCCCAATGGGTTTGGTTTTGCGGTGCGCTGTGGATTAGAAAATTTTAGCGGTGATGCAGTGGCAGTAGTAATGGCAGATAATTCTGACTCTCCCGATAACATGGCGGACTATTATTATAAACTCCAAGAAGGCTACGATTGCGTTTTTGGTTCTCGTTTTATCAAGGGAGGAAAAGTTATTGATTATCCCATACACAAGTTATTCGTTAATCGTTTGGCTAATCTCTTCATTCAAGTTTTATTTGGGCTAAAATTTAATGATACCACTAACGCCTTTAAAATCTATCGGAAGGAGGTTATCGAAGGAATCTCACCTCTGCTGTCTCACCATTTTAATTTAACAGTAGAGATGCCCTTAAAAGCAATCGTGCGAGGATATTCCTACACGACAATTCCCATCACTTGGCGCAATCGTACCACGGGGGTTTCCAAGCTAAAAATCAAGGAAATGGGCAGTCGTTATTTATTTATAGTTCTCTCCATCTGGTTAGAAAAACACCTTTCTAGAGGCGACTATAAGCGCAAACCTGTCCAAAAAATCAGACAAAAGTAACCAATAAATTCAGAGGTTAAAACCATGTTAGACGAGCAAGTAACCCGACAAATGGAATACTTAAAGAGACTTTACGAAAGTCGCTTTAATCCTCAAGAAAGAAAAGCAAAATTAGCTCTTTGGAAAGTTTTGGTTAATAATTTTTTACAAAATCATGTTACTGTCAATGATACAGTTTTAGACATTGGTGGAGGTTACTGTGAATTTATTAACCAAATTCGTTCTAAAAATAAATACTTAATCGATCTTAATCCTGATACAAAAGTTTTTGCTAATCCTGATGTAACGGTATTGAATCTGAATATTCTCAGTATTAGTGAGCAGCAAAAACTTGATATCAGATTTGATAAAATTTTTGTCTCCAACTTTTTCGAGCATTTAAATAGTGCGGAAGAATTAATCGAAGTTTTGGGATTTTGTTATGACATTTTAACACCGGGCGGATCACTTCTAGTGATTCAACCTAATTTTAAGTATTCCTATAAAGAATACTATGATTTTATCGATCATAAACTACCTATAACTCACCTTTCTTTAAAGGAGTTATTGGAAACAATTGGTTTTAGAATCGATACTTTAATTCCTCGTTTTCTACCATTTTCTACGAAAGGAAGACCCGCTTCACCCACCTTACTCAAAATTTATTTAAAATTTCCTATTCTCTGGAATTTCTTGGGTGGGCAGCTATTTGTCAAAGCCACCAAACCTAGATAATTACTGACAATACAGTGATTCAAAGTAAACTATAAATACTAATCAAGATTGTACAATTATGACTAGGCAAGTGTTAATTACTGGTGGTGCGGGTTTTGTGGGCAGTTCTTTAGGTTTGGGATTAGCCCAACGTTATCCTGATTGGAAAATCATCGCTTTAGATAACTTGAAACGTCGGGGTTCCGAGTTAAATATTACCCGTCTCAAACAAGCGGGAATTGAGTTTGTTCATGGAGATGTCAGAAATGCAGAAGACTTAGAAGCATCCGCTTTGCCAGTGGATTTAATCCTAGAATGTTCGGCAGAACCTTCCGTTTTAGCTGGTTATAATTCTCCTGGCTATGTTTTGCAAACTAACTTAATTGGAACGATTAACTGTTTAGAATTAGCTAGACAAACCCAAGCAGATTTTATTTTTCTCTCCACCAGCAGAGTTTATCCCATCGCCTATCTTAATCAATTAAACTATACAGAAACAGATACTCGTTTTCAGTTATCTGAACAGCAAGATTTACCCGGAGTTTCTGCTTTTGGTATCAGTGAACAATTTCCCTTAGATTTGCCTCGTTCTCTCTATGGTTCCACTAAGTTAGCATCGGAACTGATTATTAATGAATATGGGGATGCCTACGGATTAAGAACTTTAATTAATCGCTGTGGAGTTTTAACCGGTCCTTGGCAAATGGGAAAAGTTGATCAGGGAGTTTTTGCCCTTTGGGTGGCTAATCATTACTTTCAGAAGTCCTTAAAATATATCGGTTATGGGGGTACAGGGAAACAGGTTAGAGATTTTCTTCATGTAGCTGATTTACTCGATTTAATCGATATTCAGATGGCTAATTTAGAACAATTCAAAGGGCAGACTTTTAATGTGGGGGGTGGGCAAGATTTTTCCTTGTCCCTTTATGAAACTACAAAACTATGTCAAGAAATCACGGGCAATAGTATAATGATTGAGGCAGTTCCCGAAAATCGCACCGGAGATATGCCAATTTTTATCACTGATTCCCGCAAAATCAGTTCTATAACTGGATGGCAACCCCAGCGAGACGGTAGAAAATTAATCCAAGATATTTTTGATTGGATTTATGATCACGAAAAGGAATTAAAAGGTATTTTTTAACTCAAAAATTATGCAGAAAAAATCTATCGATTCACCTGTATTCGTCAAGGGAATACTAATTATCATTACCGCCTACTTTTTTCTGGCAAATTTGCCCATTATTGATTGGTTAAACATTGGTTTAGATTATTCTTGGGCTTTTGCCATTAGTGATGCTGCTCATAAACGGTTAATTTTTGGTAAAGATATTATCTTCACCTATGGACCCCTGGGCTATCTGGTTCATGGCACATCTTTAAATCACAACTTTTCCCAAATTATCTATTTTCGCTGGTTGATACACCTTTGTCTATTAGCGGTGGTTATTCTCAGATTATTATTTATTAAGGACTATAGCAATCAAATAGTTTTTGTGCTGTCAATTATTTTTGCTACCCTAGTAGGAAACCCCTACAACAGTATCGGCTTTACTGCTGATTATCAGATGATATTTATCCTCCTGATACTCATGTCTTTTGATCACTTTTTTCAAAAGTACATCAATTATTTAGCTATAGCTATTGGGATCTTCACCGGGTTCTCTATACTCACCAAACTAACTTTAGGAATTTATCTAGCAGGCGGCCTATTTATCTACATAATCGTTAATATTATTCGGGGATATTTTCAGAAGTCATCATCGATATTTATAAAAAATGTTCTCGCTGGTATTAACTTAACTTTAAGCATTCCTTCCATTGCCTTTATTTTTCTCTATCCAGTCTCTTATAACCGAGCCTTTATTCACATTATAGTTAATCTTTGCATTGCTGGAGGAGTAGCTTTGGCTCTCTGGTTTATCGTCAGATATACCCACCTATCAGCACCCCACGTATTGAGGGAGGTAAGGGGTATCAAAGGCAGAATTTACCTTCTATTTAATCAGAATCACTTACTTAACTTGTTACCTTTGTTAGTATTTTATGGGCTTTATGGGTTACTTCTCCTCCAAACAATTAATCTAAATAATTTTCCCTCTCTTATGGGATATTTAAGAAATTCTTGGCAAATTTCTTCTGGTTATTCCAGTGGGATGAGTATTGTAGGAAATTACCCGCGTTTACTAATTGCCTTGCTCTGCTTTGCCTTAAGTTTGCTTTTAATGTCCCTGGCAATTATAGATCAAAAAATTAGTCTGGCTATTGCTTATATTTTTCCTATATTTTTATCATTTAAGCATGGATTTGTTCGGCAAGATGCTCACGTTGTTGTTTTTACACTTGTGGTTATTCTCTTAGCTTCTCTCTATACAACAATTATTAAAAACTCTCGGTTGAAGAAAATTGCTTATTGTGCTTGGGGAATAATTTTTTTGGGATGTATTATTATCACCTCTAGTCCTAATTGGACTATATTGGAAAATGCTCGCCAGTGGAGTAATTTCAGCCCCGATAGAGTGGTTAATAACATCGGAGTTGTCATTTCCTCTATGCTTAATCCCACAGAATTAAA
Source organism: Microcystis aeruginosa W13-11 (assembly GCA_009995705.1). Lineage (GTDB taxonomy): Bacteria > Cyanobacteriota > Cyanobacteriia > Cyanobacteriales > Microcystaceae > Microcystis > Microcystis aeruginosa_F. The sequence continues at coordinate 11,368 of JAADBR010000012.1, forward strand.
AATGCGAGGTGAAAGAAGTACCACTCAAAATTTACAAGTCATTGCTACCGCTACCAAAATACCCGATTCCGTGCTGGAAAAAGTGCAAGGCAAAACTATTGATATAATTCCCTCGGAATTGTCACTTATTCCGGGCAATCAGCTTAATTGGAAACCGAGGCCGATTATTCAATCCTATTCTGCTTATACAGAAAAACTGGATGAACTAAATTACCAAAGCTTATCTCAATCTCCCAGAGATTATCTGATTTATCACTTTCAATCTATTGATGACAGACATCCTTTTTTTGATGAACCTAAAGCCTTTTCCTATGTGGTTTGTAATTATCAAATTGACTCGGTAAATTCGCCTTTCCGCGTCCGCGCAATTAAAACCAACTTTTATCTTTTAGAAAAACAAAATATCAGTCGTTGTAGTCCAACCCCTCTAGGAGAGACTACTAATATTACTTGGGATCAAGTCTATGAATTACCTACTCGTAATAGTGGGATTACTCGTGTTCAAGTTAAATTTGAATATTCTTGGTTAGGTAAAATAATCAAAAAAATATTTAGAGTCCCTCCCGTGATGATTAACGTTAATTATCTCGATGGAACTCAAGCCAATTTTCGCTTTATTCAAGATAATTCAGCTAATGGAGTTATCCTTAGTCACTTACCAAGAAATGATCAGGAATTAATGGCATTTTTTCAAGGAAAATTACCACCACAAGTGAAATCTTTTAGCTTTTCTGTCAGTAATCCTCTGCTATTCTCCCCAGAAATAAAAGTAACGCCTTTTGGGGAAGTTCAGACTGGTTCATAATCTTTCTTGAACCTTGAAAAGCGGTTAATATCTCTGGAAAATGGAGAATAGGGAACTCGAATCCCTGACCTCTGCGGTGCGATCGCAGCGCTCTACCAACTGAGCTAATTCCCCATATATAGGCCATAATAGCATTTTTGAGCAGAAAATACTAGGAACTGGCAAGGGATCGAGGGGTAAAAAATCGAGCGTCTTGTCCCTAGAAAACTTTATAATCGAAAAAGTAATCTTGAGGATGATAACCAATGGCGATACTACGCTTAGAGAATGGGACAACCTATACCCAGTTGGCCGATATTAGTCTGGAATTGGCTAAATTAAATGTTACTTTAAACTATTGGCCGATCGAAAACGAGGACACCCGTCAGCTACTTAAGCAAGCTTCTCTGACTGACGAAGAAAAAGAAATAGTTTTAACCAGCTTAGACAGTTATTTTGAGCAACTTAAGCAAGAAGCGGGTTATCAAGCTAGAGATTTAATCGTTTTACACCCCGACATTGCCAATCTCGACACTTTACTGGCCAAATTCGAGAGCTGTCACACCCACGCTGACGATGAGGTGCGTTATATCATTGATGGGGAGGGGGTTTTTGGCTTTGTCTTTCCCGATGGTTCTCAGGGGGAATTAACTATTCAACCTCAAGAGTACATCAATGTTCCCGCCCATAGCGAACACTGGTTTCACCTCACTGCTAGTAAACGAGTTAAAGCAGTGCGTTACTTCATCAGCGCCGCTGGATGGGTTCCCGAATATACGGAAACTGTCATTCGTTTTCCTAGTTTAACGGCCGTTTAGTTCTTACTTTTAGGCGATCGCTCTCCCAAGACAGATAAGTTTTGCAGGGATGGCAACACCGGCAGCCACAATCTGTTAAGCGGCAAATTTGTCCTGTTGAAAATCTCCCGTCTAGTGCCTAGCTTGACGGGAGATTTTCTCAATTCGGGGGATTGGCGTGATAGATTTAGTCTAAGCCGAATTGATTGCCCCGTTTGTACTGTAAATAGGCGGCAACGAACAAACCCGCTAGGGTAATGGGAATTAAGCCTAGGACAATCCCTAGCACTAAAGGTTCAATCACGTCTGTACTCCTTGGATTAGCAATTTTTCACCCGTATTTTATCCTAGCAGGGGTTGCTCGCGAAAGATAGGACGATCGCAGATACTTCTTAAGTGGGGTGTATTTTCAGTGAACAGTAATCAGTGAACTGAAAACTCAGGTCTGATAACTGATTCAAGACTGTCTCCTGTCTCGGAGTCTCCCAACTCCCGAAAAGGAAAACTTCACTATTAAGATAATTGCTCTACTTTAGGAGCGATCGAGAAAAAATTTTCTCAATTTGCCTTTACCCCAATAGCGATCGATTTCGTGCCAGAGATTGTGGAGACAAAAAACCACTGCGAGACAGAGAGTAACCGCAAGGATTTGAGAGAAACTTTCCCTTTGCCAAAATTTGGCCATTGCCTCCGAAATTACCCGCGTTACCCGATAAGCTTCCAGAAAACCCTCGATCGAGCCGAGAATCAGTGCTGCTAGGGTATAAACAAAGGTTCGATACAGAACACTAACGTAACGGGGACGATTTTCTAACCATTCTAGCTTCATGGCTGCGTCGAGAATGGCCACGGTTTTTGCCGCAAGGATCGCTCCTACGATCGCTTTACCCAAAACGTAGGTGGTAATCGAATACTCTTCCAGAAATAATTTCATGATCAGAAGAATATAACCGAAAGCCAAGAAAAAAAACAGGGTAAGAGAACCGATTTTTTTAAATTCCTTTTTAAGTGCTTCCATTGATTTTTTTTGATATTTTCTGCCAAGATAGCGGCCGTGTACCATAACTATAAGCTACAGTTAATTACTTATTGCAGCTATTCTCTCAACTCTACCAGCAAGTCTGAGCGCTGATAACTGAACTGATGCTTGAAACTAATTACAGCTTGATTGTCGATAAAATGAGGATTACCTAGGGGATCGATGGCACTGAAAGCGTAGAAATAACGGCGTACTAGGGGCGGAAAGTCGCTAAAATCGAAGATTGTGTCACCTTTGGCTACATCTGCCCAAAAATTGCGTAATTTTGGGGCTAATTCCTCCGCTAGACTCACGGGAAGATTGAGGGGATGACAGGTTAATAAACGCATCATAAAAGGATAAGAGCGATCGCCTAACCATTGCCGAGAAATAGTGGGTAAATTCTCCCATCCGGGTATATTTTGCAGATGAAAGGATTCTATGGCTAATTCAACCGTGTTTTCGCGATATTCTAGCACCCGGTAGGGATGGGGATAACTGACGAGGGAACCGGTGGTAATTTCATAGATACCTCTAGTAAAAGCCAGATCCTGCACGTGGAGATGGCCGGTAATCAACAATTTTACGCCGTTTTCCTGTAGTATATCGAGCAATTCTACCGCATTAGCTAACATATAGCGTTTACCTAATTCATGATGGCTTTGTCTGGGTAAATGCTCGATAACGTTATGATGGATCATCACCATCACTAGATCATTTTTTAGCGCGGGTAAAGTCTGTTTTAACCAATGCAATTGTTCTACATCTAAACTGCCAATTTGTTTACCTTGCTCATCAAATTGATTAGAATTAAGACCGATTAATTGCACTCCGGGTAAAATTTCTTTTTGGTAGTATATTTGTTCGGGGTCGCTGTAACCAAATTGTTGATAATAAAAGGGAAAATCTGCTAAACCGATCTGGTTTGCTGTTGCGGTTAAACTCAAAACATCATGATTACCCGGCACCACATAGACGGGAAAGGGTAAACTGGCTAAACAATCGACTAACCAACGATGATTTTCCGGTTCACCATCTTGGGTTAAATCGCCAGCAATCAGTAGAAAATCGAGATTAAGGGTGATGAGATGGTCTAAAACAATTTTTAAAGCGGGAATACTCACTTCCACCAGATGAAAGCGATTAGAATGGTTCAAAATGGTTGTGGGTAAAGCGATATGAGGATCGCTGAGAATGGCGAAACGGAAATTCATCGCATTTAACTGGGCTAAATATCGGTAAACTAGATTGGTCGAGGAGAAATGAGGAGAAAATATCTTTGGCTAAAGTTCGCGTTCGTCAGCACGTCAATCCCTTAAGTCATAAATATCGCCATCCGATCGCTCCCCCCGATTGGGATCAAGTTTATCAGGATATGACACTACCTCTCCATCTTGACATTGGTTGTGCGCGGGGTAAATTTTTGTTACAAATGGCCCAAGTATATCCAGAAATTAATTTTTTGGGGATTGAAATTCGTCAACCTTTGGTAATGGAAGCGAATCAGGAACGGGAAAGGTTAGGATTAAGAAATCTCGCTTTTGTTTTTGGCAATATGAATGTTACCCCAGAAATTTTACTGCAATCTTTGCCCGCAGATAAGTTATTTTGGGTGTCGATTCAATTTCCCGATCCTTGGTTTAAACAGCGTCATAGTAAGCGTCGAGTTGTGCAGCCGGAATTAGTCATAGCTTTGGCTAAATATATGGTATCTGGAGGCTGGGTTTTTTTACAGTCGGATGTGGAATCGATCGCCCTGGAAATGACGGAGAGATTGCAAGCACATCCCCATTTTGTTCGGCAACATCAAACCCCCTGGTTAGAGAAAAATATTTTCCCCGTAGCGACGGAGAGGGAAAAGTCCACTTATAATAAGAGTCAACCAGTTTATCGATCGCTTTTTCGAGTTCGGTAGCTTCAGTTAAAATATCTTGGCACTGTCTGAAATCATGGTTATAAATCTCGACTCACCCCTAATACTTGAGGAGAATAATCGCCCCCCTGTCTCCCGATTGCTGGAATTTCTCCTAGCAACAGAAAAAAACAATAAAAAAACTAAAGAAAATCTTACTTTTGAGGCTTTGGTAGGTACTTGGCGATTATACTTGATCACGGGAACTCAAAAAGCGAAAAAGAGAGCGGGAATTGTTTTAGGCAAGGGGCGCTATCTACCATCCTGGTTAAAAATTACTATCTCTTATCAAAGAAATGAGAGCTTAGAACCGGGAGAATTTATCTCTGGAACCGTCAGCAATCAGATATTTTTAGGGGCAGTAAAACTATCTGTAAGCGGTCTAGTTAAGTTTTTTCCTAAAACCCGTCTTCTTGCCTTTGATTTCACCAGGCTCAACCTAACCCTATTTAATCGCTCTCTCTATTCAGGTTTTATTAGAAATGGTCAGGTAAGTGAAGCGAATTTTTATCAGGAAAGTATCAAAAAACAGGCATTTTTTGCCTATTTTCTGATCACAGAAACAATGATAGCAGCCCGGGGACGAGGGGGAGGATTAGCCCTTTGGGTAAAAGAGATAAGTGAGACAAAACTAGCTGAAAAATAAGTTATTAGAGGAGAAATAGATGGGATATTCTATCGAGGTAGATGGGACAAATTTTGACAGTGAAGTGATCGAGAAGTCCTATCTAAATACAGTGATTTTAGACTTTTATGCCCTGTGGTGTGGACCCTGTAAATTGGTAAAACCGATGCTAGAAAAACTGGCAAGTGAATATAATTTTATCCTGGCAAAAATAGATATAGATAAAAATCCCGAATTAGCCGAACAATTCGATGTAGAAGGAGTTCCCGATGTGCGAATTGTCAGCAAGGGAGAAGTGTTACCCTGTTTTGTCGGTGCTTTACCAGAAGAACAAATTAGAGACTTATTTTCCCGTCTCGATTTACAATCGGAATTAGAAACAGGATTAGCAGAAATCAAAGAAGCGATTGCCCTCGATAATTTCCCCGCAGCCAAACAATTATTTGATCGTCTTTTCCCTAAATATCCCAACGAACCGCGATTAATTATTATGGCGGTAAAATTTCTCATGCGTCTAGAAAAATGGTCAGATGCTTATCGATTAATCAGTGCTATTAAAGAGGAAAATCCTGTTATCAAAGGTTGGAAAACTCTCCTAGCACTTCAACAGTTAAAACCAGAAAATAATCCCCTCGATCTGATATTTTTCAGTGGGATTAATTTCGCTTTAAAAGAAGATTATGCCGCTGCTTTAGATAAACTGATCAGTCTGGTGGAAGAAAGTAGAAAATATCGTCAGGATGGGGCAAGAAAAGCCATGTTAGCTATATTTCAGATTTTGGGAGTTAGTCATCCCCTCACCCAAGAATACCAAGCAAAGTTAACATTTCTGCTCTACTAAGTAGGGTTTACTAAAAAAGTTTGTTGGTGGGGTTAGGAGTCGGTCAAAACTAAAGCAATTACCCCAGTAATTTCAACAAATCTATTCCTCGAATTTCTGTTGACAACTGCCAGGGAATTGCTAGAGACAAGACAGCTTATTTGTGGCGAATCATTTCATAGAGGGCAACGTATTCTTCCCCGGGGCGATTCCAAGAGTAATCGCATTCCATGCCTTGAATCGCTAATTTTTGGAATTCTTCTGGCTGAGTGTACCACAATTCTAATGCCCGAGACATGGCTGATTCGAGGGCATTATTATCGGGATCAAAAAAGACAAAACCATTGCGTTCTTCCGGTTTGTGATAGGTATCATAATCGCGATCAAAAACTGTATTGACTAAACCACCAACTCCCCGGACAATGGGAACAGTTCCATATTTTAAGCTGATTACTTGTGTCAGTCCGCAGGGTTCAAAATTACTGGGAACCACAATCATATCAGCACCCGCATAAATGAGGTGAGATAATTCCTCATTAAAGCCCAATTCAATATGAACATCAGGGTTATTATTGAGGTGATTTTTCTCATGCCAGAACCAGTTGTTAATTAACGATTCGGTGGCGGAACCTAAGAGGACAAATTGCGCCCCGCGAGCTAAGGCATAATACATGGCATGGTGAACTAAATGTACGCCTTTTTGGTCATCTAAACGACCGACATAACAAATTAAGGGTTTTTCTGCTTCATCTCTTAACCAGAGTCTTTCTCGCAGTGCCTTCTTATTGCCTGCCTTCTCGGAGAAGTTATCAATACCGTAGGGTGCAGCAATAAATTTATCTACTTCCGGGTTCCAGATATTGTAATCTAAACCGTTGAGAATGCCAGTAAATTTGTGTTGATGCTGGTGAATTGTATGGCCTAAACCGTAACTAACATCGGTGTGGTGTGCTTCCCAAGCATGGTGGGGCGAGACGGTATTGAAATAGTTGGCAAAAACGATCCCACCTTTCATAAAATTAATCACAAAAGGATTGAAGTTATCGCGCAGTCGGGCATAGCTAAAGTAGTAAGAATCGTTATTTAATCCTGTTGCCCAGAGAATTTCTGCACCTCCAAATCCTTGGTGTTTAAAGTTATGGATGGTGTAAAGAACGCGCTGATTGCCCATACCATGATATTTATAAATTTCAAAAAGTAAGGGCGGAATTAAACCGGTTTGCCAGTCGTGACAATGAATTATATCGGGACGTTTATTACTTCTGAGCAAAAATTCTAAAGCGGCTTTAGAGAAAAAAGCAAAACGCATATTATCGTCTTTACAACCGTAGTAAGTACCGCGATTAAAGAAATTATCCCCCGAATTGGGTTGAATAAAGAAACACAAGCGCCCGTGTACCCAACCACAAAAAACGTTACAGTGAATTGCGCCACCGTACCAAGGCACCCACAGATCGCGATAGGCCTCGTGTAAGCCCCAAATTTGGTCGTAGCGCATACAATCATACATGGGTAGGATTAGCTCCACGCAATGACCGCGAATTTCTAATTCTCGACTCAATCCATATACCACATCCCCCAATCCCCCAGCTTTAATCACTGGGGCGCACTCAGAGGCAACCTGAACTATATACATATATCAATAACTCCCTCAATTAATCTACAGGTCAGCTAGAAGCAATTTTTACAAAAGTATACAGTCTTCTGTGATTAATTGACTTGATCGAATTAGTTGCGGGTTGGGGGTTGGGGAAGTGGGGAGAACAAAGCTGCCCCATGCCTCCTAAAGATTAACAGCGTTTTAACTGTCCTAAGAGCAAAATAACCTCATCGATGCCGTTTCTGAGGGTAGTGGCGGGTTTATCGCTGTTATTGACGGTTATGCTAAAAATTAGGGGTTGATTGTCGGCGGTTTCTAGATAACCGGCGAGAGCGGTAACTCCGGTTAAAGTCCCAGTTTTTGCCTGTAATTGTCCTTCTAGGGGAGTCTGGCGAAATCTATTGGTTAAAGTGCCATCAATGCCGCCAATAGCTAAAGAACGACGGTAATCAGGGTTTTCTGCCATTAGCTGTAAAATTTGACCTAAAGTATTGGGTTTAATCAGATTTTGTCGTGATAGCCCCGAACCATCGCCGATTTTATAGCTATCGCTGTTAATTCCCAGTTTTGTTAAAGTTTCTTGCAATCCCGACACACCGCCGAGCATTTGTAGTAGGGTTTCGGCTAGTAAATTATCGCTATTTTTATTGACTTTTTCCACCAAATATGCTAAAGTTTCTGATTCTAAATTGGTGATTTCATCGCCGCGAATTTCTAAGCTAATTTCGGCATTTTTAACGGTAATTCCCGCTTTTTCAAGGATATTACGCCAGCGATCAAGGAAATACTCCGAAGGTTGGGGAATAGCTAAATTAAAATCATCTTGACTATCAATCGCCAGAGAACCAGTGATAATCAGGCGATTATTAGCCAAATTGCCCTTAATTGCCAGAGTATTCGGGCTTCCTTGCGCTGCGGTGCTGGTTTGATTCTCAATTAGCCATTGTTTAGCGGCAATGGGATCAGACCATTGTAAATCTAAGCTTTGCCCCAATTGTCGCGGTAAAAGCCTTAAAGTGACGGAATTTTCGTTCAAAACCAAGCTAGAAGCACTAACTGCGTAGTCAAAAAAGACATCTTCCCATTCCCAGTTTTTTTGACTATCGGAGACGACAAAAGGACTAGCAACGACAATTAAGCGAGAAATTGAGTTAATTCCCTGTTCTTTTAACTTTTCTGCTAATTTTTCTAACTTTTCTGTGGTTATGGTGGCATCTCCCCTCCCGACTAAGGTTAAAGTCTCTAAATTGGGGGGGTTGCCTTGGGCTAAAATGGGGGTTTTCAGACGATAATCGCGGTTAAATTTGCTGAAAGCGGCGGCAGTGGTTAATAATTTCGCAGTAGAAGCGGGAGTAAAAAAGTTATTTTCGTGGAGACTATAGAGATTTTCCTGAGCATTGAGGGATTTTACTAAAATTCCCCAATAAGCGCCTTGATAATCGGGGCGGGCCAAAATGCGATCGATCTCGGTGGCTAAGTCTGCCGGACAGATAAACTGGGAAAGGGGGGAATTGTCTTGACTGATGGGGGTTGCGAGGGTGAGGGGATGGTTTACCCAGAGAAATAGGGAATAAGTCCCCAAGAGAAAAGATAATTTCGATCGGCGTGTTAGCATAGAATTAAATCTTGGCAGTAGATAAATTGACTCTAATTTAGCAGCATTAGTGACCATATTGTCCTAGTTACTGAATAGATTCAGTTAGGGATTGATCCGAGATATTCTCTATACTTTTTTGCCCAAAAAGTTTCTTGATTTCGTCAAATTTCTATACATTCGCGAGGATATTTTTATGAGTTATGATTTTGATTTATTCGTGATTGGTGGTGGTTCTGGGGGTATTGCCACCGCTAGACGGGCAGCCGAATACGGGGCAAAAGTGGGATTAGCAGAATACGATCGCTTAGGAGGAACCTGTGTTAATCGCGGTTGTATTCCCAAAAAATTAATGGTTTATTCTAGTCGTTTTCCGCAACTATTTAAGGATGGGGAAGGTTACGGTTGGAGTCCGGTAGAGAGTCAGTTAAATTGGCAAAAATTAATTAGCGCAGTTAATCAGGAAACTATCCGTTTAAATGGCATTTATCAAAAGATGCTCGATAATTCTCAAGTGACGCTTTTTCCTAATTATGCCAAGTTTCTTGATACCCATACCCTCGAGGTGGGAGAGGAAAAAATTACTGCCGATAAAATTTTAATTGCCGTGGGGGGACATCCCGTTAAACCCGATATTCCGGGGATCGAACATACAGTAGTTTCTGATGCCATGTTTCAACTGCCAGAACAACCGAAAAGAATTATAGTTTTAGGGGCGGGATATATTGGGGTAGAATTTGCCGGTATTATGCACGGATTAGGAACGGAAGTGGTGCAGCTAATCCGTAAAGACAAGATTTTAAGAGGGTTTGATGAGGATATCCGCGATGAGATTCAAGCAGAAATGATCCGTCAGGGAATTAAAATTATGCCCGAAACTTTCCCCACTTCGATCGAGAAAACTGATGAGGGTTTAAAAGTACATATTCAGGGGAAAGAAACCGCAGAAATCTTATTTGTTGATGCCCTAGGTTTAGCCGCTACGGGAAGAATTCCTAAGCTGGAAAAATTGGGCTTAGAGAATGTCAATGTCGAGGTAAAAAATGGGGCAATTATTGTCAACGAGTATAGCCAAACCAGTGAAGATAATATCTATGCCGTGGGTGATTGTACCGATAAAATTAATTTAACTCCCGTGGCGATTAATGAGGGGCGAGCTTTTGCCGATACAGTCTTTGGTAATAAACCCCGGTTAATGAGTTATGAAAATGTTCCTTCGGCAGTATTTTCTACTCCTGAAGCTGCGACGGTGGGATTAACAGAATTGCAAGCAAAAAAACAATATGGTGACACGGAAATTAAAGTTTATCGGTCTAAATTCCGCCCTGGTTACAATGTTTTACCAGGCCGAGAGGACAAAAATTTGATGAAATTAGTTGTCCATCAGGAAAGTGGTAAAATCCTTGGGGCGCACATGGTGGGAGATCATGCCGCCGAAATTATTCAAGGAGTAGCCATTGCCGTAAAAATGGGGGCGACAAAAGCCGATTTTGATGCCACTGTCGGCATTCATCCCAGTGCTGCCGAGGAATTTGTCACCATGCGTTGATTAACAATTTTAGGTGTGTTAAACCCACCTAACACACCGGAGAAAATTAACCCTTTTGGCTATTGACAATTGAGCCATTTTATGATTTTTTTTCGATTAATTTTTGAGCAAGATTTAAGATATCGGAAGGGAGCATAATCACGGTACTGGTGTTATTTTCCGCTCCAATTTCCGTTAACATTTGTAGGCGGCGTAATTCCAAAGCGGCGGGATTTTCCATGATTAATCGGGAAGCTTCCGCTAATTTTAGTGAGGCTTCCTGTTCTGCGGCAGCTTTAATCAAACGGGCCCGTTTTTCTCGCAATGCTTCCGCTTCCTTAGCCATAGCTCGCTGCATACCGGTGGGAATTTCCACATCTTTCATCTCCACCCGTTCGATATCGATGCCCCAGGGTTCGCTAATTTCATCGACAATTTGTTGAACCGCATGATTAATTTTGTCCCGTTTTTGCAAGACATCATCGAGATGATTTTGACCAACTACATTTCTTAAAGTGGTCATGGCCGCTTGATAAACGGCCGCGGGATAGGATTCGACTTTATTAATCGCTTTGCCGGGGTCGATAATGCGATAGTAGAGAACCGCATTAACCTTGATTGTGACATTATCGGCGGTGACAGTTTCTTGCGGGGCGATATCGACGGTTTTGGTGCGAATATCCACCTGCATTTTTTGGTCAACTAGGGGAATGATCCAGTACAGTCCGGGGCCTTTGGTGTCTTGATAACGACCTAGGCGAAAGATAACACCACGCTGGTATTCTCGATCGATTTTAAAGCCATTTAACCCCAGAATGCCCGCTATCAATAGGAAGGGTGCTAAAAATTCCATATTAATTACCAGTTATCGGGTTCAAGTTAATCGGTGTGCGGTGACATCTCAATTGCCATCTCCTCGCTCCTGACCACTAATACATTCATTCTAGACAGTAACCGGGCTGTCGGGGAAACTCATAACGAAATATTACAATTTTTGGGAATTGCCCACCGGGCAGGCATGACTCGACTTCCAGACCCCGACCTGAGATAAACTACAGAATGTTATCAGAATTTACCTTGATATTATGAGCGTAGTTAGCCAAGTCATCCTCAAAGCCGACGACGAACTTCGTTATCCTAGTAGTGGTGAACTACAGGGTATCGGGCAATTTTTAAAAACTGGCGAGCAGAGAATTCGCATTGCCGAGACTCTCGCTGAAAATGAGAAAAAAATCGTCGATCAGGCTCAAAAACAACTGTTCAAGAAACGCCCCGATTATAGAGCGCCGGGGGGTAATGCCTACGGTCAGCGTCAATATAATCAATGCTTGCGCGATTATGGTTGGTATCTGCGTCTAGTTACCTATGGGGTATTAGCTGGAGATAAGGGTCCGATCGAACAAACCGGCCTGGTCGGGGTCAAAGAGATGTATAACTCTCTTAATGTTCCCATCCCCGGCATGGTGGAAGCGATTCGTTGTCTCAAGGAGGCCGCTTTAGCTCTTTTGACTCAAGAAGATGCCGTGGCAGCAGCCCCCTACTTCGACTTTATCATCCAGTATATGTCCTAAGCGATCGGGACAGTCCCAGAGGACTGATGTCTGAAAAGGGGCAATTTTCCCCTCTTTCAGACTTCAGGCTTGACTTTGTTCAGTTATCAGTAAACAGTGATCATTGATCAGTAAGCAGTAAACAGTAATCAGTGAAAAGACAGTAGTAAACTGGCATTTGATCAGGCTGACTTATATACATACTGCTCACTTAATACTCAAAACTGATAACTGATAACTGATTATGTTTTGGCGCATTGTACTACTTACTTTTCTGATTCCATCAGTCTATGGGCTGTTTGGCTGGTCGATCGCCCAGGAGCGTTTATCATGGAGTGATTGGTTACTTGCCCGCGGTGATGAGATGAATTGGACTCTCACTAGCGAATGGCTAGAAATCATCATCTATATCCTAGCGGTAGCGGTTATCCTCTTAATTGCCCTAGGATTAACTCTGTTTAGTCACTTAACGCCGCTATTTTTCCGCAGTTGGTTTAAAAACGATATTAGCGCTGTATTATCAATTCTCGGCTGGTCCTTGGCGGTAGTCTTTATCTTCCACAAGTGGGCGGTATTTAGTCGAGCTTTAATTCTGTTAGCTGCTGCTATCCTCGGTCGTCTAGAACTTCAAGAAGCAGGTTACAATAGGTGGCAAGTTTTCCTGATGCTCACTATCCTCTGCTTAGGTAGTTTTGGCTTGGGAATTTGGGCTTATCATCTTTGGGGCCACGAATTACGTCAAGTTACTACTGATTAATCTTATCTGGTGCGTGGGGTGCGGATTACTAATTTTGGTTTTTCATTCCAAGGTTATCGCCACCTAACGCACCCTACAAAATTGCTTATCTCTAATTGTTAAAAAGTATGCCCAAAAAAAATAACGATACCCTCAAACGAGTCTTAATTGTTTCCTCTGGTTTAGTATTTTTGGCTTTAATGGTGGTGCCAACTTTAGGTTTATGGAAAAATAATAATTCTAATTCCCCCCAAGGCAGTCAACCCGGGCAAGAGGCAACTATTCCCACCCAAAAATTACAAGAAATGGTCAAAGGTTACGAGAAAATTCTCGAACGCGAACCAGATAACCCCACTGCTTTGCAAGGACTGGCCCAAGCTCGCCTACAGTTAAAAGATTTCGTCGGAGCTAGAGAACCTTTAGAAAAGTTATATCAAAAATATCCCAACAATCTGGAAGTTATGCTGGTTCTTTATGGAACAAGATTACAAACTCAAGATGTTTCTGGAGCGAAAAGTCTCCTAGAAAAATTAGTCAAAAATTATCCCCAAGAACCGAAGTTTAAAGAAGAATTAACTCGTTTAAATCAAGCGATTGCGGCAGCTTCCAAACAGCAACCCCCAGAACCTAAAAAGTAATGAAAAAAGAATTAATGGCTCTCCTAGACTGAGTAAGATCGATTAGTAGCAAAATGCCAATTTAGGAGGACTCTTCGCCTAAAGTTATCAAAGTTGTTTAACCGATAAGCCTGACTGCTTGATATAAGTGGGTGAAAGCTAGTGGCAGAGTAACTGGGAGAAAAAAGGGTAGAGAGATATAATTGGTTGAAGTAATCACACTTTCGCGCTCCTTTAAGTTTTGATAATCCATATTTTTGCTAATAAACATAGCAAAAGTATAGATGATTTCCTGACCTAAGATCACATTTTATTCTTTTTTCCACTTCCATCTAAAAATCGAGAAAAAAGCAAGACTTTCTATCATGCCATAAAAAAATTATGCAAGAGGTCTAATTAGCCGCCCCAATCAAAATAAAGGGCGACCAAAAGAAGGGATGGCTTTTAATTTGACTCAGTTTGGCCTTTTGCATGGCTTCACTTTTACTCATTCCTTTGTGGAGATTCTGATAAAAATGAGTCATAATTTCCGCACTGGTATTATCTTCAGCACTCCAAAGACTGGCAATTACTGATTTAGCACCGGCTCTTTCTAGGACGTAAGCAAGTCCCGATATTTCCTGTCCGTCGGCGTTGGCTTCTTTGGCGGTTTGGCAGGCGCTGAGGGTGATTAATTCGGTGTTTTTTAAGCCTAATAATGCGGCATCGGCGATGTTATATTGTTGGTTATTGGCGAAAAGAATAGTATTAGCTTGCATACCCAAATTAGGACAGCCAGCAAGATTAAAGCATCCATGAGTTCCTAAGTGTAAAATCGAGAACCGAAAGGCTTGTTTTTTGAATATATCTAGAGTTGCGTTTGTACCGAGATATTTTTCACTTCCTGGAAAGATTTTGCTGATAGTTTCTGCTTCTAGTTCTGTGCCTTTAAGATCAACTTTTTCTTTTTTCTCCGTGTCAAATAGAAAAGGTTTGGGATTAGCTAGAGCTAAGGCTTTAAGAGTGGCGCGATCTGTTTTCGTTTTTTGAGTAGCAAGAGAAGAAGTCGAGATACGAGTTAAATAATAAATCGGATATTTTTCTAGGAGAACTTGGTTATTTTTCTCATCGTAGAGGGTTTCAAAGGGAATATAGCGCAGTTGTTCGGTGGCGATAATAGCAATATTTTTCGGGGAACTGGTGGCGAGTTGGGACTCAATGGGACGGATTAAAATCTCGTACAATTTACTACCGGTAACGAGGTAGTCGGAATTTTTATAGTCGGCTAATTGGGTACGGTATTCGCTGACGAGTTTATTCAATTCATCGCGTTTTGTATCACTTTGAATAACGATTAATTTTTCTCTAGTAACGAGAAATAGGGCGACTTTATCGCGGAGGGGAACGGGTTGAATAACGAGGGTATCAGGAGCGATATTTTTCTGGAGTTGGGCGATGTCGGTGGGTTTGGTTTCAAAGAGTTCGGCGACTTCGGGATATTTCTGTCCGATGGTTTCCGCATCTCGATACACTTTTTCCTCGAATTGTCCGATTTCTCTCGCCAGTTCTTCGGAGAATTTATTCTGTAATTGTCGGCGCATTCCTTCGAGTTGTTGATTGTCGGCATTCCAGTTATTGAGTGCTTTCTGTGCATCGGGATCGGTAACTTTGGCATCGATCAGACGATTATAATCGGCGAGATCGGCGGTAGTGGCGAGGTTAAGCCATTGAAAGGCTTTTTCTGGTTGACTTTGCTGTATGAGGATTGTGGCGAGGGTGATGACGGTTCTTTCGTTAGAGGCTAAAAAGTCCTTGCGATCGTCGCGGGATAATTGACTACGCATATCTAGGTAAATGTTTAGGGATGCTTCTAGGTTTTTAATCGCTTCTGCGGGTTGTTTGTTATCTCGATAAGTTACGCCAAGATTATTTAAAGACCCGGCTTCCCCCTGTCGATCGCCGATATTGCGTCTGATAGTTAATGCCTGTTGATGGTAGTCGATCCCCTTTCCGTACTGTCCGAGGGAGTCGTAAGCGCTTCCTAAATTATTTAAAGTATTAGCTTCCCCCCGTTGATCACCAATTCTGCGGCTGATGGTTAAAGACTGCTGATAGTAATCGATCGCCTTTCGATACCATCCGAGGGATTGATTGACGTTCCCTAAATTGTTTAAAGTGTTGGCTTCCCCCTCTCGATCGTCGATCTCGCGGGTGATGGTTAAAGACTGTTGATAGTAATCGATCGCTTTCGGATACTGTTCGAGGGAGTTGTAAGCATTTCCTAGATTGTTTAAAGCATTGGCTTCCCCCTCTCGATCGTCGATCTCGCGGGTGATGGTTAAAGACTGTTGGTAATATTCAATCGCTCTCCGGTACTGTCCAAGAGAATAGTAAACAACTCCTAAAGAGTTTAGGGAAATAGCTTCTCCTTCTCGATAATTTAACTCTCTCACGATAGCTAAACATTTTTGAATGTATTTGATCGCTTTCGGATACTGTCCAAGATATTCGTAAGTATTTCCTATGCTACATAAAGATTTAACTTCCCCTTCTTTATCGCCTAACTTTCTCGCGATAACTAAAGAATCTTGGTAATGTTCTATCGCTTTTGCGTACTGTCCAAGTGATTGGTAAGCGTTCCCTAAATTGCCTGAAGAGTTAGCTTCTTCTTGTGGATCTTGAATCTCTTTTGCGATGACTAAAGACTTTTGGTAGTATTCTATTGCGTTCTGATACTGTTCGAGAGAATAGTAAACAATTCCTAAATTATTTAGAGAAGACAATTCTATCTTTCGATTATTTATCTCTCTAGCAATGACTAAAGCCTTTTGATAATAATTGATCGCTTTTTGATGCTGTCCGAGAGATTGGTAAACGTTTCCTAAATGGAATAGAGAAACAGCTTCTATCCATCGCTCACCGATCTCCTTAGCAAGAGCTGAGGTCTGTTGAAGGTACTCGATCGCGCTCTCGTACTGTTCGAGAGAAGAGTAGGTAGCCCCTAGATTGCCGAGAGAAGCGGCTTCCGCCTGTCGGTCTTTAATCTCCCTTACAATGTCTAAATTCTGTTGGTAGAACTCGATCGCCCTCGTATACTGTCTGAGAGATTTGTAAGCGAGTCCTAGATTGCCGAGAGCGTTAGCTTCCCCCTGTCGATTCTTGATTTCTCGATAAATCTGTAACGCTTTTTCCAAAAATTGCAATGCTTCTGAAAATCGGCCAGTCTCATATTGTTGAATACCTTGCTGTAAAAGCCGATCCGCTTCCGCTTCCCTGGCATCCGCGCTCTGTGCCATCACCGCGGGGACAAGCGCGAACCCTCTCCCCCCAACCATCGGCAACGTCGCCACCGCCACCAGAGAAAGACAAAATAAAACGTAACCTTTGCGAATTTTAACCATTTACCCGCACCTCTCCCCAAAATCCTCTTGATATGACCCCATTATGCCAGACATCAAAAAAATCGACGGGAGGAAAAAAGGTCGGGCATGGCAAAAAATGTCTTGAACTTCTCACATCACTTAGCGATTTAGCGTTAACGCCCTAAACCATTGTTTAATCTCTTGTTTTTCACCCTCTTCCAACGGAAAATCAATATTTTTGAATTGTTCGGCCGTTCTCTGCTTGACCCCTAAAATCTCGATCCCCACAACCCTGTCCGTCTCATCGTAATCATAGACAATCCCCGGCGCGACCTCCTCGGAATCCATAACCTTTCCCTCAAAACGACGGATATAAGCGGCATTAGCGGCTTGACTATAGTCTATTTTCATAGTTTCCCCCTTAATCGGCGTTCAAAATGGACGGTTACAACCCTGCAAGGTGCAGTAGTAAAATTATAAACAACCTTTAAAACACGCCCTCCAGCTTCAGGGATGACCCCATAAAGACAGATGAGAGTCGGATCGATCGGGTGATCTTCTGTCCTTTGAGGGTTAAAAAGAACCTTCTCAACCCAGATAGAGGTATTTAACGTTCATCACGCCTTTTTTGGCAATGCTCCGTCAGTTCCTAGGCAAAGATAGTCAAGACAACCTCTATAGATGACTCAATTATAAAAAAGTCCAATATTCTTACTGTATTTCATCTCGCTATTCCCCCCAACAAGGCAACAAATCGTTACATCAAAATATATCACCCCAAGAGAGCCAAACAACCTACGCCCCCAACGGTTCTATTGTTCGCATCAAACAAAAATACCCATGAAAACTAGACAAGAATATCTTAACGCCCTGGTCAACTTTGACCAACCCTTATCAACCATCCTCCCTATCCTAAAAACCTTTCCTTGGGACAGTAGCGAAGCGATCATCACCCTAAAAAAAGAGCATCTGCGCGATATTCTTGATCGCTATCTTAATAACGCTCTATCTGCCACTGACCTAGAAAGCTGGGCCGATGCCATTGAATGCAGAGAAGATATCACCTATGAAACCGATTACGAAGATCTCATCAATGACATCATTTTTCTCCTCGCTAACCCGACATTAGAGGAATCTTTGATAAACGTTTCCTAATCCACTCAGCTAATTCTTCTTCTGAAAGCTTACCAACAGCAAGATCGATCCATATCTGGTATTTTTCTTGACTAGAAGCTTGAAGATCGTAGCCATTGAGCCTGAGAAAAGTCCTCGTCACTACATAGGCCGTTCTCTTATTCCCATCTACAAAAGGGTGATTCTTGACAATCCCATAAGCGTAGGCTGCTGCCAAAGAAGCCATGTCAGGAGGCGACTCAGAATAAGCCAGAAGATTTTGCGGTCGGGAAAGTGCGCTTTCTAGCAACCCCTCATCTCGAATACCCTCTAATCCACCATGCTCGGCTATTTGGCGGTGATGAATCGCGAGAGCTACCCTATGAGCTATCCAGATTAGCTGGTTCATGAGCCTAAGTTGCCAGCTTTCTCAAAACATTCCAGTCTTCGCGCATCACTTCCTCCGCCACTTCCATTTGCTGGACAAATTCGGGGTCGTAGGGTGTAAGCTCAAAGCCATTCGGCGTTTCCAAGACGTAGAGCATATCGCCTTTACTAAGGCGCAGCTTCTCCACCAACTCCTTCGGGAAAATCACCCCCATAGAGTTCCCTACCGTTGTGACTTTTAACTTAATCATTGTTTTTTGACTGAGTAAATATATCAATTATAGCACCTCCCATATTTCCTGAATTTCTCACATCACTTAACAATTTAGTATTAACTTTCCGAACCATTGTCTAATCTCTTATTTTTCACTCTCTTCCAACGGAAAATCATCCCTATCAACTATCCTCCCTATCCTAAAAACCTTTCCTTGGGACAGTAGCGAAGCAATTATCACCCTAAAAAAAGAGCATCTGCTCGATATTCTCGATCGCCATCTCAATAACGCTCTATCTGCCACCGACCTAGAAAGCTGGGCCGATGCCATTGAATGCAGAGAAGATATCACCTATGAAACCGATTACGAAGATCTCATCAATGACATCATTTTTGACCTCGCTAACCCGACCTTAAACGATCCACTATTACCAAAAATGATCGAACAATATATCAGCCAACTTTCCCATTTAAAGTCCTCCTTAATTGCCTAAAAAATTGACCTCTCCTTTGTGAAATTTAATGCGGGTTTACTTGAATCTCAATTTTGTCCGGGGGGTTGAATTTAATTTCCTCGACAACGTAGGAACTGCTAAGGGCTACACGCTCGATTCCTCTTATTTTTGGAGAATCTAGCGAGGTTAAAGTTACTTCCGCTTTCCCTGTATTAACATCAACAATTTTGAAGTTCTGTAAGGGTTCCGTCCAGCGTTCTCTATTCTGGTTTGGATTACCTGATCCCCCTTCCCCACGAATAACAAGCTCTCCGCTTTTGATAATTACTTCCCCTTGAAAATGTACCTTTTCCATCTCCTTCATCGCTACGTTCCTCGACTCTCCGCTTAACTCGATTGCTACCGTTTTCGTCCTCGAATCGAATTTCGTTAATCTCCCGGACATTGATCTACTATTTTTTAAAAATACCCGCGCGTCTCTGGGCAAAAATACGGGAATTTTGGAGATCGATCCGGTTGGTGTTGGAGTCGCGGTAGCTAGAGGATAGACCGCGAGAGATGCGATCGATAGGAGTCCGGTTATTGTCATTACTGGTAAGATTTTTTTCATCGGCATTCTCGAAGATGGTGTCTGGATTCGGTGAATGGGAAACGTTTTTATCGAGTGTGGATTCGGTTCGATCGGATAGCCGCGGGTAAATTTTCCTAGGGGTGGTGGGTTACGCTATCGCTAACCCACCCTACGGGTTTTTTCCATATTTTAGCGTCGGGATTGTCAAAGGGGAAGCGTTTTATCTTCTCTTTATGTTAAAACTTATAAAGCTACTCCTTTATGCGGTGGACGATAGAAATATGACTCTACAAGAGCTAATGCGGTGGGCGGAAAAATTATCCGCGATCGAGAAACGGCAACTGATCGAAAAAATTACCGCAGAAATGGCATCAGAATCGGCAGAAGTTAATCAACCCCGTCCATCTTTATGGGGTATATGCGCTGATTTAGGACAGGCTCCCTCGGCTGAAGATATCGATAAAACCCGACGAGAAGCGTGGGGAGATTTTACGGTAGAGGATCTTTAAGTGTTAAAAGCAGTTTTAGATACTCATGCAGTTATCTGGTATCTTTACGCAGATCAACGATTATCCAATTTGGCTCGACAAACCATCGAACAAATTGGCAATAGTGGAGATACGGTTGCTGTTTCCTCGATTACTCTGGCTGAAATTGTCTATCTTGCTGAGAAAGGACGGATTTCCGCTCAAACAATAGAGCGATTGTTAATGGAACTGGACAGGGAAAATTCTATTTTGATAGAAATCCCGCTCGCTCGCAATATTGTGGTTACTATGGGAGGAATCGAGCGCTCGGATGTTCCCGATTTACCTGATCGAATTATTGCGGCAACCGCCCTATATTTAAACGTTCCCTTAATTAGCCGAGATCGAAAAATTCAATTATCAACGGTTAATACAATCTGGTAGCAACGAACTAATCAAATTCCTATTCCCCGAATATAATTGGATGCGGTGGGTTAGCGCTACTCGTAACCCAACCTGCGGTTTTTGTCAATATATTTTTACTTTCCGAAACCTTTGTTCGGGCGGTTTTGTTTGGCAATACGGAGGGCTTTTCCGGTTTTGCCATCCTGTAGTGCGATCCGCATCGATCGCTTTCTCTGGTAGGATTGAATATCTGCTGCTAACGGATGATCGTTATCGATGCGTAGATGGGTTAAAGAACAGATAAGACCCGTTTGTTTTCCCGATTCGTTTTTTAGGAAACAAATAATTCCCCCCTCGTCTCCCGTGTAGAAAATTTTATTGATCGAAAACTGATGATCGGGTTTGTATCGCTCGCCTTTTGTTTCAGCTAGTTTTAACGTTTCGGGAGTTGCACGCACAGGGATTGGTAAACTCGCTTCCATTTTCTCAATTAACAAACGAACTTGTCGGGGATCGTCGATGGACATGGTTATTCTCCTTGATAAAATACAAAGAACTGGCGATAGAACCCGATCGATCGAGTAGGATAGCGATCGAAAACGCCAATCAGGGACATTTTGCCGTGAGCGCTCCGAATTCTCCCCCTCCCGGAACACAGATACTAGGAACCTTCGCCAGTCTTCTCGGTTTGCTGGGGATTTTTCTCTATTTTACGGGATGGATCTATCGCTGGGCCTATTTCGGCTGGTTTAGCCTTGAGATTAACATTCTGGACTTGCCCTTGCGTTCCTTCCTTTTTGTGCCGATACAGGTCTTCTGTGGCGATTTCGGGGCGTTGCTGCGAACGTTTCTGGCTCTGGTTGCCGTTGCCTTTGCGATTCAATTTACCCTCTGGATTTTGTCTCCCCTGCCATCCTATGCAATTGTCAGTCAATCTAAACGGAAATTTCATCAAAAATTTCAGTTCCTAGGTTTATTAGTCCGGGGAATTCCCGAATCTCTCCGAAAAGATTTGATCGCTGTTATTTGGCTATTAATTATCCTTTTTTGGTTAGCCCGAACTCAGGGATCGATCGATGCCCGTCGCGATGCAGTTAATGATACTTCTACCTTACCGGTTATCACCTTAGTTTTACCGGAAAAACAGATAGCGATCGGTCGGAATCCGGAGGATGTTTTTACCGATCCTTCTCTCAAAGGTTATCGAGTTATCGGTGAGACTAAATTACTCGAAGAGCTACGGGGAAAAGAAACGAATGATAGTAAAGTTAATCCCCCACGAGTCTGGCGGTTATTAATCCAAAATAACAATTGGACTTATGTTTTTCGAGGGTTATCCCCTCAGTCGGCAGAAAATGAACGTCCGGCGATTCTAGCCATTCGCGAGGATAAGGAGGGACAATTAATGATTCTCGCGCCGGATGTCCCAGAATCCCGATGAGAGTCAATCGGGGAAATTATCGAATTATCCTTGAAAATGGCTGTGGCTAAGTGCCATTAATCGGGCGGCGTGGCAGCATCGAAGCTTGCTGCTATAATTACTTACGGACAAAGATAATAAATAAAATTTATGGGCGACTTTTTTGATAACGTGAGCCGTTACCCCCGCTATCTGATTAGCTTTAGTTTAGGGATTTTCTTCGCCTTTTTCGGCTGGTTGGCCCCTTTATTAAAAAATCCCCTCACAGCGATCGCACTTGTGGGTTTTCTGGGGGGAACTTTCGCCTTTCTTTATTTCACCCTCAAAGCCATGCTTGGATTAGCTTGATACAATGGTAAGGGTTTCGCTGTTTTTAGGGGACAAAAATTATGGCTAACGACCGTCGAGTATCTCGCGTGTCCTCGCTAATTAAGCGCGAGGTCAGCCAAATGTTATTAATGGAAATTAAAGATGATCGGGTCGGTGCTGGTATGGTTAGCGTTACCGATGTGGATCTCTCCCACGACCTACAACACGCTAGGATTTTTGTGTCTATTTACGGCAACAAAGATGCAAAGGCCGAAACTATGGCCGGGTTAAAGGCTGCTGCGGGATTCGTCCGGCGCGAACTCGGTCAACGCATCCGTCTCAGACGTACCCCCGAAGTGGTCTTCCTAGAAGATTCTTCCCTTGAACGCGGCGATCGAATGTTACACCTTCTTGATCATATTAAAACCGATCGACCCCCAGAAGATGACGATTCCGAAGAAGAATAGAACTATTAGCCGTCTTTTTTCTCCCTGTCTCCTGTCTCGGAGTCTCCTGACTTGAAAGAGGGTGTGGGGTGATGGGGAAGTGGGGTGTGGGGTGATGGGGAAGTGGGGGAATTATGAATTATGAATTGGGGTATGGGGAAAACAAATAAAAATAATCTCCTGTCTCCTGTCTCCTGATAACTGAATAATGAGCGATCGCATTTTATCCCTAAAAGAACGTATTGGTCAGATGATAGTAGTCCGCGCTTCCGGCTATCTCTTTGACCAACAAATCCGCTATCCTGTCTGGGAACCTGTCAACGCTACCCTAAAATATTGGTTAGAAACCCTCCACCTCGGTGGGGTGATTCTGTTAGGAGGCAGCGCGGCCGAAATCGCTCTCCGCAGCCAACAATTACAAAGTTGGTCCAGGGATAATCCTCTGCTCATTGCTGCCGATATCGAGGAGGGAGTCGGCCAAAGGTTTTCCGGCGCTACTTGGTTTCCCCCCCCGATGGCTTTAGGAAAAATAGCTGAAAAAAGCTTGACAAAAGCCACAGAATATGCTAAGGAAATGGGGGCAATTACGGCGAAGGAAGCACTAGCGATCGGGATTAACTGGATTTTAGCCCCAATTGTCGATGTGAACAATAATCCCGACAATCCGGTTATCAATATTCGTTCCTTCGCTGAAACTCCCGAAATTGTCGCTAGTCTAGCTCAAGCTTTTATTTTAGGGGCAAATTCCTATCCAGTTTTAACCACGGCCAAACATTTTCCCGGCCACGGTGATACCAGCAATGACTCCCATCTCGATCTTCCCATCATCAACCACGATCATGATCGCCTAGAAGCGATCGAATTGCCCCCCTTTCAAGCGGCGATCAAGTCGGGGGTTGATAGTATTATGTCAGCCCATCTGTTAATTCCCGCTTGGGATGCCGAATTTCCTGCCACTCTTTCCTCGAAAATTCTCGGGGAAAAACTGCGCCAAAATCTCGGTTTTCAGGGTTTAATCGTCACTGATGCCCTGATTATGGGGGGAGTGACTAAAATTGCCAGTGCTGCCGCCATAGCAGTGAGGGCGGTAGAGGCGGGGGCTGATATACTATTAATGCCTCCCGATCCGATCGAAGCGATCGAAGCAGTGTATAGTGCCGTGCAAGGGGGTACAATTAGCGAAGCCAGAATTAATGATTCTTGGCAGCGTATTCAACGAGCAAAAGAGAAATTAGGGCAAAGACACCCCTCCTTAGAATCCTTAAGCAGTTTAGCGGCACCGCAAGCTCTAGAGATTGTCAGGGATATTTTAAAGGATTCCCAAACAGTTAGCGGTAATTTACCGATTCAAGCTACTCAAGGCCGTAATTTAATCATTATCGATGATTTACTCAATTGTGACTTTCTCGATCGCTCTTGTCCGGCGGTGACAATTCCCCGACAATGGGGTTATCAAACCCAAATAATCGACCGTAGCACCTTTAATCAGTCCCTTGTCTCCCCAGAAACGACTCTCCTACAAGTATTCATCCGTGGTAATCCTTTTCGGGGTAGTGCCGGATTAGGGGAGGAAACGAAAGCTATCTATCAAGCTTTGCTGAAAACCGGACAAATTCAAGCATTGATTATTTATGGTAGTCCCTACGTTTTCCAGTGGTTTCGTCAACAAAGCGGAGAAATTCCCTATCTTTTCAGCTATGGACAACAAGCAAGCGCCCAAAAAATCGCCCTAGAAACTATTTTTGAGTGGCCCACTAGCGGCAAAAATCAGACCGATACTTTCATTTAAGGGCAAAAATTGCCTAGTAACCATTGGGCAATGCGATCGGAGGCACCGGCCGGTCCCATTCTCTGACGACCATTAAGGGCGATTTCTTGCCACTGTGGGGGATTTTGTAATAAATATTCTAACTTGTCGGCCACTGACTCGGCACTATCGCCTAAGAGAATTGAACAGCCTAATAAACGCTGTTGCAGTTTGGCAAAATGGGGAGTAAATTGTGGTCCAGATCCCGCAATTGTGATCGCCGGTTTACCCAAACCGACGAACTGTTCCGTGGCAGTTCCCGCCATGGCGATCGCTAGATGGCAACGGCCTAAATATTCGGCGTAATCCCTTTGAGAAATAGTTATAAATACCTCTTGACAAATAAACTTATTTGTGCCATATTCCCGCCAACCCCGGGAAATTAAAGCAGCCGTAAAAGATTCTAGGGGGAGAGCAGGAGCGATCGCCGCCAAAAATTCCAGCTTGTAATCGGGAAAACGGCCGATCATGGCAGCCACAGCTGCGAGAATTTGCCGCCAATTGTGGAGAGCTTCGGGAAAGCGCGAACCGGGTAGCAGCAGAATAGTTAGGCAATCTTGGGGAAAATCGCCCGTTATCGAGGGTAAAAGGTCATCCATCATTGGATTACCCCCATCGACAACAGGAATTGACCACTGTTGTAAAATTTTGCTAGTTAAACTATCCCGAGGAAAAACCCCCCGACAGCGAGGATGAGCCATTAACCAGCGTTCCCAGGGATAATAGTAGGAACCCCAGAGGCGATCGATCATCGAGCTACTATCTAACCATCCCTGCTCATCCCGGAGATAGTATTCTGATTTAGCCGTTCCCACAAAAGCATAATCTGTCCCGCTCAACCAAGCAAGGGCAAGGGGTAAGATATCTCCCACCGCGACAATTTTTCCCCCTTCTTGGCCCCAATTTCTGACCAGAAGGTATTGACGGGAGGTTAATCCTAATAATCCCTCCCGCAGATCGCGCCATAATTGTTTGGCATCCCTAGTGATAAAACCCCCAGAGGGCATTTTTTGACCTCGATCGAGAAGGGGAATCCCCGGACGAGTATAAGCATAACCGTTACCCACTAGGGGTAAAGCAGTAATATCCGGACAGTGGGGGGATGATTGCAGTCTTTTAATAATCTGGATTGCGATCTCATCTTCACCGTGGCCATTACTCAAAAATAATAATTTCACTGTTTTTTCTTAACTTCTGGCTTAAAGTCCTAAACTTCGGTTGTTTTATTGCCTTCGACCCTAGACAATGCTGATGGTTAGGGAACAATCAATTTGATAAAAGCAGTTAACCAACTCCCATTTAGTCTAACCTACCAGAAGGTTTCGCCGATCGCTTATCTCTGCCCAGATAGTGACCATTTAACCAAAGGCAAGACTAAAAGATTCAGGGATTAGTTTAACTGCTTCTATTTTTCTCGATCAAAAGACCAGATTGAGTCTCCCAGAGCCAAGGAGGCCAGAAAGCTGCTCTGATCGCTAACTAGCTGGTTATAATTAAGTTAAAAATGGATTTTAGGTTCGATCCCCCCTTGATAAGGGGGGCATCTGATAACTTTTAACGCCTACCTACTCATATTAAAATCAGTGATTAATTGGCATCCTAGCGGAAAAAATGATTATCGACTTACCCGATCGAGAAGCTACTGTCAATTTAGGGGAAAAACTGGGGCAAACCTTGGCCCCTGGCAGTGTAATTTTATTAAAAGGCGATTTGGGAGCGGGAAAAACCACCTTAGTACAGGGAATTGGCTTAGGATTGGGCATTCAAGAGCCTATAGCTAGTCCTACCTTCACCCTCGTTAACGAGTATAGCGAAGGCCGCCTTCCTTTGTATCATTTGGATTTGTATCGTTTGCAGGATCAAGATATCGAGGCGCTGTACCTAGAAAATTATTGGCAGGGAATCGAGGTGGATTTAGGGATAGTGGCGATCGAATGGTCAGAACGTTTAACTTTTTTGCCGGAAAATTATCTAGAGATTACTTTACTCGATCGAGGTGAGCAGGGACGACGAGCGCTGCTCAATTCTGTCGGTGGGTACGAAAAAAATAGCGACTCCACAGGAATCGCTATCAGCACTTGACTCTTTAAGCAATCAAACTTTAGCGGTAACTTTCCGCATCTAAGATAGATTTTGGGTTCGATCCCCCATTAATCCCCCCTTGATAAGGGGGGAACTGATAGTTTTTAACACCTAACTACTTAGGGTTTGCGGCAAAAAGTACGGGCGAAGCATTCGGATAGAAAATCTCTGGTTTCACCGATAGGTTATTGCCCGAATGCTTCGCCCCTACACCGACGCGGGCCGATGAAGACGCAAGGTTTTGAACGACGATTCTCTCAAAATCTTGCACCTGTTTCGCGAGAAAAGCCACAAAACTCTTACCTTGCCTACATTTCACATTTATTCAGCAAACCCTACTTCTAAGATGTAAAAAAATAACTATTTTTTCACCTTTAATTTGCCGTTCTCACGGGGAAACTATCCGCTTTTCAGAGATATAATACTAAAAAAATCGGCAATTTCTGCTAATTTCACACTTTCTTTAGATTTATCTTCTATCTTGATGTCTGATGGATTTTGGCAGTGGTTGACCCTTGCCGCCGAGTGCTAATTATGAGATGAGCGATGCAGGAAGAAAAAGCGATATTTACTATTAACAATACTTTCTATAGACCAGAGAGTAAAATCGTCCGAGATTTAGGAGTTTTAGGGGCGGCAATTGCTCAAAAAGAGCGAGGCAGTTTGCGCGTTTTAGAAGTAATGAGCGGCTCTGGTGTGCGAGCGCTCAGGTATTGGTTAGAAAGTGGTGCGGATTGGCTGTGGGTTAATGATGGAAATCCAGAAATTAAGCCAACTTTAGACGCTAACTTAGAGAGTTTATTACAACAAAAAAAAGGGAAGATAACCTATAAATCTGCTCAAGAAGTTCTCCTAAAATGTTGTCTTGAAAAAGACTATTATGATCTAGTTGATATTGATGCTTTTGGTTCCCCTGCATCTCTGTTAAGTGCTATTCCTTTAGCCACTAAAATCGGTGGTTTAATTTATCTAACTAATACCGACGGACGGACACTGACGGGTCATAATCTAGAAAATAGTTTAGCTGATTATGGAGCATCTGCTCGCAATCATCCAGCTGCCCACGAACAGGGATTAAGATTAATTATCGCTGGTTTGCAATTAGAATCGGCCCGGTTAGGTTTAGGAATTACGCCGATTTTTTCCCTCTTTTTTGGTCAAAGTTATCGGGTAATGGTGCGGTTAACAGCTAATAGACAATTAAATAGTCATAACTACGGTTTTCTCGGTTATTGTCATAGCTGCGGGGAATATCAATCAGTGCCTTGGCTGAAGTTAGGCAAGATAGTTTGTTCTGGGGATGGGCAACCTTTAACCTTAACTGGACCCTTGTGGTTAGGCAGTTTACACGATCGCCTTTATCTAGAAAAGATGGCAGATTTAGCCGATCAATGGCAGTGGAAAAAGGTAGTTAAATTGTTAAAAATAATGAGGGAAGAAAACGATTTTCCTCCCTATTTTTATAGTTTTCGGGAAATTGGGAGAAGGGGCAAATTAGATCTACCCAAAAGAGAAGATTTAATTGCGGCTCTCCTAGAACAAGGTTATCGGGCCGCTGCCACCCATATTGACCCGCAAGCCCTGAAAACTAACGCTTCTTTAGCCCAATGTATCGCACTACTCAAGGACTAATTAGGGTTTGCTGAAAAAGGGGTTTGGGTTGAAGCATGAAACCCAACCTACGTTCTAATTAGTTAATACCAATAACTAGAACTTTGTTGGGGTTCAGGGGCAAAAGCTAACCAGTAGGGGAATTGTAAAAGAGCGAAATTCAGCCTTTCTTCCGTATCATCGATGATAATGAGCGGTGAATATTTATCCTCAATTAAACGTTCCGCTTTTTGAATTAAAGCTTCGGGAGACTCAAAGAGAACGATGCCGCGGTCCGGTCCAAAATCGGCGCGGGAAATGCCGAGACAATCTTGGAGACCGCGCCGCCATTCGCCTAAACGTTCGGGACTATTAGCCAGAACGAGAGAACGGAAGCGATCTCCTTGTAATTCCGCCATAATCGAGATAATTGCCGAAGCGACCAGAATATTCTGGAGACGGCTGCCCATACCGCGAACCGTACCCCGGCCCCCCTGTTTAAAGAACCACTGTTGCACCCGTTCGGCGTGAATTGGTTCAAAAGTGCGCCGTAATTGCCAAGGGGGACCGTAATAGTCAGGACGACTGCGATAACGGTCTAAAAGAGTTTGGATGCGCTGATTTTGCTCAGAAAAGCCCTGTCTGGGGGTAGATTGTCCCACTGGTTCCGATTCATAACCCGAACGGTTAGAACGACGGGGTTCTTGCCAATTATCCCGGCCCTGGTTACTGCTACGGGGGGGACGGGGACTTTCTTCGCGATAATCTCGGTCTTGACTGCCACGGGATGGGCGCGGGTTTTCCTCCCGTTCGGTCCGCAGGGGAGGTTCCACGGAGCGGGGGGATTTTTCGGGGGTTTCAAAACGGGGTAATTCCAACTGTTCGGCAGCCGCGGCCAAATCCTGTAAACTGCCCACCAGATAGTCTTTAAATCCCTGAACCCGCACGGCTAACTCCTGGGAGACTCCGGCGAAATTACTCCGCATTTCCTGCCGAATCCGCTCACGACGGCGTTCTAACTGTTCGATCGCCACTTCTAAAGCCTGTTTGCGTTGTTCTAGGTCTTTTACGCCTTCCTTGAGCATTCTCTCGATTTGAGCTTTGATATCCCCCAATTCCTCGGCGATCAAGCGTTCTTTTTCCGCTTTTAATGCCGAAATTTCTGCCGCTAGGCTCTGTTTTTGCCGTTCTAGAGCCTCGATTTCTGCTCGTAGGGGTTGCGCTTGGGCTGCGGGAACTAATTCGCCTTCGGGGGCGATTGCCGATGGCAGGGGATTCTCTGCTGGGCGATCGTCCCAGAGATCATCAAAACTAAATTCTTCGACAGATTCATTGGGTAAGTCTGTCATTTTGTCAAGGGGTAAAACATTAAAATCTTCTGAAGTCATCGGCTTTAGAAATGCAGAGCGAACAGAGGGCTAAGGCAGGTAATTAAGTAAGTGGTTCTAATTAATGGAAGATAGATTTTGTCTTCGATCCCCCCTGCCCCCCTTATTAAGGGGGGTGCCGATAGGCGGGGGGATCTGACAATTTTTAACACCTACCCACTTAAGACGCTATTAGCTAGGACTTTATTTTATCTCAATCTTAGTTCGCTTCTGAGTCGATCGCTGGCGATGCTGCCAAAGGATAATATTTTTCGAGGCATAGTCTCAGGGTTGCGCTGTCAAAGATAATGGGCAAAAAATGAATGCTGTTAATTTCTTTGAAATAAAATAGGATCGGGACTTTGTTCCAGAAAATCCGCCAGTTTTGCCATTCTTGGTAGGGAAAGGAGCGAATTTGTTGCCCAGATAGATAGACATCTAGGGAGGTGGGGGTAAACTGGAGACGAATGCGGGTAGTCTGGAACACCAAGAATAGTCCTAACAGGGAGAAAATTATGCCAAGCCAGACCTGTAAAAAGAGTAAAGGCAGCGATAAAATTACCAAAAACAGGGGAATTCGATAGTTAGGAGCCAGTTCGATCGTTCCTGTTACTTCTTGAGGGGAAATAGTTTTCATCGGGGTCCCTATCGGCAGTCAGCCAAAATATCTTCGCTTCTAGTTTATCGCATTGTTTTTCGATAGGCGATCGAGATAATCGAGACTCGATCGGGGATAATCTGGTGGTGTCATGGCATCGTAGAAGGAGACTTTACCCCCGTAGGCACGCCGGAGATTAAAATCAGTTAAGACCTTAGATCGTTGATCGGCGAGGATCAATTCTTTATTTAAGAGGATTAAATCAGCAAAATGGGTAATAGATTCGCCTAAATCATGGTTAACCACCATGACAATTTTATTTTCTTGAGCTAACTCACCAAAGATATTAAAAAGAATCCCCTCGGTTTTTTGATCTACCCCAACGAAAGGTTCATCAAAACAGAAAATCTCCGCTTCTTGGGCCAAAGATCTGGCTAAAAAGACTCTTTGCTGTTGTCCTCCCGACAACTGACCGAGGGGACGATGGCGTAAATCAGCCATTTCCACCCGTTCTAGGGCATTTAAAGCTTGTTGACGACTAATGTGGGAAAAAGGACGAAACCAACCCGTTTTTCTGACTCTTCCCATCATGACCACATCCCAAGCACTGACCGGATAGGTCCAGTCGATTTGAGATCTTTGGGGAACATAAGCGACTTTATCCAGCTGTTGCTGTAGAGATTGCCCTTGATAGTTAACGCTTCCCTGTTGTACGGGAATTAATCCTAGCATGGCTTTGATCAGGGTACTTTTGCCCGCACCGTTGGGACCGATAATACCGGTTAATCGTCGCGGATAAATTTTCAGGGTGATATCCCGTAGGGCTTCCACACCGCGATAATATACTCCCAGATGACTAACTGTAATTGTCCTTTGCATAGTTGTTACCCTGAGTCTCCAGTTCTAGCATAGCTAAAAATGAGACAATTATGAAGCAACCATGAAAAGATTATGAAAGATAGTCGGGGTGAGATTAATCGCCACTCAGTAAAGCTTCCACGAATTCGTAACTGGAAAAAGGCCGCAGATCCTCGATTCCTTCCCCGGCACCGACAAAGCGAATCGGTAGGTTAAGCTGACGCGCTACGGCAAGGGCAACACCCCCTTTAGCTGTACCATCGATTTTAGTCAGGATCACGCCGCTTAATTGGGCAGCTTCCGAGAAAACTTCTGCTTGTCGCAGGCCGTTTTGTCCTAAAGTGGCATCGAGAACTAGAAGGGATTCCACCACGGCACTCTCGGCTTTTTTGTCGATAATGCGGCGAATTTTGCTTAATTCTGCCATTAAGTTCTTTTTATTCTGCAATCTTCCCGCCGTATCCACTAAGAGTAATTCTATCTCCCTGGATTTAGCGGCTTCGATACCATCGTACACCACGGCGGCTGGGTCGGTATTTTTGCCCGGGTTGGCAATGACTTCGACTTGCGATCGCTCTCCCCAAACTTTCACCTGTTCCACGGCAGCGGCACGAAAGGTGTCGGCAGCGGCAATTATACAGCTATAGCCAGATTGTTTAGATAAATGGGCTAATTTGCCGATAGTCGTTGTTTTACCAACTCCGTTAACTCCTGTGAGCATCCAGATATTTAATTTGCCCTTTTCTGGCTCAAAACCGGGGTTGCTATAATTAGCTAAAGGTGCATCCAAAATCTTGCGGATAATTTCTTTGAGATATTCGATCGCTTTTTCGGGGGGCAGAGCTTCCTGTTTTAGCTTATTTTGGAGGGTAGTGATAATATAATCGGTGGCATCTACCCCCACATCGGCCTGAAGCAATAAAGCTTCGATTTCCTCCACTGCGTCTTGATTGAGAGGACCCTGACCGACCACGGCCTTAAGCTGATTGACCAAGCTGCGGCGCGTTTTGCCCAAACCCTGACGCAATTTTTTTAACCAGGTGATTTCTTCTTCCGAAACGTCCTCTGCTTGTCTTCCCTGATTGGCTAAAACTTTGGCCGACCAGATAAAATCTTCATCCAGTTCTGTGGGGGTTTCAATGGCGGTTTCTTTGAGAATTTCGAGGCGATCGGATTTTTTCAGCCATGCGGGAGTATTATCCTCGGTTTCTTCTTCTTTAACTGGTTCTTGCTCTTGCGGAGGTTCCGTTTCAGCAATAGATGTTTCAGGGGTTTCGCTCACGACGGCCTCGGCCATGGCTTTTTTCTCTTGAATATTTTTAAAGGCTTTTTTGGCCCAATCTAAATACTCTTCCTGACTGGTTGCCTCGCTGGGGGTTTCCTCTACGGGTGCAGGGGGTGCTTGTTCTTGTTCGGTTTGGACTTTCTGACGACGGAACCAGTTAAACATAGGAGAAACTAAACATAAAACTATTTATAGCGGTATTCGCTTGAGTGAGATACAGACAAAGTCTTGCCTAGACTGACTTATAGCTTGTTGCAGTATACCTCATTCGACTGCATACCGCTATATCTAGTTTATCTTAACCCTTGAAGTGAGCAATTTTGATAGTTAGATTTTTAATTATAGATTTCTCCGCATTTTTTGCCAGAGGTTAAGGGAAAAATATGATCCGAGTAACTCAATTGATAGCCTTGCTCAAGGATAACTTTATCTCTTTTTAGGGAAATGCTGTATCCTAGAAAATAGAATAGGCAGGAGAGTCAAAAATGTTAACCGCTACTGAAACTAAATATTATACTCCCGAAGAATATCTCGCCCTAGAGGAAACGTCCGAGGATAAAAATGAATATCGTCAAGGAGAAATTATCCCAATGGTAGGAGCAACAACTAATCACAATCAGATTTGTCTAAATTTTTGCCGTAATTTTCCCTTAAATATCAATAATCAAGATTATTATACCTACATGGAAACGGTGCGTTTATGGCTGTCAGATTATAGCATTTACACCTATCCCGATGTAATGGTGATTAAAGGTCAACCTCTCTATCAAGGGAATAGTCAATCTAACGTGATCAATCCTTTAATTATTCTCGAAGTTCTCTCTAATTCCACCCAAGCTTATGATCGAGGAGATAAGTTTAAATTCTATCGTTCCTTGCCAACTTTTCAAGAATATATTCTGATTGCACAATCTAGTTATAGTGTAGAGCGTTACTATAAACAAAAGGATGATCAATGGTTAGTTGATTTCCTCACGGGGGAAAATGCGGTTTTACAATTGCTGTCGGTAGATTGGCAGATTTCTTTGCAAGATTTATATCAAAGAGTCAATTTCGACCTAGCAGAAACCTAAAATTAAGAGAAAGGTGAAAGAGAGTCGCTGTCAATAAAATCGTCATCTCATCAGCTTTTAAATAAATAGATAATCTTTTTTGGTATAAGTAGTTGGGCTCTTCTAGGTTCTGTGTGATCAGCTTAACTTACCATAGAAGCGATCAATCTTTGTGTCCCCTGTGTCTGGTGTGGTTCCTTCCACTCCCTCGCCAGCAGGACTGTATCTTAGAATACATTTTACCCACCAAATCCAAGAGAGTCGTAGTTGGACAAAAGTAAAGTTAACTGTGGGGTAAGGAGTCAGTCCTGATGAAAAAATTTTCACCACCAAAGATGAAAGAGGTTTCCTTCCCTACACCCCACACCCTACACCCTCTTTCAAATCAGGAGTCGGTCGTCAGTAAGAATTGCGGTAATTTACATGTCTTAAGATAGACAACAGGGTAATGATTCGGTAGTAGTGGCGTAGCTCTCTTGCTTACCTGGTATGAATTGTGTAAAATATTTATTACTGAACTTCCCCCATACATATCCCGCATTTCTCACAAACTGAGGAAAGAACCTAATTTGGAAGTTAAAAGTTGAGATTATTTTAAAATAAGAGAAAATTGTAAATTTGCGGCGTAAAAATTTAACCAAATTAGCTAAAAAGTTGCTCACGCACGGAAAAACTTGAGTCAATTAGGAAAATTTTGCAGCCCCGATCTGACTGAATTTTTCAGCAGCCATTTATCCAAATATTTAGTTTAGTTATTTTTCAGACTTTTAGACTTATCCAGTGTCCGAAAGAGCTTGAATTCTCGAATAAGCTTCTGACCAGATATCTTGATAAGGGCAAGAACTAGCAATAGCGATTAAAATTCGTCTCACGCTAATTGTTATCCTGGCTCCCAATTTGAGGAGATTAAGACGAATGGTTCCTACTGTAGCTTTAGCCATAGAGGTTTTAGCTAAACAATGTTGACGAAAAGCCTGCATCAAAACATAAGCCATTGAAGACAACCAGAGTCTGAGTTGATTACTGGCAAAAGTCTGGGCTGAAGTTCGGTCAGCAAATAAATCTAGTTGTTGTTCTTTAAGTCGATTTTCCATCTCTCCCCTCGGACAATATTTATCTGTATAAAGTTTCGAGGGAGGAATTTTAGATGCAGGTAAAGAAGTGACAACATGACGAATTTTTAAGCCCTCACTTCCATAACAAACTTTAGTTACTACTCTCCTTTGACAACTCCATGACTTTTCGGTTCGGTAGCACAGAGAGCGAAACCAAGTCGAGTTCGGCACTAAAGAAGGAACTTCTTCTAACTCTTCATTCTTCGCCAAAAGGGACTCCCTTAATTCAACAACTGGTTCAAGTCTTTGTTCATAATCCTTTTTGGCTTTCTCAATTGTATCTAAAGCTCTCAACTTTAATTGGTTATTAGTTGCCATAGCTATTACATAATCTACTTTTTGCTCATCCTCACAGAATTTCATTATCTCTTCACGACCATAAGCACTATCTGCACGAACTAGGATGTGGGTATCTGGCCAGTTTTCTCGGATTAGACCGATAACTCGCTGTAATTCTTCTAAGGCTCCCTCCGCTGGGTCTACATTAGAAGACCTCAGTTTAGCTACTAATAGGTGATGACCACAGAAAATGTATAAAGGGGCGTAACATACTCCTCGATAATACTTATTGAAGAACGCTCCTTCTTGGTTGCCATGGACTTGGTCATCTGTCACATCCAGGTCTAAAATAATACTTTTTGGCGGTTTTTGATAAGACTGGAAAAAAATATCAACGAAAGCTTTTTCCAGTTTTTCAGGTAAGAGTTCTATTTTATGATAGCGACTTTTTTCTTGGTTAATAATAGTCTCTGGGCAATATTCTAATCGGTTGATGGTACTTTTCCCAGCTAATCCCCCTTGGTTTAACTCAATAAAGTTAAGCTTTTCTAAGGCTATAGCTAAAGCTGGGTCATGACGTAATTTATCATGGTCATTGACATCTTCATATCCTAAAATGATGCCATAAACTCTCTGTGCTAGTAAATGGTGAAGGGAATAATCTAGATAGGAGACATGACGATAATCTCGAAAGCATTCAGCAAATTGAGTGGTGATTTTTAACTTCTTGTCTAACTCTGCCATTAAGACAATCCCCGCGTCCGAGGTGATTTTACCTCCTTCAAAATTGGCGATTATGTTTCTTCCTTTTAACTGGCCAAAGTTGAATTGATTGGGGAGAGACTGGTCTGAACTAGGTGTCATAAAATCGAACCTTTAAAAGCGCAAACATAACTCAATTATAACTGATTTTAAAGCCAAGTTTTGAGGAATTTGTGACCCAGGTACAGTTTATTTAATTAATTTGCGTAAAGTTTACGCAAATTAATTCCTTTTTTCTCAAGTCTAATTGATGACGATGTCTTGTTAAATTCTCACAACACACTGTCGTTGGGGGAGCTGGGCTAAAATCGGGTTCAAATCTATACTGGGTAGGGCTTTCAGACACTCCATTCTCTTGCTTTGTGAGAAATGCAGGATATATACCACAATAGCTGGAAACCCTTATCCATCAATGGATACGCCTCCCTTAACTTTTCTTAATGTACCCATGTAATTTGTAACATTTCTTAATGGACAAGAATTCTCTCTATTTGCTAAAATGATAGCCATGTATATAGAAAAAGTTCCTAACCGTAATTCCCCCCCCGCTGTTCTTCTTCGAGAGTCCTACAAAAGAAGGAGATCAAGTCAAAAAAAGAACCCTTGCCAATCTCTCAAAATTACCCGATGATATTATCGACAATCTAAAACT
>JAADBR010000013.1 GCA_009995705.1 Microcystis aeruginosa W13-11
TAATCCTATTGAAAGATTAAATAATACCTTTCGACAAAGGATTTCTCGGCTGGTGAGAGAGAGTCTATCTTTCTCTAAAAAAATGGAGAATCACGTTGGGGAACCCTTTGGTATCTTATCCATCACTACAATGCACAGCAAAGCAAAGGACTAAGCCGCCATCACTACTACCGAATCACCACCGGAGAGGAAAAATCCGTGTTATCGTAAAAATGGGGATAGATGGGGGGTTTGGTCTTGCAAAATCGGCAAATAGGGATAAAATCAAAACAAGTTAATTTTTTCCTTACCATATCATGTTAACCCCATCGGATAGTAAATTATCTAAGCAGCAGATTCTCTCGGCTGTTTCCGAAGAGGAACTGCTTAAACAGCAACGGATTCAGGAAGTGCTATTGTTAATAGATAGTTTATTCCAAAGAGAGGAAACGACTTTTAGGATTATCATCGACTGTCTTTACGATGTGGGTTCGTTAAATTTAATTAACAAAAAGTTTCATAGTCGTTACTTAAATTTTATTATGAAAGCGATCGCTCGTTTTTCTAAGCCTATATTCAGAATTTATGCTCTCTATTGGGTGAAGAAAAATAGCCCTAAATTAATTACTAATTGGTTGGCTAGTAAGGTTAAATTCTAGATCGATCCCCCCTCAATCCCCCCTTGATAAGGGGGGGAACTGACGATTTTTAACACCTAACTACTTATAAACCCCAGAGACAGTAATCAGCACCAAGAAAAACTGTTTCGGCAAACCCTAGCTAGGGACTTAAATTTGCACCTGTCTGAGATGACGACGGGGATCGGTGGTACGCTGAGATTTAATTTTCTCGTATAATTCCCGTTCGATCACGGTTAATTCTTTGGGAGTATCGATGACAATTTTGACTAATTGATCGCCGCGTTGTCCTTTATTATCGATCCAACCTTTGCCGCGTAAGCGCAGGGATTGACCGGAACGAATACCGGCGGGAACTTTTACCGTCACCGGGCCATCGGGGGTAGGAACTTCAATTGCTGTGCCTAAAACCGCCTCATCGGGAGTAATCGGCACTTCACAGGTTAAATTATCGCCTTCAAAAGTAAAGAAAGGATGGGGTTCTAATTCCACATCGAGAAATAGATCTCCCCGTTGTTTACTCAAGGGATCGATTAGTCCTTTACCCCGTATCCGGAGACGATTACCGGTTTTGGTTCCTGGGGGGATTTTGATATCGATCATTTCTCCGGCTAAATTAACCCGTTTTTGTACTCCTCGTAAAGCTTCCCCAAAACTCAGACGCAGTTTAGTGGTGGAGACACCAGAAGTGACGGATTGGGGTGAAGTACGAGCGCCGGCAAAGTCGTTAAAATTGCTAAAATCGCCAAATCCTCTCCCCGGAGTCCCGTAGGAATGGGAACCGGGGCGAGTACCGCCGGAGCGCCCCATGCGACCGAGCAGTTCATTGATAAAATCATCAAAGGTGCTGTACTGGCTAAAGTCAAAACCGTCGGAACCAAAGTCAACCCCCCCATTACCACCCGGCCAATTCGATCGCCCGGCCTGTTGCCAATATTGTCCAAATTGATCGTATTTTTGTCGTTTTTCGCTATCGGAGAGGACTTCGTAAGCTTCGCTAATTTCTTTAAAACGTTCTTCGGCGCCTTTATTGTTAGGATTGCGATCGGGGTGATATTTGACAGCTAATTTGCGAAAAGCTTTTTTAATTTCTTCAGCGCTGGCAGTTTTACCTACTCCCAGAACGGCATAATAATCTTTATAATCTGCGGCAGGCATCGATACGCTATCTCCTTAGCAATGGGGATTCAGTCGGGATATTCCTAATCTAACTTAATTTTATCGTTGATCACTGAAAGGGAAATTGCCGACGACGACGATACCAAGTTCCCACACCTACTAACAGAGCAATGAGGGTAAAAGCCACCATTAGGGGCAATATATCGCCTTTTCCCAAAGATTTTAAACCCGCACCCATCATGACAAAGGGTAAAATACCTGGGACAGTGCCTAATAAGGTACCGATGAAATAATCGCGAAAACGGATAGAAGTTAATCCCGCAACAAAGTTAACGATACCGTAGGGAATAATCGGTAATAGACGGATAGCAAATATATAAAATAGTCCCCTTTGCTGCATTTCTGCATCGATCGCTTGCCATTTTCCTTGAAATTTTTTGGCGGTATATTCCCGGCCAATAGTACGGGTAAAAGTAAAGGCAACTATAGCGGCTACCAAAGCGGCGATCGTTGTCCAAACTGTTCCCATAACCACTCCAAAGATCGCCCCACCACTGAGGTTTAAGGGGGTAGAAGGCAGGATTAAAATTGTCCCAATCGTATAGAGAATAATATACAAAATGGGGGCGATAATTCCCATTTGTTTTAACCAGATCTGTAATTGTTGGGAGTCGATACCACCGATTAGATAAACTCCCATCGCCGTGGCGATAATACAAATTATGGTTAGGATAATGACACTACTTTTAGTTTTAGACATTTAACGGCAATTTTGGGCTAAGTGCGGGGGGCAAAACATAAGATGCAGCCGGGGTTTATATTTCCCTATTGCCAAAAATATAGCAGAAATCGGCTGAGAATCGATCTCGATCTTAATATTAGCGAGCTGCCCTATCTGTTCCCAAATTACCCCCGATATCGCTGTGGGTAGTTTAGTTAACCTCCTCTAAAACCACGATCGAAAAACCATTGACTTTATAGCTATCGGCAATTACTGTCCCTTGATCCACAGACCAACAATTATAATCGGTTTCTGCCCAAGCTGCCGTGTCAATAATTCTTAGCCAACGATAATTATCGGGTGGTGAGGGAACGCGAAAATCCACCGGCAGATAATACATATTAATTAACACCAAAAAATCGTGATCGCCGACGGCACTACCATCAATTAAAAACCAAATACAGCGATCATGGGCAGTTAAATCACTAACCCCATCGGGTTTTTTAAATAAGTAGGTGACATTATTGCCCGCATCGAGAACCATATCACCGTAGCGGCGCTGTTTGAGTGCTATATGATTCTGTCTTAAGTGAGCAATATAAGCGGCAAAAATAAATAAAGGATTGCGTTCTTCTTGATTAGTTCCCGTGCCAAAATTATTATGATAAGCTTCCCGATAACCCGTGGGCAGTAGATGGGGTGAACGGGTGGCGATCATATCATAATTATTCCAAGTGGCCACACTATCAATATTGTAGGGATTATTATTACCATTTTGGCTGCGGCCAAATTCATCACCCCAGACAGTCATCGGCACACCGCGAGACAAAAATTGAATCGTCCAAAAGTTGCGTAATCTTTGGCGACGTAAGGACTGATTACCGCCAGAATCCCAAGAATCGTTATTATTATTGCCGCCATCGGAAGGACCAAAAGGCCAGGGATTGAGGTTATTTTTATTGTTATAACTGACTAAATCCATCAGGGTAAAACCATCGTGGGCAACAATAAAACCGATCGATTTTTGTGGTCCGCCTTGGTCGTTAAAATTGCGATAATCTCCGTTCACCTGTTCGATGAATTTAAAAGTATTACCATCTCCCTTTAAAAAACGCCGGATTGCATCGCGATAACGGCCATTCCATTCTCCCCAACCCGCTGGGAAATTCCCCACTTCGTAACCCCAGATATCCCAAGCTTCGGCGATCATTTCGGCATCGTATTTCTTGCCTAATTTCTCGATCTTTTCTAACAAAGGATGTTTAGGAAAGAATTGTTTTTGTTTGCGCCAATCTTCTCGTTGATGACTAGAAGGAGTTCGACCGAGGACGGGGGCTAGATCAAAACGAAAACCATCAACTCCCATTTCTTCTAACCAATAGGTGAGGGAATCAAGAACCAGATTACAGGTGACAATATGGGAAAAGTTTAATTGATTTCCGCAGCCGGTGGCTCCATCGACCAGATAATGTTCGTCGGTGAGTTGATAGTATTCCACCACATCAAAACCACCAAAACTAACAAATGCGGTGACATCGTTGCTGCCCCAATTCCCCCCTTCTCCGGTGTGATTATAGACCACATCGAGATAAATTTCCATACCTTGGTCGTGGAAAGCTTTGACCATGGCCTTAAATTCTCTGGTCGGTCCACCGGGGGAGCGATCATAAGCATAACGGCGATCGGGGGCGAAATAACCAAAGGTCATGTAACCCCAATAATTACCGCCAGGGCGATCGTCGGGGTTATCATCGTTAGCGGTTTCTTGGACCGGTAAGAGTTCGATCGTGGTGAATCCTAGCGCTTTCAGGTATTTGGCCATATAGCCGGCTCCCGCATAAGTTCCCCTGTACTGATCGGGAACGTTAGCCACTTCCTCAAAACCCGTAATTCCCTTGAGAATGTCTTCTAAACGACTAGCGGAGGGGTGATTACTTAAACCGCGCACATGGGCCTCATAAATAATCGCTTTTTCGGCCCCCAGACGGGGACGAATCCCGGTAGAAGTCCCATCCGGCGCGATCACAATGCCTTTGGGCGACCATTTACCCGTATCGTATTGTCGCCGGATCACTCCTTTGTAGTCCCCTTCTCCCGTGGCATAGATTCCAGCATTTTCTCCAGCCGCGATCATGGCCAGGGTTTCAAGGTCGTGGGAAAGTTCTCGCGCGTAGGGATCGAAGAGGACTTTATTGGGGTTAAAACGATGGCCAAAATCGTCCACATCTGCCTGAAAACCGGCGTTACTGTGGCCTCTTTGCCATTTTTGATCAAATTGCCAATTGGGACCCCAACAGCGAAAAGCGTAGTAGCTGCCCTGGGCAATACCAGCGATTTTTGCCCGCCACGTATCATCATTGGGGTTTTTTGTCAACCAGTAATCATACTTAGCGTTTTCTCCCGTCGGGCGATCGTAGATTTCCAGAAGAATCTGACTGGCATTTTTAGAATAGACGGCAAAGGTGACACTATCGCCTTGATAATGCGCTCCGAGGGGATAGGTGGCATCAGCCCAGAGATGGCTATCTAGGGGGGCATAATTACCAGATTGGGGATGATTTTGACCGATCGCTGGTAACATAAATTGGCAGGGTAATATTGCCTTTGATGATAGACATTTTTCGCTCAAAGAAATAAGAAAAAAATCTAAAGCTTGCTCCCCCCAAAAAACCAGCTATGCAATTTCTACTAACTACCTACATAATTTTCCTCTCTAAAGCCAGAATTGACAATCATCTTCTAATAAACTAGGATAAATTCCTTGTAAGCGTCGATAAGCAATAGCATCCGCTCCATACAAAGGGATAGGTAAACGGGGGTCTTTGAGGGAACCATAGTGAAGTAAAGTTAATTTTAAGGTAGTGTCAACTAACTGTTTTAAATTTACTTGCTCTCCCAATTCATGAACTTTTAAGCGCAAGGGACGAGGAACACCCATTTGTTCAGACACTTGGGACGTTATCAGGATAACTTCCCGCTTTGATAAGGCAAAAGCTAATCCTTTTGAGGGAGCATTTATCTGCTTTTGCTCAAGATTATAAAGTCTAGGAATGCCAGTCTTATAACATTCTACGAGAATAAATTTAGACTTAATTGCTCTAGCTCTTGCTAGTAAATTTTCCACCTCCTTTCCTTGAAATTTACCATCTCTGTAAATGAGAACTGTCTGATTTTTTAGTTCAGCTTGCGGTAAAAAATTTTCCAGCATACGTTGAGGAATTTCTTCTCCCTCGGTTAAACTATCTTCTACCCGACAGCGAACAAATTCTCCCTGTTTGCCATATAGTCGCACACTTGCACAAACATTGAGACTCCCCGGAAGATTTTTTTTAGGCATCCTTCCCACATCTAAACCAATAAAATAATCGGCAATTTCTAGAGGTTCAGCAAGGACATAGGGTAAATTTCCTAATTTGGCTAGGATTCCGGGGACAACTTGATTGAGAATATTCTTATAGTTGCTTTTATCACTTAAAGTTTTCTCATAAATCATTTGAGTTATAACTCCACGCTCCAGAAACTTTTTTTTGATCCACGAATATAAACTTCCTTCTTCAGTATTATCAGCATTGCGATCCTCTTGAGGAAGAAAGACTAAAGCAATATCTACAGGAATTTCTCCTCCAATTAATTGATCAACTGCTTCCTCCAGTCTAGCTCTTTTTTCAAATCCTACACCTTCAACAGAGAAATTTACTTGATTCTCTGGTGGCAAAATAGTCTCAAATTTATAAAGTTTTAATCGCTTTTCTAATTGTTCTCTAAAATCTCCCACTTTTAAATTAGCTGGTTTCAGAATAGCTAAACGAATTTTACGAGCAGGATCCTCATATTCTCGATGACGTTTATATACACCACCCTTCGATAATCCTTTGAGAGTTTCTCCTTTTTCTCCCCTTTCTTCCTTACCAAATAAGATAGGAGTTTGCTCAAGAGAAATGGGAGGAGTCCAAAATAATGCGGGGTATTCTTGGCTGTTAATACTTTTTTCTTTTAACTGAAACCCAAAGTTATTTAAAGTATTTTGTGCCTCCTGCTTATACAATTTCAATCGTTCTTGTCGTTCAGCATAGAAGATTTTTGTTTCCTTTAATAACTCTCCGTAATTGACTTGAAATAAACTCTCATCCCTATCTGTCATACAGGGTTTTAAAGCTGCCAATGGATAAATATACTCCTCGGTATTTTTGCCAAATTGTACCGTCACCACTGGTTGCTCCAGATGAGATTCTTCTAATTTTCTTCGACTAATTGAACCTGTAGCTTTTTTTAATAAATATTCTCTTCTTTCCCCAATTGTACCCGCTATTTTAATAATTTTAGCTATCCCATTGGTTTCTATGTCTTTAACCTTTAAACCTACTAATAATTTAGCAGCATCTTGTCTATAGGGATGATGTTCATAAAACTGTTCTAAATCTCCACTATAGACAATACTACTTTCAAGAGTTAAACAAATAGCTGGA
The DNA here is from genome assembly GCA_009995705.1 of Microcystis aeruginosa W13-11. Lineage (GTDB taxonomy): Bacteria > Cyanobacteriota > Cyanobacteriia > Cyanobacteriales > Microcystaceae > Microcystis > Microcystis aeruginosa_F. The sequence continues at coordinate 6,924 of JAADBR010000013.1, forward strand.
TCGGTGTCATTGATGATTTCTGCCCAAAAGTTAACTTCTCTCCTTACCTGTACTTGGTTTTCACTTATCTGACTATCTTTGGGAAAAACTATTGGACAGGAAAATTTACCAAATATTTTCAGAATTCTAACTGCTAATTGTGCTGTAACTAAAGCTGTTATCTGAAAGTCTTTTAGCCAATGAATAGAATAATAGTGATCGCCAATATCTTCTCGTAAAACCTCTTGAATATCTGATAAAGCTTCTTTCCACTGTTGTGGAGAGGGAAGATATTTTTCATCTTTAGCTAATACCCAAAAACAATTATCTTCAAAAATAACCACCACAGCAGGAAACTTCCGACTGAATTGCCAACCAAAACGATTACCTATTTTTCTAGTAACTTGATGACTAAGTTTAAAACAATTTAAACAATTATTCTTGAGAGTTAAGGAACTAATTTCACTCAAAAATATTGGAGAGTTGGCTGTTTTAGCTTCTGTGTAATTCATGATCTAAACCTCCTTATTTGCATAATCACAAATCGATGTAAACGGACAATAACGACAGACATAGCCACTTTGAGGCGGAAAAATATGATAAAAATCTTCAGGGTGATCTTTATATTTTTGTAGTTGTTGCTGATGTTTTTTGGCCAAGGAAGCCAGTTCGATTTTAACTGCTTCTATTGCCTCGGAAGACAGGGATATTTTTTCTGAGCTTGTTTGGGTTTCTAAATTGTAAAAAGAAGCGACAATTTTTTCCTGAGGATAACGGTAACTAGCCGCCAGTAAATAAACATGAGCCTGACGACGATCAAAATTAGATTGACCAGTTTTCAAATCTAAAATATGTATAGTTTCATCGGCTTCTCTGAAAATACAATCAAAGGCAGCGGACAAATTAAACTTATAGTTACCTTGCTCGATAACCATAGGTTCTGGATAACCTTCATCACCTCTAGATAAATTAATAATCTCTTGATTCAATAAAATTGGTTGTTGGTAGTAATTATTTAAAATTACTAAAACCCTAGCTTGAATTTCTGGCGATTCTTGATTTAATTGCAGGATTTCTGCCACTTGTTCCACCCCATGGGAACCCGATAATCTCACCGGCTCTTGATGAAACTCAAAAACTCCCCTTTGTGCCAACTTACCAATTTTTTGCGGTTGATTATCTTCTGATAATAATCTTTGGACTTCTGGTTCTTTGTTTCGCGCTTTTTCAAACCCCCGTTTTGTCTGACAATGCCAATTCTCATAGCCAATCGCTGGTTTTAGCGATCGCCAAAGACTATAGCTCATCGGAGGATACCAAGGCTTTGTGGGAAACTGGCAGGACAAGGTTTTTTCCCTCAGTCAGGATAATGCTAGGATGACATTGACTAAAATAATCAACGCCAATGAACTAACTTTAGCCTATGTTGACTGAAATAGTCAACCCTTGATATAATTTTTTTGAGCGGTTGGGAGAAAAGCAGTGTCAGAAACATTTGGACAGGTTATCCGCAAAGCTCGTCGAGAGGAGGAATATAGTCAGAGAGAACTAGCTAAGTTGATTGGGGTGGACTATACCTATCTATCGAAACTAGAAAATGATCATGCGGGTTATCCTCCTAGTCAGCAGGTTATTGAATCCTTAGCGACTCATTTAAAATTAAATGCTCAAACCTTAGGAGAATTAGCGGGACGACTGAGTTCAGATGATCAAAAAGTCTTCAAAGAGTTAGTTCAAAAATACCAGCAAATGCCAATTTTATTGCGTCGCATGAAAGACAATCCCAATTTTGCCCAAAAAATTATTTCTGAGGCGACAAAATTAGAACCAGAGGAGTAAATATCTTGGATATTATTAAACCCTATAGTTTTATTCCCAAAACAGTGATTGAAGCTCAGGCAGACAATATTCTCAAGAAAGTAAAAGCTAATCGTCGTCGTCCCTTAAAAAATTGCGATATTGCGGAAGCAGTGGCTGATTATTTTGATTTAGCTATTGAATGGACGGATATAAAGCCAGATCAAGAGGGAGAAATCGCCGCGATGATTATTCCCACAGAAAAGAAAATTATTCTTAATGAAGATGTAAAATTCTTAAAAGATTATCAAAATTCATCCCTGGCAAAAGAAGGTTTTAAAAATTCGAGTTTAGCCCATGAAATTGGTCATTTTGTCCTTCATATTAATCAAAAGGCCGTCTCTAACTTTTTGGATCGAATCAATCAGGGAGATTCCCTAGAGACAATTCAACCTTTTCTGTGTCGGACAGTTGATTCTAGCCAAAAAATTGAATGGCAAGCACAATATTTTGCCAGTTGTTTACTAATGCCGATGAGTGAGTTGGAGAAAGCCATCAAGGGCCGTGACTTGACTAAATGGGGACATCTGTATGTGATCGCCGACGAGTTGGGAGTAACTATTACTAATCTTAGAAGTCGTTTAGAAAGTCTCCATTGGATCAAAGTCGATAAAAAAGTAATTTATCAGGGCAGTAATTTTCCCAAGAAATAGCCTCAATGTTCCGAGGAAGATTTTGCCCATCTTGATCGACTTATTTACTCATAATTTCGGCGGTTTGTGAGTTAGGAATCGGTTCAAAGTTGTGGTCGTCAGCCAGATATTCGGGATAGGTGGAGAATTGGGGTAGTATTTCTAGGGTAAAAGCTTCGGCAGCTTTCGATCGATAACGATTCGGGTTAATAATTACCGATAAAGTGCGGCTCACTTCCACATCTTTAATTCTGGTCGCGTGGATAACTCCCATTTGTAGTTCTTTTTCGATCGCTGTCACCGAGACAAAAGCCGCCCCTAAACCGGATTGGACGGCATTTTTAATCGCCTCGATCGAGTTAAGTTCCATCTCCACTTTTAAGCGTTTGGTGTCGATCTCGCAACGAGTTAAAACCTTATCAATGACTTTGCGAATCGTCGATTGGGAATCGAGGGTGATAAATTTTAGTCGATATAAATCCTCTTTTTGAATCATTTCTACCTTAGACAGAGGATGAAAAATAGGCAGGACTAAAGCCAGTTCATCGTCTGCGTAGGGGATAATCCGCAGGGTTTCTTGTAATTCGGCGGGAACTTCTCCCCCGATAATGGCTAAATCCACTTGACCGTTAAAAACACCCCAAGAGGTGCGACGGGTGGAATGAACTTGTAGCTGTACGGATACTTCTGGGTATTTTTGCCGAAACAGCCCGATCATGCGGGGAAGAAGATAGGTTCCCGTGGTTTGGGAAGCACCGATGATTAGGGTTCCCCCTTGCAGATTTTGTAGATCTTCGATCGCCCGACAGGTTTCTTGACAGAGAGTGATAATTTTTTCGCCGTAGTTTAAGAGTAGGTGTCCCGCTTCTGTTAATTGAGCTTTCCGACCGCCTCGGTCAAATAACGGCACATTTAGCTGTTTTTCGAGGTTTTGTACCTGAAGACTGACCGCCGGCTGGGATACATACAGAGTATCTGCCGCCCGTTTAAAGCTTCCCTCAGCAGCGATCGCTTTGAGAATTCTCAGTTGGTCTAGGGTGAAAGGAATGTCGGTCATAGAAAGCCTCAAAAACATCGACGGGAGAAGGGGATGACAACAGCGACAAATCTTAAGTCAGTGCAGATAAATACACTGAATTGACAGTAGCACACCACGGGGATCAATACTTCAGGTAGTTCGATTATCGCTTATTTTAGTCCTCAGCCCTGAATCAGTAATCAGTTACCAGTTATCAGATGCGAGTTATCAGTTCACTGATTACTGAAAAAGGCTGCCTCAGCAATTATCGGGTTTACTTTTATATACCACTTAATCGTTAGGCAGTAAGCATAAATAAGTTTTATACTTAATCATGTTTCACCTTTTCTCAAAAGGGTAGAAGGAGTTTTATCTGTAAAGTTTATTTATTCTCAATGCCTAAATAGTCGTTGGCTGCAAAACCTGCGAGTAACATTCTCCTAACCAGGCTGTTTTTTCTTCGTTTTTGAGCTTTGGTCAAACCTGGTTGAGAGCTACTTTAGATAACCCCTTGCCAGTTTCTTTGTCAGTCTGATTGCATAGATTCAAGGCATAATCCCACCACCAGACTACTCCCATCACTTGACTAAGCTTTTGAGATTAGAGTTCTGGCATGATTAATTTTTGATAGTCCAAAAATGAGAAAAATAGGCATAAAATTGCCTAAAACCCTTAAACAGAGCATTTAACGGAAGATTTTTGATTTTTACAAGAGGTCTATTATAGTACAGGCTGTGATCGGAGGTAAACGAGGCGACCAGAGGCTCCCCACCGGTGCGCTTGCTCAGGGTGGAGACTTCCCATGCCATATTTTCGTTAGGGTCTTTATTTCAGCTGACCTCATTTCAAATTGTCCATAGTATTTTCTACTTTTCCCTCCTTTCCTCTATACTTAAGTATTTTTTAATATTTACTTTTGTGAGGATTGGTCAGGTTTTATTAAGTAATGCTGCGGATGCAGGGAAACGCCGAGAATTTGTGATAGCCACACCTCAAAATCGTGGATTGGATAAGCTTGCCCCCCCGTCAAAGGGTTTACTATTGGTTTCACCAGAATGGTAAACATTCCCAGACGATTTCCCGCTAAAACATCGGTAAACAAGCGATCGCCAATCATGGCAATTTGTCGGGGGGGAAGTCCCATGGCTGTCATCGCTTGCCGGAGTTTGCGTCGAGAGGGTTTCACCGCACCGAGAAGGTAGGGAAGTTGTAAATTATCAGCGATCGCACCGATGCGATTTTCACTGAGATTATTGCTTACCAACCAAATCGGTAGATAAAGACGCAAGGAATCGACCCAACGCTGTAAATCGTCAGAAACCGTCGTTTCCTGAAGGGGAACAAGGGTATCGTCCACATCGAGAATCAATCCCTTAATCTGATGCTGACTCAAAATCTCCGGAGTGAGACCGAGAATCGTATCCCCTAAAATTAAATCAGGTTGTAGAATTTTTGCTCTAGTCATTAACTTCTCAAAAATAACTGGCAGCGAGTCGATCGAACTCAGCTTGATTAAAAAACCGTTGCCTTATTCAGTATAAATGACCGACTGCCCCTGAAAATCTTGTCTGGTCGATCCCTTCACTTGACCGCTTGAATCACCTGTAAACTGCCACCAGCGTATAATTTTTGGTGACAATCACGAAAACCGATCGCCTGTAAAGATCGAATCAAGTCCCGATCGATAAACTGCCAAGCGGTATCGGTTTCAAATAATTGCAAAAATAGGGCTAAAGAAGGCCAAAAAAGCGGGTTAGTGGGTCGATGAAAATCCACGAGGGCAAAAATTCCCCCCGGTCTGAGAACTCGATGCACTTCTTTCAGGATTTCCTCTAACTGCTCCGGTTCCATTTCGTGGAGAGCGGCGCTAGTATGCACAAAGGCGAATTCTGCGGCACTAAAGGGCATTTTTTCGGCTAATCCCTCCACATAATGCGCTTGTGGCACCGCTAAACTAGCTCGCTCCAGGGCCCGGGGAGAGACATCTAAACCAGTACAGCGATCGGATAGGGGGACTAAATAACGGGTGGTTTGACCCGCACCACAACAGAGATCGAGGATAGGGTCATTTTTAGCGATTTTTAGGCCTTCTAGGGCCAATTGCCGAAAACAAGACTCCCCGCCCACTGCTAGGGCAGCCAGACGGGAGATACCATCGTAAAGCCATTGATATTGATAACTGAGGGGACGTAAAATTGTCGCCAAGATCAACCTCCAAAATTTGATTAAGTTCTCTGTAGCCTGTAATTTGTTTTAACGGTTCCACCGATATATTGTTAAACTTGGTAAAGAATCTGAAAATTTAAAAATTATCTGTTAACACTATGGGTCGCGTTGGCGTTTTATTATTAAATTTGGGTGGGCCGGAGCGGTTAGAGGATGTGCGTCCTTTTCTATTTAACCTTTTTTCTGACCCAGAAATCATCCGTTTACCGATCAAAGGATTACAAAAACCCTTGGCTTGGTTAATATCGACGTTAAGAGCGAGTAAATCCCGAGAGAATTACCGTCAGATCGGCGGTGGCTCCCCTTTACTCAAGATTACGGAGGCACAGGCCACGGCACTGCAACAACGTCTCAAGGAAATGGGCCGCGAGGTGAGCGTTTATATCGGGATGCGTTACTGGAATCCCTTCACCGAAGAAGCGATCGAGCGGATTAAACGGGATCATATCAAAAAATTAGTTATTCTTCCCCTTTATCCCCAATTTTCCATCAGCACCAGTGGTTCCAGTTTTCGTGTACTGGAGGAAATGTGGCAGCAGGATCCCTATCTACGTTTAACGGAATATACTCTCATCCCCTCTTGGTACGATCATCCCACTTATCTGGGTGCTATGGCGGATCTGATTGCGCGAGAATTAGAGCAGTGTCCTAATCCTGACCAAGTACATATCTTTTTTAGCGCCCATGGGGTCCCCCAAAGTTATGTGGAGGAAGCGGGAGATCCCTATCAAAGGGAAATTGAAGAATGCACTAGGGCGATCGTGCGTACACTCAACCGACCCAATCAGTACACTTTAGCCTATCAAAGTCGCGTCGGTCCAGTGGAATGGCTAAAACCCTATACTGAAGATGCTTTAAAAGGGTTGGGAGAGCAGGGAATTAAGCATTTATTGGTCGTGCCGATTAGCTTTGTCTCGGAACACATCGAAACTCTACAAGAAATCGATATAGAGTACCGAGAAGTGGCGGAAGAAGCGGGAATTGAACATTTTCAGCGAGTCCAGGCTCTTAACACTCACCCGATGTTTATCGAATCTCTCTCCCAGTTAGTGGTAAGATCCCTAGAGGAAAAACCCACCACTTTCGAGCAAATTACCCATCCGAAAGCGAATATGAAAATGTATCCCCAGGAACGTTGGGAATGGGGAATGACTACGGCAGCCGAGGTGTGGAATGGTCGATTAGCGATGATCGGTTTTCTGGCAATTATTATCGAATTAATTACCGGTCAAGGACCGTTGCATTTTGTTGGTTTATTATAACCTCAAGCTTCGCTGCCATTGCTTTTGATGGTAACTACCAAAATAAGGTTGGGTTTAACTATATTTAACCCAACCATTGGCGGTTCTATCTTCCCTTAGGACATCATATTAGCAGAACGAACATTAACGTTAACTTCTAGCTTGCCATTGCCGAGCATATCTAACCCAGTGACGCTAAAAAGATTAGCTTTAATCCCCCTTTCCTGAAAATTAGCCTGTAATTCCTTGATGAGAACCTCTTCCACTTTCCCCTCATCATCTGCTAGAGCTTGGACGATTTTAGCGGCGAAAGAGCCAATTTTTGCGCTCAATATTTCTTCCACATTGGTAATCTCGATAATAACCATTGATTTTTCTTCTTAGTAGAGGACAAACAGCTTGACAAGCCAATAAGAACAGAATTTGTAAGAAAATAGAGCTGCTCTCATCTTAGGAATCAGTATAACCCGCACTGTTCCCCCCCAAACGTAAATTCCTACCCTGAAGGAGATTACTGCATGATAAACCTAGAGACCCTACAAGGTTGGTTAAATGCCCCAGTGGAAAATGAGCGACTAGAATTTAAACAGGCTAAAAATCAATTTGATACAAACAAACTGTTAGAATATTGCGTCGCTCTTGCTAAGGTTACAAGGCGATCAACTCCTTGACAAAACATCAAAAGGTTGGACAATTCCTAATTTATCTGCCATTCTTCTGGCCAGACAACTTGAGAGCTTTTCCCCTACCTTAGCGCGTAAAGCAGCACGAGTGATTATCTATGAGGGAACAGGTAAAATTAAAACTCGGCTGGAACAGACAGGAATTAAGGGATATGCTGTGGGTTTTGAGGGTTTAGTTAATTTTGTCCACGATTTAGCCTCTCAAAATCGCATCATCGAGGAGGTTCTTAGGGAAGAAGTGAAAATGTTTCCTAAACAAGCTTTGCGAGAACTCATCGCCAATGCTTTGATTCATCAGGACTTTCTCACTACAGGTGCTTCGGTGATGATTGAAATGTATGATGATCGAGTAGAAATCTCTAACCCTGGTATTCCTTTTATCAAAGTAGAACGCTTTATAGACGAATATCGCTCCCGTAATGAGCAATTAGCTGACATAATGCGTCGTTTTGGCATTTGTGAAGAAAAGGGCAGTGGTATTGATAAAGTTATTTCCGCTGCCGAGAAATTTCAACTTCCCGCACCAGATTTTAGAGTAGGTGAGATCCGAACAACTTCTATCCTATTCGCTCATCAGGATTTTGGCAAAATGAGTCAATCTGACCGTATTCGCGCTTGTTATCAGCACTGTTGTCTCCTATATATCAATAATCAACGGATGTCTAACCAAAGCCTACGAAATCGCTTTTGTTTACATGAATCAAAACAGAATACTGTCTCTCAAGTGATTGGGGCAACTAAAGAAGCGGGACTGATTAAATTTGACGAATCTGAATCTAAATCAACTCGTTATGCTCGTTATCTCCCCTTTTGGGCCTAGACTAGCCTTGAGCGAAGTTGAAATGCTAAAAAGTGCTTCAACGCAAATCCATTTTAGCGATGCCAAATCGGCAAAACCCTTATACAGCAAGCAAAAAAGTGCTTCAACGCAAATCGACATTACCAGAGTGGGACTTGTGGACGACAACGGCGATACATTTCTTTAAACTCCACCCCCCAAACGTAAATAGGCTTCAATAAAGCTATCTAAATCCCCATTCATTACCCCAGTAACATCGGTGGTTTCCACATTACTACGGAGATCCTTAACTAATTGATAGGGATGAAAAACATAGTTACGGATTTGATTGCCCCAAGCGGCCTCCACCATATCGCCACGAATTTCGGCGATCGCTTGAGCCTGTTGTTCCCGAGCAATAATTAACAATTTCGCTTTTAATAAAGCTAGGGCTTTTTCTTTATTTTGTAACTGCGATCGCTCTTGGGTACAACGTACAGCGATACCTGTGGGAAGATGAACCACACGCACGGCAGTTTCCACTTTATTAACATTTTGTCCACCTTTTCCCCCCGATCTAGTGGTGGTAATTTCTAAATCTTTATCGGGAATTTCTACCCTCACCGCATCATCGCCCAAAATTGGCATCACTTCCACCCCAGCGAAACTGGTTTGACGTTTACCGTTAGCATTAAAAGGAGAAATTCTGACTAACCGATGGGTGCCTTTTTCTCCTTTTAGATAACCGTAAGCATAAGTTCCAGCAATTTCAATTGTCACCGATTTAATTCCCGCTTCATCTCCTTCTGATATTTCCGCTAAAGTGACTTTATATCCCTGTTTCTCGGCCCAGCGAGAATACATTCTCAGGAGCATTTCTGTCCAATCTTGGGCATCGGTTCCCCCGGCCCCCGCATTAATCGTTAAAACCGCTCCTTTTGCGTCGTAGGGACCATTTAAAAGCTGTTGCAATTCCCAGCGATCAAGGTCATGCTGTAAATGAGTTACATTGTCCGTTGCTTCTTCTAGTAAAGCTCGATCGGATTCTAATTCTAATAACTCGATAATTGCCTTAGTATCTTCTAATTGTTCACACCAACTTTGATAGGTTTCTAAAGAAGATTTACATTCATTTAGTTCTTGCAGGGTTTTTTGAGCAGTATCGGGATTATCCCAAAAAGTGGGGACGGCTGCCACCTGTTCTAAGTCTTTAATTTTGGCCCTTAAAGTGGGTAAGTCAAAGATAGTCCTGGGTTTTACCCAGGCGCGATCCTACTATCTCGATGCCTTTTTTTAGTTCCGATATTTCCATATTTTCAGTTAAGTAAGTGGTTCCAACTAAAGGATAGATTTTGGGTTCTATCCCCCCTGCCCCCCTTGATAAGGGGGGTATCTGACAATTTTTAAAGGTTAAAATGGTACGATCGATCCGCGCAGGGGAGCAAGACTTTGTAAAGCGTTTTCAGCCTTATCACGACTACTAAACGCGCCTATTTGCCAGACGGAACGACCTTTGTAGGAAGTGGGGAAAGCGTCGGGATAGAGAGAACGAACTTTGCTGCGATCGCTCTCAGTTTTAGCTTCAATTACTACTTTAAACCCTTGGCGGCCACTATTGCCCATATTACCACTACTGGGATTAGCAGCTGGTCGGTTAAAAGTAATTACATCCGATAAACTTCTCTGATTGCCTAGGTTGCGCGGCGGTGGTGGTGGTACAATTGCATTAGTATTCTGGGAATTGGGAGGAGTTAGGGGGGGTAAATTAGGGGTAACTGGGGACGGTGGGGTTAAATTTGGCTTTGGTACCGGATTAGTGACTACTGGCTGAGGATTGCTCTCCACTGCTGTTTGTGCAGCGGTAAAGGTATATTCTCGCACTTCGGGATTAGGGGAAGGATTAACTGGTGTTTCTGCTTTGACGGATTCTCTGGGGGGGGAATAACTATTACCCGCGAGTAATTCCGGGGGAGGATTGAAACTGGGACTATCGGCAGTTAGATAGATATGACTGAGATTTTGACCGGCTAGACTGCGTTTAGTAAAGCGCCAGCCATCGATGAGATAAATTTGGATTAAACCAGTCCCTAAACCTTTTGTTCGTCCAATAATTACCTCTGATTGTCTGGGATTGCGGGGGGTTCCCACGAGGACTAATTCCCCGTTGCGTTGTACGATACGCAGCAGGTATTCTAAACCGTAATCTTTGCCCTGAATGCGAAGGGAATAACCGTTACTGTCGGTGGCCCGTTCACAACTGCCGGTAAAATCGAAATCGAGGAGGAGAGGCTGAACAATGGTCGGTTCTGTGCCATTTACCGCCCAACATTGGCGTTTTCGGGGGATTTGTTGCAAAATCAGTAAATCGTATTTACCATTACCGTAGGGACGGGCAATAGCGATAAAATCCTCTTGATTAACTTCTCGTTGTTCAAAGAGAGTTGCTTGACTCGGTGTCGTCAGGAGACAACCCCCCAGAAGTGAAAACAGTAGGGTAAATTTTAAGGATGATTTTAGATTCATAAATAGGGAGCCTTGTTATGGGGATCGTACTTGCATTTATTTTATCGATTTAGACGCAAGCGAGAGAATTTTGTTTTCTGGGAAGAGACTCGACCTAATCCACAGTAGGATAGAGATTGCTAAAAATTGACCCTTGAGTAGAGTGGCAACAAGATGGCGAAAGCGGCGATTATTGGATTGGGAAAATCGGGAATAGCAGCGGCAAGATGCTTAAAACGGGATGGTTGGCAGGTGACATTAAGCGATCGCTCCGATTCTCCCAGTTTACAAGCAACCAAAACCAATCTGGAAAGAGAAGGAATTATTGTCAATCTTGGTCAAAATCTCAGTCTAGAGGCTTCGGACTTGCCTAATCTTATCGTGGTTAGCCCCGGCGTGCCTTGGGATGCCCCGATTTTAATTACTGCCAGAGAAAAAGGCATCGAGACGATCGGAGAATTAGAATTAGCTTGGCGTTATCTGCAATCTTCTCCTTGGTTGGGGATTACGGGAACTAACGGCAAAACCACCACTACCGCCCTCTGTGCCGCTATTTTTCAAAAAGCGGGGTTAAATGCCCCTTCCTGCGGTAATATCGGCTATGCCGCCTGTGAATTGGCTTTAAAAGCCGATAAATACGATTGGATTATTGCGGAGATTAGTAGTTATCAGATCGAGTCCAGTGGGGATTTAGCACCGAAAATCGGCATCTGGACAACTTTTACCCCCGATCACCTCAGTCGTCATCAAACCCTGGAAAATTATTATCAGATTAAAGCCTCTTTACTGCAAAGAAGCGATCGCCAAATCCTCAACGGTGATGATCCCTATCTGCGTCAAATTGGTGTTAGTCAATGGCAACAAGCTTACTGGACTTCTGTGAAAGGCAAAGATGCGCTTTTGGGCGATCCTAGTCGTGGTGTTTATCTGCAAGATAACTGGATCGTGGCTTTTGGCGAATTAATTGCTCCGGTTAATCTCCTGAAAATGGTCGGTAGTCACAATCAGCAGAATTTGCTTATGGCTGTGGCCGCCGCTAGATTGGCAGCAATCGAGAAAAAAGCCATTGCCGAAGCGATCGCCACTTTTTCAGGGGTTGCCCATCGCTTAGAGTATATTTGTACTTACAAAGGACTAGACTTTATTAATGATAGTAAAGCAACTAACTACGATGCCGCCGCAGTAGGCTTACAATCAGTACCCAGTCCGGCGATTTTAATTGCGGGAGGAGAAGCGAAAACAGGGGATGATCGGGCTTGGATCGCTGAAATTAAGGCAAAAGTCGCCACTGTGCTGCTGATTGGTGACGCTGCCGCCGATTTTGCCCGTCGTTTACAGTCAGCAGGTTATCAAGACTATGAATGTGTAGAGACGATGGACAGGGCAGTTCAACGGGCGGCTGAACTAGGACTGGCAAAAGCGGCTAAAGTGGTGTTATTATCCCCCGCTTGCGCTAGTTTTGACCAATACCAAAGTTTTGAACATCGCGGCGATCACTTTCGGCAATTGTCCTTACAGTTGTAGGGAGATGGGGGAATGGGGAAGTGGGGAATTTCAACTAAAACCCTAAAACTGTCTTGCCGACGGCTAAGACGCAATTTTTGTTGCCAAAGATACTATTTTTTGGCTAAGTTGGGTAAGATCAGGAGGAGTTAACCAAAAAAATTAAGAGAAAAAAACGTGCTGGGATCGTCCTTCCGCCTTGATCATCTTTTTAACAAGCCCCTAATTGTCTGTCTTTTGTCCTGTGTGGGTGTCCTGCTACCGATCCCAGTTTTAGCGACACCGGTGGCAGTGTTAAAAAGTCAAGAAAATGCCAATCAATGGACAGCCATCACCGAACGTTTGCAAAATGTCGGGGTTAATTACTGCATTCTCCAGAGTAATCAGTGGCAAAGCGACGCGGATTTAGATAAAATTAAGGTTTTAATCATCCCCAACGTTGAGACTATTTCCGGTTTACAAGCTGATGTCTTGAGTCGTTGGCTGAATCGCGGTGGTAAAATTATCGTCACAGGTCCGGCGGGGAATCTTTCGGAACCTGCTGTGCGTAATCAACTGCGATCGCTATTTGGGGCTTACTGGGCCTATCCCCACCCTCAAGCTTACACCCTGCGACCGACTAATTTAGGCGAACTGAAAAACCAAAAACCTTTAGCCAGCAGTCTCCTCGGTGGTGTGGTTATCCCCACGGGAATTAATAGCCAAACCGTTGCCGTCTGGGGGGCACGCAATAATCCCCCTGCCGTTGTCCTCAATAATAACTCGATCTTTCTCGGTTGGCGCTGGGGTAGCGATGCCGTGGCTAATCTCGCCCTCGATAGCGCTTGGCTAGAAACCGCCCTGCAACGCTACGGCATTAATCGCAGTTCTTCTCCTGGCACAATTGCGCCCTATTGTCAAGGACAATCAACAATAGTTAATAATATTAATAATACCCCAACAGCGATCTCGCGTAGCGAGCGCGTTGCGACCGCACCCCGTCGCCCTCTACCCCAGATTGCAGAAAATCCCCCCAGGGAAACGGCGAGATTAAGTCCGAGTACCGAGGCAATTCCCCCCAGAGCGAGCCTAACTTCTCAACAAATTAGCCAGATGACGGCAGAATTGCAGGGATTAATCGGGCGTTATGGGGCGACTCTCTTAGCTTTAGAAGCCAGTAATAATAACACTTTAACTACCGATAAATCCCTAGCACAAGCATTTCATAATCGGGCAAAAAATTCCCCCACCTCGGATGGGGCGAGACGATTCCGTTTAGCCCTGGAAAGTGCCCAAGGAACCTTAAATAATTTTCAGAATTTAATCGCTCAGGGGGACTATACCCAAGCGCGGGAATTTTGGTTACAAGCGCGGCGAAATCTTTGGGATAATTATCCCACTAATCGACAATTTGCCCAACCAGAAATACGGGCAATGTGGTTAGATCGAGGCACGATCGTACAAGCTAAAAACGAGGAGGATTTAGGTAAAGTATTTGATCGCATGGCGGCAGCGGGTATTAATGTAGTCTTTTTCGAGACAGTTAATGCTAGTTATACTATTTATCCCAGTCAAGTTGCCCCCGAACAAAACCCTTTAACTAGAGGTTGGGACCCCCTCAAAGTTGCCGTTAAATTAGCCCATGAACGCAATATGGAAATCCACGCCTGGGTGTGGGTTTTTGCGGCGGCTAATCAAGCTCATAATAAAGTATTAGAGCAACCATTAGATTATCTCGGTCCAGTTTTATCGCGTAATCCCGATTGGGGTGCAACTAATAAAAGTGGTGGTTCTTTTGATTACAGTCAAGGCACGAAAAAGGCCTTTTTTGATCCTGCTAATCCCGAAGTACAGAACTATCTTTTATCTCTTTACGAGGAAATTGTCAAGAATTACGATGTGGATGGCTTGCAGTTAGATTATATTCGTTATCCCTTCCAGAGTCAAGATTCTAATCAAACCTATGGTTATGGTAAATCCAGCCGTTGGTTATTTAAACAAATGACAGGAGTTGATCCCATTACTTTAAATCCTCGGGGTGCTTTATGGGAACAGTGGACTGGCTTTAAAATCCGTCAGGTTGATACTTTTGTCTCGCAGGTTTCTACTCGTTTAAAACAGATTCGTCCCCACTTAAAAATGTCAGCGGCGGTGTTTCCCTTAGAACAAAAAGAACGGTTATATCGCATTCAGCAAAACTGGGAAGAATGGGGACAAAATCGATGGATAGATATGATATTTTTAATGACTTATGCTCTCGATACAGGGACTTTAGAAGATAAAACTAAGTCTTTATTTGATCGCCAAATTGCAGGAAATGCTCTGATTATACCCGGTATCCGTCTGTTAAAAGTACCCGATCAAGTAACCATCGATCAACTACAATTTATTCGCAATCTTCCCACTTCGGGATTCGCTCTTTTTGCCACAGAAAATCTCAATCCCAACCTGCAAACAATTCTGAATCGCATTCAGGGATCGATAATTAAGAAAAAAGCTGAACCTTTACCCCACCGTCAACCCTTTAAAACGGCAGCGGCGCGGTTTAATTCTCTGCGTCAAGAGTGGAGTTTTTTAATAGTTAATAATTTATGGGCAATGGAGGAGCGAACCTTAAAAACTTGGGGGCAAGAAGTGGACGAAATGGCTAATCTATTAGAACAATTAGCTACTAATCCTAGCCCTCGCAATTTGACTTTAACTCAAAATGCCCTAAAGCGATTTAGCTATCAATTTAAATCTGTGATGTCCAGACAAAAAGATCTATCTGCCTATCAAGTACAAGTCTGGGAAAATCGCCTCGCAACCCTACAAAGTCTCCTAAGTTATGGTCAAAGGGTTGAGTTTTAAGTAGTCGTGCAGAATTAATTTCCCAGTAGAGATAGGCCCTCTGGCAAGAGACAGCCATCAGTTGTTTTATCCCTACTCCCCTGCTCCCTAATCTGTTTACCAACCCCCAAAACCCGATGAAAATAAAAGACAGCCAGAAGCCTTTGTTCAGCTTCTGACTGGCGGAATTTTAACGACGACGGGTTCTTTGTCGTCTTCGGGCTACTGCTTTACGCTTTCTCTTTTCTTGAGGGGTTTCAAAAAATTGATGCTTTTTGATATCCGCATAAATTCCCGCTTTCGCTACCTGTCGCTTAAAACGACGTAGGGCTGATTCGATCGCCTCGTTCTGACCAACTACCACTTGGGTCATTAACCTAATTCACCTCCTGTAACTGCTCTCTGCCTAAAAAATGCTAACTTCTCATTGTAGCACAATCTAGCGTGAAAATTGATCAACGCGGCTATTAATTAAGGAGAAATTTAACGGGAGTCCCCTTGCTCCATTTAGATAGCTAATTTGCTGCTGTTAGCAATTATAGCTCTCAAAAGGGAGTGGGAATGATTAGATCAAGTTTCGTTTCGGTCTGAGGATGGCGAAAAGATAATTGTTTAGCGTGTAGGTACAAACGGTCGGACTGCTTACCATTATACAAGAGATCGCCTAAAATTCCTATCCCTAATCCCGCTTGACTATGCACACGAATTTGATGGGTTCTTCCCGTGTAGGGAATAAATTCGAGGCGAGAATAATTGCCTTCTTTACCGATAACTTTAAAATAGGTTTGACTAGCTTTTCCCCTTTGCCAATCCACAGTTTGATAGGGTCGATTTTGCGGATTTCCCCAGAGAGGTAGATCAATTATACCCGATTCTCGCTCAATAATTTCTGATAATATAGCTTCGTAGATTTTCTCCACTTCTCGCCGTTGAAATTGTTGGGATAAACAACGATAAATATCTAAATTTTTAGCTAGTAATAATATACCAGAAGTTTCTCGGTCTAAACGATGAAGGGGAATGAGATTTTTTCCTTGACGACGAAACCGATTAACCACAGCATCTTGACTATCTTGATAACGTCCTGCTACCGATAATAATCCTGCGGGTTTATTAATAGCAATTATTCCCTCGTCTTCGTAGATAATTTCTGGGGATGAACGTAAACCAGAGAGTAAAAAACCCATGAGAGGTTGACATCTTTCCTGACAAGCGCCATAAAATTCTCCCTGTTTTCTATCTCGATTCGATTCTCCCCACCAAAATTCGGCCATAGCGACAGGTTTTAATCCTTTCATGGCGGCATAATTTAATAATTTTGGGGCGCAACATTCTCCTGTTCCTGTGGGTAACAAATTACTGCCCATCAATTTAGCTAAGGAGAGAGATTGTCCAGAAAAATTATTTAAACAGTAGGATTGATACAGCAATTCCTGTAACTGTTTGGAGAGGTTTCTACGCTGTTGCTTAAGTTCAATAATTCTCTGATTGGCTAAGTTTATTTTCTCAATTAAGGGTTCTAAAACTTGTTTTTGTTCCTGTTTTAATTGCTTTCTTGCTCTTTTTTCCTGACGACTGAGATTATTTAACTTTTCTAATTCCTCTGAGTTTAAATCTACTAAATTTCTTAATCTATCTCGTTCCTGTTTATTGCTTTGATGTTGTTGCTGTAAAGCTTGGATTTTGCGCTCAAAATTTGCTTGATTGAGTCGATATAAATTATGTTCTGGGATTGATTGTAGGGTGATAATTTCCTGTTTAATTGTCTCTAAAAGTTGCAAAACGCGCTTTTCTTCCAGCACAATTTTTTCTCTCCCCACTAGAGATGGAACCCAGCCAGCAGCTTCTCCCTGTCCAGAAAAAGCTTTTAAAATTTCTATTTTGCCATCGGCATTTTCTCCTAACAAAATGCCATACATTTTGCCTTGAGGATTGGTGATAGTTGTCATCAAATCTTGGGCGATTTTTTCAGCCAAAAGAGTGCGAGGCAAGCGCAATAACTCGCCCGTTTCGGGACAAATTCCTTGATAATAATAAGTAACTTCCTTCACTCTTTAAGAACAGGAAAAGGGGCCAGAGATACCCCTAAGAAAAACAATTGGCAAAGAAATCGATAGTTTCCTGTAGGGCGACAATAAAGCTATCAATTTCTTCGCGGGTGTTATAAAAATATAGACTTGCCCGCGCGCTGCCGGAAGCATCAAAAAGGCGATGTAGAGGTTGGGTACAGTGATGGCCAGAACGAATAGCGATTCCTTCTTGGTCTAATAAAGTAGCTAAATCACTAGCATGAATCCCTTCCACATTAAAGGCGGCTAAACCAGCCCGACCTTGGCCCGTTAAACTAGGTGATGGCCCGTAAATTCTTAAACCCTCAATTTCTCCTAATTTTTTGAATAAATGGGCGGTTAATTCTTCTTCGTAGGCATGAATATTATCCATCCCTAAACCCATTAAATATTCTACCGCAGCACCGAGAGCAATCGCTTCGCCGATAGCGGGGGTTCCGGCTTCAAATTTGTGGGGCAGTTCGGCACAGGTAAAATGGTCTAAATAGACTTCCGCAATCATTTCGCCACCACCAAAAAAGGGCGGCATTGCCTCTAAAATAGCCTCTTTGCCGTACAAAAATCCAATACCGGTGGGGGCGCACATTTTATGACCACTAGCCACCAACCAATCACAATCTATGGACTGCACATCAAGGGCTAAATGGGGGACACTTTGACAGGCATCAATTAATACTTTCGCACCGACTTGATGGGCAAGGCTGACTATTTCGGCAACGGGATTAATACAGCCTAATGTGTTGGAAACATGGAGGACAGCAACTAATTTAGTTTTCTCAGATAACAAGGATTTATATTGTTCTAAATCAAAGCTTTCGTCGCTGGTTAATTGCACATATTTAATCACCGCCCCCGTCTTTTGGCAGACAATTTGCCAGGGGATTAAATTACTGTGGTGTTCCATCACCGAGAGAATAATTTCATCCCCTGCTTTCAGGGTATTTAATGCCCAACTGTAGGCGACTAAATTAATCGCTTCCGTGGCGTTGCGAGTATAGACAATTTCCTGACGAGAAGCGGCATTAATAAACCTAGCCACCTTATCTCTGGCTCCTTCGTAGGCTTCCGTTGCCCGGACACTTAAAGTATGCGCCCCCCGATGCACATTAGCGTTATCTTTTTCGTAATAGTTTCGCAGGGTTTCTAATACTTGAATCGGTTTTTGGGAAGTGGCGGCACTATCGAGATAGATAAGGGGTTTATCGTGTACGGTTTGATGGAGGATAGGGAAATCGGCGCGGACTTTTTGGGCGAGGGTTTTTTCTTGGATAATTGTCATTTTAGTCAGGAGTCAGAGGGGTACTTTGGGCAGGTTGACACCCACCCCGGCAGAGTTATTCCACACTGCGACAGGCGACGCATTGCCCCAATCTTTGGCGGAGGGATTCTAGAGGAATTTTAGCTAAAATCTCGGCTGAGAAAGCATCAATTAACAAACTGCGGGCGGTGTCAGCACTTAAGCCCCGGCTTTGCAGATAGAATAAATCATCGGCTTCCAGTTGGCTAATGGTTGCCCCGTGGGAACATTTGACGTTATCGGCGGTAATTTGTAATTCGGGTTTGGTGTTGACTCGTGCCTTGTTAGAAATTAACAAATTCCGATTTAACTGGGAGGCGTTGGTTAATTGGGCGGGTTTGGGGACAAACACCCTACCATTAAAGATGGCGTGAGCGCTACCATCAACGATACATTTATGCAGTTGGTTGCTGATGCCGTGGGGATGGTTGAGATAGATGGCGCTGTGGGTATCGGCGGTTTGTTGTCCGGTAATCATGGCTAATCCGTGCAGATTTGTCTCGGTTTGTTCTCCTTTTTGCAGGATATCGAGGTTATGACGGCAGAGTTTAGCGCCTAGATTTATCTCGTTAAGAGTGTAACGGC
Organism: Microcystis aeruginosa W13-11; assembly: GCA_009995705.1. GTDB lineage: Bacteria > Cyanobacteriota > Cyanobacteriia > Cyanobacteriales > Microcystaceae > Microcystis > Microcystis aeruginosa_F. The sequence goes on from JAADBR010000013.1 coordinate 26,102, forward strand.
TATCACGCCCTTGTTCAATTATCGTGCGTCCGATGTGAAAACCATCTCCCGATTCCCGTTGTACTCTGGTATGGATGACCTCGGCGTTGGCTTCGAGGTAAATTTCCGTGACAGCGTTGGTAAAATAAGAGTAATTTACAGGTAAATCGGAGCAATATTCGGCTAAAGCCCCGTAATTCTCGATAATATTGACAATGGCTCCCTTTTCCGCCACGATTAGGCTATGGGGCTGATAAAAGCGGGGAATTTCCTCCACAACGGTGATAAATAGGAGATGTATGGGAGTTGTGACGACGGTGTTAGCGGTGACGTGAATTACTGCCACATCGCTTAAACCAGCTTGGTTGAGTGCGGTAAAAAATTCGGGTGTTTTTTCTTTGCCTAGATAGTTGACAAGAACATCTTTTTGTGCATTGGCGAGATTGCTGACGCTGACACCGGGGGGTAAAGCGGAGATATCGGACAATTCAGGCTGATAAATGCCGTTAACGAAGACTAAACGGCTGTTTTTGGCTTCGGGCAGTAAAAAAACAGCTAGGGCATTTTTATCGATTGTAACGGTTTGGGGGGCGCGAAAATCGATCGCCCAGAGCTGACTTAAATCGGTAAATTGCCATTCTTCATCTTTTCTGCCAGGAATGGCTAATTCTTGAGCTTTACTGGCTCCCGATTCTCTTAATTCGAGAATTTTACCGTTATCGATAGTGGGAATCGTTTCTCGCGACAATTTTAACAATAATTCTCCTGATTGTTCAGGTTTCGTGATTATGGCTGTCATTGGTAGGAGGGGATGTGGGGTAGTGGGGTGTGGGGTGTGGGGTTTAGGAAGAATAAATAAAAGCCATCTCCTGATAACTGATAGCTAGATTATTTAACGGCTAATACTTGTTCGTCGAGGAAATCGTAGCCAGTTCTTTCTAATTCGAGGGCTAATTCTTTACCGCCACTGGTGACAATCCGTCCATCGTACATAACATGAATAACATCGGGTTCAATGTAGTTGAGCAGACGCTGATAGTGAGTGATAAGTAAAAAAGCGTTATCGGGGGTAGCTAATTGATTGACTCCCTGGGCAACAATTCGCAAAGCATCGATGTCTAAACCGGAGTCAATTTCATCGAGAATTCCTAAAGTGGGTTCTAATAAAGCCATTTGGAGGATTTCATTACGTTTTTTCTCACCACCGGAGAAACCTTCGTTTAAACTTCTGCCAAGAAAGCTAGGGTTCATCTGGACAACTTCTAGTTTTTTCTCGACTAATTCCTCAAAGTCAAAACTATCTAATTCTTCCGAGCCTAGATATTTTTGTCTGGCATTATAGGCAACGCGAAGAAAATCGAGGTTACTAACGCCGGGGATTTCTAAGGGGTATTGGAAAGCGAGAAAGATACCCATAAGCGCTCGTTCATCGGGTTCTTTATCTAAAAGGTTTTCGCCTTTATAAATTATTTCTCCCCCGGTTACTTCATAATCGGGATGTCCGGCGATTACTTTGGAAAAGGTACTTTTTCCTGAGCCATTGCGTCCCATAATTGCATGGGTTTCCCCCGCTTTAATTTCGAGGTTAACTCCTTTAAGAATCTGGTTTTCATCAATACTAGCGGTCAGATTTTTTACCGATAAAATTACTTCACTCATGTTTTTTTGTTGGCAACTGCAAATATTTCTGGAAACTAATTATATTTCAGCGAACACTGATAACTGATAACTGTTATCCGACGGTTCCTTCGAGCTTGAGACTGAGAAGTTTATCAGCTTCTGCAGCGAATTCCATCGGTAATTTACTGAGGACATCCTTACAGAAACCACTGACTAACATAGAGACAGCATCTTCCTCGGAAATACCCCGTTGTGCGAAGTAGAATAATTGGTCTTCACCGATTTTAGAAGTAGAAGCTTCGTGTTCTACTTTAGCACTGTTGTTATCCACCTGAATATAGGGAAAAGTGTTAGCTTCGGCATTATCTCCAATCAGCATAGAATCACACTGGGAGTAATTTCTTGCTCCCTTGGCTTTCGATCCCATTTTAACTAATCCGCGATAGCTATTTTGGGAGTTACCTGCCGAAATTCCCTTAGAAATAATCGTACTTTTGGTGTTGCGGCCAATGTGAATCATTTTCGTACCTGTGTCGGCCTGTTGTTTGTTATTAGTTAGGGCAATTGAGTAGAATTCCCCGACGGAATTATCGCCAACTAAGACACAACTGGGATACTTCCAAGTAATCGCTGAACCGGTTTCCACCTGCGTCCAAGAAATTTTAGAATTAACTCCTTTACACAGACCCCTTTTAGTGACGAAATTGTAAATACCTCCCTTACCATTGGCATCGCCAGCGTACCAATTTTGTACAGTCGAATATTTAATATCCGCATTATCGAGGGCGACTAATTCCACGACGGCGGCATGAAGTTGATTACTATCGTACATCGGAGCGGTGCAACCTTCTAAATAACTTACCGATGCTCCTTCTTCAGCGACAATTAAAGTTCTTTCAAATTGTCCCGTCTCACCGTTATTAATCCGAAAATAGGTGGACAATTCCATCGGACAGACGACACCTTTGGGGATAAAAACAAAGGAACCATCGCTAAAAACGGCGGAATTAAGAGCGGCAAAATAATTATCACCCACGGGAACGACACTGCCGAGATATTTCTGCACTAAGTCGGGATGTTCCTGTAAAGCTTCCGAAATAGAACAGAAAATAACCCCCTGTTCTGCTAGTTTTTCTTTAAAAGTTGTGGCGATAGAAACGCTATCAAAGATAGCATCGACAGCGACGTTAGAAAGGCGTTTTTGTTCCGAAAGGGGAATGCCTAATTTTTCAAAGGTTTCGATTAAAGTGGGGTCAACTTCTTCAAGACTGTTGAGTTTTGCTTTTTTCTGTTTGGGTGCAGAGTAGTAGATAATATTTTGATAATCAATGGCAGGATAGGAAACGTGCGGCCAACTGGGTTCGGTCATCTTTTGCCATTGATGGTAGGCCCGCAGACGAAAATCGAGCATGAATTCCGGTTCCTTCTTTTTCGCTGAAATTAGGCGAATAATCTCCTCATTCAAACCGCGAGGGATGGTTTCCGATTCGATATCGGTGATGAAACCGTACTTGTAGGGTTGGTTAACGAGGTTTTTAACGGTGGTTGCACTCATGGGGGTTAGTGTTCTCTCTACGCGGTAGGCAGGGGAGGCAGTTAAACAACTTTCCTGTTGTTTAAATTGATTATATAATAGATTAACAACAAAGCTGTTGTCAAAGTCAGGGAAAATTTGAGGGGATACTGATAAACCTCTGTTATTCAAGTTACTCTGTAGGGGTAATTGGCCGCTCCTTGACCCTCAGCAATTGTACGCTAAAGCCTCTGTTTTTGGTATCATGACCACGACTCAACCCGCCTCGACGAAAGACGATATTCTGCAATATTTGCTCAAAAACGGTCAATCTACAGCCCAAGACTTGGCCGAGGAGTTAAGTATTAGTCCGCAAGCGACGCGCCGCCATCTGAAGGATTTGGAGGGGGAAGGACTGATTGAATATTTTGCGGTACAAAATAAGATAGGACGACCCCAGCACATTTATCGTCTCAGTCGTCAAGGTCGTGGCCGTTTTCCCCATAATTACGATAATTTCGCTGTTTCTTTCCTCAATACTCTGGTGGAGACGGTGGGAGAGCAACAGGTGGGGGAAATTCTCAAAAAACAGTGGCAACGCAAAGCGGCAGAATATCAATTGCGCCTCGGCAAGGGGTCTTTAGGGGAAAGAATGAGTAAATTGCTGGAAATTCGCCAAGAGGAGGGTTACATGGCAGAATTAGTGGCACTGGAAGCAGAAAATAGTTATGTTCTAGCCGAGCATCATTGCGCTATTGCTGAGGTGGCTGGTTCCTATCCCAGTATCTGTGGCCATGAATTAGAAATGTTTGCGCTGCTGCTACCCGATTGTACGATCGAACGGACTCACTGGATCAACCAAGGTGAGCAACGATGTGGTTATCTAATTAAGTCCAAGGGTTGACAGGGGAAGATTAGAGATTTCTATCGGGATTTATGCCCAATTCCCGCAGTTTAGCCGCTAATTTTGCGGATTTCTGCCTTTCCTGTTCAACTTGGTTTTCTGCCTGTTGTGCCGCTTCTGCGGGAGTGGGTACTAATTCGTCTTCGGAGGTAAAATAGCGCAATTTATTGGCAGATAAAGCCAAATATAAGCCTAATTGTTGAATCCAGAGCCATCCCTAGGGATTGGGGGTAATCGGTTGATATTGACCGCTAATTAGGGTAAATCCCTGAAATTCTAAGCTTTCTGGGTCAAACCAAAAATAATCGGGAGTGCGAAATATATCTTGATAAATTTGTTTTTTCTCCTCTCGGTCAACTTTAGCGGTACTCTCGGAGAGAATTTCGATAATTAAATTGGGATATTTGCCCTCTTCTCGCCAAATTACCCAACTTCTGCGGTTGGGCTTGGGATTTGTCCCCAAAACGACGAAAAAATCCGAACCAGGGCAGAATTCTGACTTTTTCTGGTTGGGACTGTAATAAATGGTTAAATTGCCGGCGGCAAAATAATCTTCTCGCTCGCGCCACCACCATTCTAAACACTGAATTAAAAGAATAATTTGTTGTAGATGTAAGTTACTTTCCAAGGGTGGTTCATCACTCCAAAATTCGCCTTCTGGGAAGATTATCTCAGGGTTTACATGAGACTCAACTAGGGGTAAGCTTTCAGCGATAGTCATGGTTAGTCCAACAGAGATAGGTTGATAATTAGGGTTTGCGGCAAAAAGTTTTTCCTGGGGGCAGGGTGTGGGCTTCGGCCGTGAGCTTTTGCCGAACCGGTGTAGGGTTTTACCGATTTTCAGGGGGTCAATTACCTAATTTTCAGGGAAAAAGTGCCTAAATTTCCCCTCCGATCCCCCCAATGTCTGGCACTTTTTGATGGGAAAAAAGTCTAAAATTCTTATCCAACAAGGTTTTTAGATTTATTCAGCAATCCCTAATTAATTAGACGGTATTTGTTATCAACTCTAGACTACCCCGAAAACCAGAGACTTTTTACCTCACTTAACCCGCACCGCTGCCCAATAAAAATAAACTTAACAGGGTGCCACCATTCCAGAGACTATGAACCAACATCGAGGATAATAAATTTTTCGAGCGGGTGTAAACAAAGCCCAGAACACAACCTAGTACGGTTAAAGGCAGCACTTCTGACAAATTTTGGTGAGCAAGGGCGAAAATCAAACTACTAAGAGCAATTGCACCCCAGACAGGCAGATAACGAGTCAAGGAAGCTAGTAAAAAGCCGCGAAAGACAATTTCCTCGAAAAAAGGAGCGGCAAGGGAAGCAGTAAAGCCAAAACAGATTAAAGCGAAGGTATTCTGGGATTCTAAGGCTAAAGTCAGCAGGGGGTTGCTGCCTCCTTGTCCTTGCCAAATTAGTTGATTGAGCAAAGAAACGATAATAACTAGGGGTAAAGCGACAAAATAGCCGGCTAATCCCCAGAGAAACCAAGGACTAAAGAGTTTAAAACGAAACCAATCGGGAGGTAAAGGGCGAAAAGGCTTGATTGCTAGGTATAAAACCGATAAACTGCTCACTGTTAAGGCTAAATAACTAACCACAACGTATATTGCTTTAGCTTCTAGGTTAAATTTTTCGGGATTGAGACTCAAGAAACTCGATAAAACCCCGAAAATTACTGGCAAAACAATTTGTCCGACGAAAAAGAAACCGATAATTATTCCCCACCAAAGGGTTTCTCCTCCCCACTTAGTTTGCCAAGCGAGACTATCATCCAAAAAGAGCAGTGATCGCTGTTGACGGAGAAGCCACTGCACTAATAAAAAGATCAACAGCACAAAACCGATTAAACCGCCGATAAGAGGCAACAAAGCCACTAAAATCAGTTTAATTAACGCATTAGCCGCTACTTGACTCTGTTCTTCCTCTAAAGCGAGTAAATCCTCTTGACGATTTTCGAGACTATATAATTTTTCCAGAATGGTATAACGAAACCATCCTTGAAAATTGCGATCGATTCTCGCTTCAGCATCGGCAGCAATTTCGGGGGGTTCACTGTACAATCCCTCTAACAGCAGCGCGTTTTTTAAAATAGCAGGTTTATAGTTCTCAAATGCTGATTTTTCCTTGATCTCTTGCCAGATTTGCCGTGCCGAATCCAAGTCACCTTGACTAGCTTGAATGAGACTTAATTTCAGTTCTAAATCCCTTAGGGAATTGATTTCCCGCTCAAGGGATTTTTTTTGTTCGGGATTAACTGCTGATTTTTTTAGTTCGGTGATTGTTTTTTTGGCACTTTTCTGCGCTGATAAATACTGTTCTTCGGCAGTGGTATAAGGTTCTTCACCAATCAGGGAGGTTTGCATTAATTTAAGATTAGCAAATTCCTCGCTATTAGGATCAGCATCGCTGCTTAGAGTCGTAGCTTGTAGATTGAGATTGGTTTGATATAGTTGAATATTCGATTGGATTTGAGGCTGATTAACACTAGAAATTAAAGCTGTAACCACTGGAGTTAAAGCAATAATTGTTAAGAAAAAAGCGATCGCTTGTTTGAGACTTTGCCAGGGGAGTTTTTTTGAGAAATTATCAAACATGAAAATAGTTGAGTGGGAGTTAGGGGTTAGATGGTGGGATTTTAGGGTTTTAGAGTTTTAGGGTGTTGGGGTCTGAGGGTTTTAGTTGAATTTCCTCATTTCCCCATTCTCTAATTATTAACTAATTACTTGAGAAAAAAGCTTTTCGTATTGATCCAAAGTCTTTTCAAAGGCATAATTTTCTTCCGCGTATTGTCGTCCTTTTTCTCCTAGTATAGTTGCTAAATCTGGGTTTTTGTATAGTTTTAAAATGGCTGTAGCTAATGCCTCTGGATCTTCGGGATTAACCACCAAACCACCACCACTACGATTGATCGCCCTGGCAGCAGTTCCATCGGCGGGAACAGAAGCAATAATAGCACGACCACTAGCTAATAATACCTGAATTTTGGACGGCATATTAAAGGAAATCACGTTATGTTTTTGCATCACCATACCCACATCGGCAGCGGCCAACATTTCTGGTAATTTTTCCCGGGGTTGAAAGGGTAATAAAAGCACATTACCAGCCCCCTGTTGTTGGCGGTACTTTTCTAGGCGATCAAGGGCTTCTTTTTTCCCAACAATTACCACTTTAATCTCAGGAATATTAACTAAGTGAACTGCGGCATCGATCAGAGTTTCTAAGGGTTGAGTTAGGGCAATATTGCCAGAATATAAAACAACAAACTTGCCCTCAAGATGATTTTCTTGGCGAAAATAATTATGGTTCTTCGGCAGAGGTTTAATAAAGCTGACATCCACCCAATTAGGAATCTCAATAATTTTCTGACTCGGCACATTTTTAGTGAGGAGATTTTTGGTAAAACTATCGGCAATAACTGAGATTTTGCTGGCAGTTTTGTAGGCAAATTTTTCGAGACTGCTAAAAACCTTAATCATTTTCTGATTAGTTAATAATCCCACATGAACTGCCGCATCGGGCAGAATATCCTGTAAATTTAGAATAATCGGCACTCCATATAATTTACTCAATAAAGCGGCGGGAACGCAAACAGGTAATCCGGGGACAGTTAAGAAAATGAGATCGGGTTTTTCGCCTTTGAGAGCCTGAAAGAAACTCAAAAAAACAAAGCTCAATTCAAATAAAATACGATTTTTTAAACTTCTTTGGGGGCGGGACCAGACATAGGAACGTTGAATTTTAACACCATTTCGTTCTTCTTCCAGATAGATTTTTCCTCGGTATTCGGGATCGATTTCACTATTAGGATACCAAGGAAAAGCCGTCAAAACCCTAACTTGATGACCTCTTTTCACCAATCCTTCCGCCAATTCTGTCATCAGGGGAGCGATGCCGATCGGTTCGGGGTAATAGTTATAAGAATAGAGCAAAATTCGCATAGGGAGGGTAATTTGGTTAGGCGATTCAGTTTCATGATTTTATCAACAGTTACTGGTTTTTTTGACCAATCAGATGCGCTTTTGTCAGGGATTACCCCAGAAAGAGGTGTGGCATCAGGTGAGAGATGCGGAAAAAAAGGGAAATTGGCTGATAAATTAATGCTCAAAATCCCTAACTATTCCCCCCTTACCCCTGCCTCAATACTGACCCTTATTTTTCCCTTACCCGGTGGCCGATATCACGACGATAATAGATGCCCTGAAAGTGTATCCTGTTCACCGATTGATAGGCAAGTTCGATCGCCTGATTAAAATTGGCCCCCATAGCCGTGACACCCAAAACCCGGCCGCCATCGGTGAAGATATCGCCGTGTTTTAAAACCGTGCCGGCGTGGAAAACGATCGCCCCTGCGGTTTCAGCTGCCTTAATTCCCGTAATTAACTGGCCTTTTTCGTAGTGGTCGGGATAACCGGCAGAGGCAGCCACCACACAAACGGCACTACCAGAGCGCCATTGTAAAGAGGGGAAATCAGTTAACTTTTGTTGAGCGCAAGCCAGCAGCAGCGGTGCCAGGGGAGTTTCCAGTAGGGGTAAAACCGCTTGGGTTTCGGGATCGCCAAAACGACAGTTAAATTCGAGAACTTTTGGCTCTCCGGCGGGGGAAATCATTAAACCCGCATAGAGGACTCCCCGATAGTCAATGCCGCGTTTTTGCAGGGTGGCGACGATAGGAGCGAGGATGTCTCGGTCCACCGCTTCGATAATGGCGGCGGTGGCTATGGGTGCGGGGGCATAAACTCCCATACCGCCGGTATTTTTGCCGGTATCGCCTTCACCGATGCGCTTGTGATCTTGGGCGGGTAGTAGGGAACGAAAACTGACCCCATCGGTGAGGGTGAGGATGGACACTTCTTCCCCTTCTAGGAATTCTTCCACCACGACTTTAGTAAAGCCACTGGTAAAAAGATCATCGATCGCTTCCAGGGCCATATCTACGGTTTCGGCGACAATTACCCCTTTTCCTGCGGCTAATCCGTCGGCTTTCACCACAATTGGCGCTCCTTGCTCTCGGATATAAGTTTTCGCTAATTCTGCATCGGTAAAGGTTTCCGAGGTGGCGGTGATAACTCCGGCTTCTCTCATTAATTCTTTGGCCCAGGATTTGCTCGATTCAATTAAGGCCCCAGTTTGTGTGGGGCCAAAAACGGCTATTTCTTGGCCGAGAAGATGATCAGTAATGCCGAGGGAGAGGGGATATTCTGGACCGACAACCACCAAATCGACGCGATTTTCCCCGGCAAAACGACTAATTTCGGCAAAATCCTCCACTGATATCGGGATATTTTCACATTGAGGTAAAATTGCCGTTCCCCCATTACCTGGAATACAGAACACTTGTTCTACTTGAGGCGATTGTAGGAGTTTCCAAGCTAGAGCGTGTTCTCGACCACCACTGCCGATAACGATAATTTTCACGGATAAACGCAGCCTAAATGACGATGGTTTAATTATCCCCTAGCTCCGGAGTGCCCTTAGCTAGAAGTTGAGATTACTTAACTTTTTAATCCTCGCTCCCCACCTGTTGAGCAATAACCCAGTCCTAGGGAGGTGATCAGATAACTGCTTTAAAGGAGTCAATTGTGATTAAATAATAGATGCTCCCTTCTTAGGCTGTCCCTATTTTGGGTCATTCTACTGCATCGAGTTGGCTCTCTCGGACATGGGGTCAAAAGTATTCACAATATTAGATTATGGGCGCAAGCAGTTTGATAAACTCACTGACCATGTTGCGCCCCTACATGGCACCCGATCTGATTGAGATAGCTAAGAAAAATCGATTTTATCTGATCTAAGTCCCCGTTAAACCTCAATGTATCTTCTAGATTATTCAGAATTTACTCCTAAGCATTTTTATTGTCTATGCCCTGTCATTTATCCCTCAATCAACTAGCTCAATTATTGTCCTTACAAGATAAGGCTGACATAAGTTTTATACCTGATAGTTTAGTATCTGGTATTAATACTGATAGCCGTAGTATTGATTCAGGACAAGCATTTTTGGCCTTAAAAGGTGATAATTTTAATGGTCATGATTTTATCGATATGGCTATCGCAAGAGGAGCGGCGACCTTGATTGTTGATCAGCCAGTGTCGGTCAATTCTTCTAAAAATATTCCCGTATTCCTAGTTAAGAATACCCTAGAAACCTATCAGCAATTAGCCCATTGGTGGCGCAATCAATTTACTATACCCGTGATTGCTATTACGGGATCGGTGGGAAAAACTACCACTAAGGAATTAATCGCCTCCGTATTAGCAACCCAGGGAAAAGTACACAAAACCCTGGCTAATTATAACAATGAGATCGGAGTGCCAAAAACTCTCCTCGAACTGGACGAAACTCACGATAGTGCCGTAATCGAGATGGGAATGCGGGGACGGGGAGAAATTGCCCTGCTCGCTCAAATCGCCCAACCGACGATCGCAGTGATTACTAATGTGGGAACCGCTCACATCGGTCGTTTGGGGTCGGAAGATGCGATCGCAGAGGCCAAATGCGAGTTATTGTCCGAGTCCCCTTCTAGTAGTATAGCTGTTCTTAACTACGATCACCCTTTACTTACGGAAACAGCTAAACGGGTATGGCAGGGGGAAACAATTACCTATGGCTTCTCTGGCGGCGATATAGTCGGGGAATTACTAGATTTAACTACTTTACGAGTCAATGGACTAGATTTTAACTTACCCTTATCCGGTCGTCATCACGCTTTAAATTTTATGGCAGCCTTGGCTGTAGCGGAAATTTTAGGCATCGATTGGACTTGTTTGCAACAGGGAATTAAGGTTAATTTACCCAGTGGTCGGGCCAAACGTTACCAATTAACCCCCGATATCCTACTCCTTGATGAAACCTATAACGCCGGTCTAGAATCAATGTTAGCGGCCTTGGATTTGCTGAAAGCTACCCCTGGCCAGCGTCATATTGCTGTTTTAGGCACGATGAAGGAGTTAGGGTCTTTTTCGGAGCAATTACATCGCCAAGTGGGTGAGAGAGTGCAAAAACTAGGCATAGATCGCTTGTTTGTCTTGGTGGACGAACCAGAAGCTAAGTTTATTGCTGAGTCGGCTACTGGGGTCGCTTGCGAATGTTTTCAAACTCGCGCAGACTTAATTAATCGTTTAAAGGAAGTGATCGATTTTGGCGATCGCATTTTATGCAAGGCTTCCCATTCCGTTGGTTTGAATCGGGTGGTGGAGGAGTTAATCAGTGATATTGGGAGTTAGGGACGAGATGTTAAAGAAGAGAGCATTTTTTAGCAAGAATAGCCGATTAAAAACTGTTTTTTCAGGGATTTTAGTTCTATTTTTCGGCCGTGCAGGGCTCTTTTGCTCAAGAATCGGGACGACTGGAGACTCATCTCCCAGATCTCATTGGTTTAGCTTGGGTGGAAGCAGATATTTTTCTAGGGGTTCACGATGCCAAAAATAAGGGTACTAGAGTTTTAGTCACCCTCATCCCGGAGGAGACAAACTCGGATTTCTGGCAAAAAGTCAGCGAAACTGCTCTCGCTAAGATTTGGGATAATCTGGAAGAACACATCTATCATGAAAACTCAAATAATCGATAAAACAATCACTGTCCGCGGTGTTCCCCACTATTACGAGTGGATTCGGGGGTCAGAATCTGCCCAGAAAAAGCCAGTCATGGTGTTTATTCATGGTTGGGGAGGATCGGGACGCTATTGGCGATCAACGGCTGCGGCAATTTGCGATCGCTTTGATTGTTTATTGTACGATATGCGCGGTTTTGGTCGATCTAAATTGCCAGAAAAATCCCCCGATCTTTCCTACGATTTAGAAGAATATGCCCTTGATTTAGCCCTGTTTTTAGATAGTTTGGAAATTGAAAAAATCTATCTCAATAGTCACTCTATGGGGGCATCGGTGGCGACCTTTTTTATTGCTATGTACCCCGAAAGAGTAGTCAAAGCAATTTTAACCTGTAATGGTATTTTTGAGTATAATAAAGCGGCTTTTGCTGCCTTCCATAAATTTGGTAAGTATGTGGTACAGTTTCGTTATGATTGGTTTTTAAAAGTACCTTTTGCCGATCGATTATTTATGGCGAGATTTTTGCATCGATCGATCCCAAAATCAGAAAGAATTGCTTTTTTAGAAGATTTTTTAGCGGCAGATTACGAGGCCGCCCTAGGCACAATTTATACATCTGTGAGTAAAAAAGCAGTGGAAATTATGCCAGATAAATTTGCTGAGATTAAGGTACCAACTCTTTTGGTATCAGGGGAAAAAGACATTATTATCCCCGCCAAAATGGGCAAAATGGCGGCGGATTTGAATAATAATATCCGGTATGTGGAGATGGCTAATACGGCTCACTTTCCCATGTTAGAAGATGCCCCTACTTATCTACAAAAATTGCAAGATTTTTTGGAAATTAATTAGAATGCCAAAAGGTCAGGAAAAACGCCCCAAGGCCACACCAATCAGGATAGTAACCCCAAAAAAGAGACGATACCAGACAAAAACCCAGGTACTCTGTTTTTTGAGATAATCTAATAACCAAGCGATCGAAAGATAGGAAAATATCGCCGAGGAAATTACCCCAATAGCCAGGGGAATTAATTCACTGGTGTTAATCTGGTCGAGAACTCCTTTAAATTCCACTAAACCCGCTAAAGTTATCGCCGGAATCCCCAACAGAAAGGAAAATCGCGCCGCTACGGCCCTTTCTAAACCCATGAATAACCCGGCAGTTAAGGTGGACCCAGAACGAGATACCCCCGGTATTAGGGCTAAAGCTTGGGCTAATCCCATTAAAACCCCGTCTTTTTGTCGCAAAGTCTCAAAACTGCGTTTATGTTTCCCGATTTTTTCGGACGTACCTAAGAGTAAAGCCATGACTATGGAGGCACTGGCGATCGCTGTCATGCTTCTCAGGGGGGAGTTATCTAAATCGGGAATGAAAAGTTTCATTAACAAACCGAAGAAAACGATCGGAATTGTGCCTAGGATAATCCCCACGGCTAAACGAAAATCCTGGGAACGATAATCGGAACTAGCCACTGCTTTCACCATTCCCGTGGATATTTGCCTTAAATCCTGCCAAAAATAGGACAATACCGCCGCAATACTGCCCAATTGAATCACTGCTGTATAGGTGACACCGGGATCTCCCCAACCCAAAAAGACGGGAATCGCTTTTAGATGAGCGGTACTGCTAATCGGCAAAAATTCTGTCACTCCCTGCACAAATCCCAAAAAAATCGCCTGTAACCAGTTAATTTTTGCCAGAGGTATGGTGCTAGTGGTTGATTGGGCAATGCCGGCGGGTGTAATCGCCAAAATCATCGTTATTATCGCTATTCCTAGCCATTTATAGCTTTTTTTCAGTAAGGAAAACATCATTTTTCAGTAAAAAAAGGGATGGGGTGTAGGTTTTGGGGTATGGGGGTTAGGGAAATTAACTAATCAATATTACTGCCTTTTGTCTATCTCCTATCTCCTGATTTAAGTATAAATACTTGTTGACAACTCATAGTCGTTATGAGTATATTTGATTTAGACAAACTCGAAATGAGTACGACTTAGCCCTTAGGAGTTGACGATTATGCTACCAAACCGAGAAGGACAGAGAGTTGCCGATGTCACCTTTCCCGTGCGTCAAAATAATCAATGGGTGAACATCACCAGCGAGGAATTATTCAAAGGAAAAACCGTTGTTCTTTTTGCCCTACCCGGGGCATTCACTCCCACCTGTTCCACCTCCCATTTACCCGGATATAACGAATTAGCCCCAGTTTTTCGAGAAAATGGCGTAGATGCTATTGTTTGCTTGTCGGTGAATGATACTTTTGTCATGAACGAGTGGGCAAAGGACCAAGAATGTGATAATGTCGTCTTGATTCCCGACGGTAACGGCGAATTTAGCGCAGGAATGGGGATGTTAGTCGATAAAGCTGACTTAGGTTTCGGTAAACGTTCTTGGCGCTATTCGATGCTAGTCAAAGATGGTGTTATCGAGAAAATGTTCATCGAACCGGAAGAACCGGGAGATCCTTTCAAAGTCTCCGATGCGGAAACGATGTTACACTACATCAACCCAGAAGCCAAAAAACCGCCTTTAGTCTCTCTTTTCTCGAAAGTGGGCTGTCCCTACTGCCTCCGGGCTAAGAAAATGTTAGAAGAAAAAGGCCTACAATACGAAGAAATTATCCTCGGACGCGATGCCACCAGTCGTTCTCTGCGGGCCATGAGTGGTAATACCACCACCCCACAAGTCTTCATTAACGGCCAATTAATTGGCGGTTCGGAAGAATTAGCGGCTTATTTAGGAGCTTAATTAATTAAGCTATCAGCTGTCAGCTTCTGATTTTTCAATTAATTAGGCATTTTTCGGCTCTCTTATTCTCTGTGTGATAAGTTTAACTTATATAGGAGCGATCAATCTTTGTGTCCTTTGTGTCTTTGTGGTTCGTTCCACTCGCTCGCCCGCAGGACTGTATCTTAGAATACATTTTACCCACCAAACCGAAGAGAGCCATTTTTCTAGTTATCAACACTATTATCTAGCTGACGGCTGACGGCTGAGGGCGATGTTAATCGATTCTTAAAGGGGATATGTATAGCTTGAGCTTAATTGTAGGATCAAAATCAGTCCCCTCTACACGGACACAAGTGAGAAAATTATCGAGTATTCTGTTAACTGATCAAGGAGAAAGATTATGGTAGCCACTCCAGTCAAAACCAAAACCACGGGACAATACTACGCCACCCGCATCGATTTAGCATTAGATATCCGCAAAGCTATGGTTGAAATCTTAAGCCAAACCCTTGCCGCTAGTTTAGACCTAAAAACTCAGGTTAAACAAGCCCACTGGAATGTAAAAGGTTTAAATTTCTACCAATTGCATAGCCTCTTCGACGAAATGGCCACGGAATTAGAAGGCTATGGGGACATGGTAGCAGAACGGATTACCGCTTTAGGTGGAACCGCTTTGGGAACAGCACGCATCGCTGCCGCTAACTCGATTCTGCCGGAATATCCGGCTGATATCGTCGATGGTAGTGAACATATCGTTGCTTTAGCCGAACGTTATGCATTATACGCTTCCCATCTTCGTTCTGCTATTGATACTACTGGCAATCAAGGGGATGCCGACACAGCAGATCTCTATACGGAAATCTCCCGGGACATCGATAAACGTCTCTGGTTCCTAGAAGCGCATCTGATTAAATCGGAAGATGTTATCGGTTAAATATAGATAAATTTGGGGTGTGTTAACGTAGCTTAATACACCTTAAATTCTCGTAATCGGTAAACGTAGCCAATCACTTATAGTCATTTCAATTAAAATTGAGAATATCAATCCCAGAGTTCATAAGGGTTTTGAAGAATTTTGTCGGTCTAGACTGTATCAGACTTATCTGAAATGACTATAACTACTATAGTTGAAACCCGATTAAATTTTCGATCGCCTTGACCAAATCTTGATTAGTCCAATTCTGGTACAGATAAGCAGCGATCGCACATCCCCCCGCACCGACTCCTTCCTTGACGAAACCTTCTTCATAAGCTTGCAAAACCGGGTATTTAGAGGCAGAAAAATCTAATTTTGTGGCTAATAGGGGTATTTTTCCGATCAGGCGGGCTAATCCAACCGTATCCCCCGTTTTATCTTCCACTACCCAGCGAGTTGTCCCGACGATGATATTTTCCCAGTTAACCGGATAGGCATATTTAGTCACTAGAGCTTGAATTAAAGCAGAAACGGCTAACATTTGGGTTCCTCCGGCGAGGAGTACCCCACCCTGCCCACTGGCGGCGATGGCCATGCCAGCGACGAAAATCTGCTGAGGATCGCCTAGGGCGGCGATTACCTCAAAAGGATCAAAAATTTCTTTTCGGGCTAATCCCTGCTCAACTATTGCCTGTTTCTGGGCATGATTGCACTGGGGATGGCTGCTATTAACTTTGCCTTTGGCTTGATAACCCAATCCCGTTAAAATAGCGAGGGCGGTGGTGGTGCCACCGACCACACACTCGCCGATAATTAGATAACTAGACTCGCGGGCTAATTTTTCTCCCCAGGTTAGTCCTTGGGCGAACAGGTGTTTTACTATGGGGAGATCTAGGGCGCGGCCAGTGGAGAGACAACGGGCCGGTTGTCCCCCTAGTTCGATATAATCGACGGCCGGGGGCAAGGGTAAACCGGCGTTAAAAACCCAGACGGGAATGGCTAATTTTTCCACTACGGCGCGGGTAATATAGGCAGGGGAGGCCCCCACCGTTAGGGGGGGTAAGGGATAACGGGGATGGGGTGAAACTCCTTTAACGATAAATTCGGCATCGGCGATCGCAGTATATTTTCTATCTTCCGGGGTAGCGCCTGCGGTGGAGATTCCGGGGATTAATCCCGTCTCGGTAAACCCCAAAACTAGGGCAAATATTGGACAAGATTTTTGATGGCGCTCTAACCAATTTTGCCCCCGTTCGATTTCCGTGTAAATTTTAATCATCTGTTGATTTTGTCCTCTTACTTATCACTCTTTCGCTCTCTCCATGAGATGATCTTTGATTTCGACATATTTAGGAAATAAGTTATCAATACTAGCCAGTTTTGCCCCGTATGCTAAGGCTGTAGCCATAATAATACGGTCAAAAGGATCTTTGTGAATGGGAGATAAATTAACGGCTCTAATGGCAATTGCCGGGGTAATTGAAAATATATCTATTTTAGCCGGTGTTAAAGCTTGTTGAATCCCCTCTTGAAGAGGACAACTTAATTCTAATCTTCCCCGTTGGTTAGCAAGGGCTATTTAATAACAAGAAATGGGGGAAACTCCGAGAGATTCTGCTAACTCAAATTTTTCTAGCCAATGCTCGGGAAATCTGTCAAAATTGCCATTTATTAACCACAACCAAATATGAGTATCAAGCACAATTACTTCAGACATTCCCAATCTTCTTCATCTACAATAGGACTGACCATATCACCTAGTATTTTAGCTTTACCTACCATATTCTCCACTGGAAAACCCCGTTTAAATAAGGATGGTTTTTCTTCTAATAAGTTGTTTTTGCTGGCGGTGAAATTTTTAATTAATTGATAAAGTTCATCCAGTTGTTCTTGGGGTAAATTATCAATTGCTGTTTGAATAAGTTCTTTAACAGTCATAGTTTTACTTTCTATTGTCTGGACTTTAGTTATATTATAACACAACGGTTTATTCAATAAAGGAACTCATCTTGAGATTTTACCTAAAATACCGCAGACTAAAAAGACGCATTTCAACCGCTTATTCTTAGATTAGCGGAATCTCCCCCAATGCAAGAATGCCTCGTCTCAACAAATAATTTAAACACTTAACAGCTTATGTCTTCCCTGTCTTCTACAATTATCGATAATTGGCGACGTTTTTACCGAGATCCCCTGGCAGTAATAGGAGCGATCGCATTAATGATAATTATTCTTGCTGTTCTATTCGGTCCGATTTTCTATCGAGTCCCCATCGATACCATTGATTTTAGTCAAACCACCGCTCCCCCTAGTTTAAAACATCTTTTCGGCACTAATGATCTGGGACAGGATCAATTGGCGAGGATTTTGGTGGGGGGTCGAATTTCCCTGGCGGTGGGGATTGCTGCTATGATGGTGGCGATGATTTTGGGAACGGCGATCGGGGCTATTTCTGGGTTTTACGGGGGGGCGATCGATGGCTTATTGATGCGATTAACGGATTTATTTCTATCTTTGCCCCAATTACCCCTACTTTTGCTGATTGTCTATCTATTTCGCGATAGTATCAAGAAAATTGCTGGACCAGAAACGGGTATTTTTATCCTCGTGGTTTTGGTGATCGGGGGTTTAAATTGGATGTCGGTGGCGCGATTGGTGCGGGGAAATTTCTTAAAATTACGGGAGATGGAGTTTATCTCGGCTGCAAAAGCTTTGGGGGCAACTCCTTTCCGTTTGATCTGGGTGCATTTATTGCCTAACGTTTTGGGGATGATAATCGTGGCAGCCACTTTAGCGGTGGGTAATGCGATTATTACCGAGTCAACCCTGAGTTTTTTGGGTTTGGGTTTCCCCCCCGATGTGCCGACTTGGGGACAAATGTTATTTAAAGCTAAAGATTACTTGACAACTGCCCCCCATTTGGTCATTTTTCCCGCTCTAGCTATCGTGATCACGGTGTTAAGTATTAATTTTATTGGTGATGGTTTACGCGATGTCTTTGATCCTAATGTTTGAGGAATTGTGGAACTGGATAATTGCCGAAAAGTACCCAGAACCTCTATGATAATCAGTAACGATGGTGAGGAAAAAAATACTGTGAGTAGCGTAACTGTCATTAGCGATCAGAAGTTTGACCAAGAGGTTTTTGAGGTCGAAAAACCCGTTTTAGTCTATTTTTGGGCGAGTTGGTGCGGTCCGTGTCGTCTGGTATCCCCCTCGATCGATTGGGTGGCCAAAACCTACGACGAACGGCTAAAAGTAGTTAAACTAGAGATAGACCCTAACCCCGACTCGGTGGCTAAATATAAGGTGGAAGGTGTTCCCGCTTTACGCATCTTTAAAGATAAAAAACTTATTGCCAGTCATGAAGGGGCGATCGGCAAACAACAATTACAATCTTTTATCGATACCTATGTCAGCTAATTAGGTATCTGTGGTTATGAGTAACTTAACCCTAGCACACCGCTTACAGGCACTGCAATCCAACGTTTTTGCCGATATGGATCGGGCAAAAGCTACCAGTAGAGAAGCGGGTAATACCATTATCGATCTTTCGCTCGGTTCCTCCGATCTTGGGGCTGCTCCCCACGTTATCGATGCTATCGAGCAATCTCTCCACGATCCTCGCACCCACGGCTATTTACTCCATAATGGGACGCGAGACTTCCGAATAACTGCCGCTAACTGGTATAGCGATCGCTTTGGTGTCCCCATCGATGCGGAAATGGAGGTTTTACCCCTAATCGGTTCTCAGGAAGGCACAGCCCATCTACCTTTGGCCCTTCTCAACCCCGGAGATTTTGCCCTACTCCTCGATCCGGGTTATCCCTCCCATTTGGGCGGTGTTGCCCTTGCGGGCGGTCAAATCTACGGAATGCCAATTTTGGCAAAAAATGACTTTCTGCCGGTTTTAGAGGACATTCCTGAGCTAGTGCTGGCACAATCGAAGCTGATGGTCTTGAGTTATCCCCATAATCCTACCACAGCGATCGCACCTTTGGCATTTTTCCAAAAAGCAGTTGATTTTTGCCGTCAGCATAATTTAGTCTTAATCCACGATTTTCCCTATCTAGACATCTTTTTTGAGGAAAAATCGCCCCCACCGTCAATTTTACAGGCCGATCGAGCTAAAACTAATTCGATCGAGTTTTTTACCTTTTCCAAGTCCTATAATATGGGTGGTTTTCGCGTCGGTTTTGCCATTGGCAACCCGCAGTTAATTATGGCTTTGCGACAGATTAAAGCCATGGTTGATTTTAATCAGTATTTGGGCATTCTCAACGGTGCGATCGCTGCTTTAACTGGTAATCAAGATTCGGTCAAGGAAACCGTCGCTATCTTCCAAAAACGCCGGGATGTGTTTATTAATGCCCTAAATCGCATCGGTTGGCCAGTTGCCACTCCGGCGGCTACTATGTACGTTTGGGCGAAAATTCCCCCCAGTTGGCCGGGTAATTCCGTCGATTTTTGTCGGCAATTGGTGGCTCAAACTGGTGTCGCTGTTTCCCCCGGTTCCGGTTTTGGTAAGGGTGGCGAGGGTTATGTGCGTTTTGCCCTAGTTCACGATCCCGATATTCTAGAGGCTGCCGTGGAGAAAATTGGCGCTTTTTTGGGATAAAACCGATATTCTAAGCAATATTTATGCTGCAATGGATAACTTTCGCCTTGTTGTTTCTGATATTTCGGGTGATATTGGCAATGTGTCCACTCCCGAACCTTCTGGTATTATCGGATTAGGCATACTAGATGGTGGTTTAGTGGTGCGTGGCCTCGCTAAACGTCGTTAATCGGTGTGGGGTGGGGAGATGAGCCAAAATTTTGCTAATTTCCCACCCTTTGCGGTTATTAAAGCTTTAATTGCGCTGCTGCCTTTGTAATTGCTCGATCGCGTCGGGGGATAAATCGGTAAATTGGGCGATTTCTGGGATAGAAAAGCCAGCAGATAGCATTTTTAGGGCAATTTGTCGAGCTTTTTCCTCTTTACCCGCTTGCAAGCCTTTTTTTAGTCCTTTTTCCTCTCCTTCCTCTCTGCCTTCCTCTCTGCCTTCCTCTAAAATATCTTGATAGATGACGGATTCTCTCATAATCTCACTCCGAAGGATTTTTTTAATCGTCTCTCGATTTAATACTAACCCGGCGAGAATACTGGTAGCGGCAGCGAGATTGCTTTGTACCTGTTTTTGGGGGATAGTTTCTAGAGAACGGGACACCTGAGTTAACACCTGTTCGGGGTCATCGGTATTGCTGAGAACAGCAAAGGGTAATAAACCGGGATGATGGAAAAATTGTGGTGTCTTTTCTTCCCAAAGACGGATGACTTGGAAAGAATGAAAGGTTTCCCCCAGACGGAAGGTATTTTCTTGTACTAGGGGGGAATCACTGCGTCGCAGATAAATTACCACTTGACGCATTGGTGTTTGGGGATGACGACGATAGACGCGAATGCGATAATCAAGCATTCGGAAAGGAATCTTAGAG